>JAOPXK010000087.1 GCA_025965195.1 Marmoricola sp.
CCGGCTCGATGTCCACCTCGCAGATCGTGGACTCCCAGCAGCGACTTTGGTTCGGCGTGATGCTCTTCCCGTCGTTCGTGATCTACGTGATCTCGATGATCGGTGAGACCAACCGCGCGCCGTTCGATCTCCCCGAGGCCGAGGGCGAGCTCGTCGGCGGCTTCCACACCGAGTACTCCTCGCTGAAGTTCGCGCTGTTCTTCCTCGCCGAGTACATCAACATGGCGACTGTCTCCGCGCTCGCCACGACGCTGTTCCTCGGCGGCTGGCGGGCACCGTGGCCGCTCTCGCTGTGGGACGGCTCGAACACCGGCTACTGGCCGTTCCTCTGGTTCATGGCCAAGGTGATGCTCTTCATCTTCGTGTTCATCTGGCTGCGAGGTTCGCTGCCACGGCTGCGCTACGACCAGTTCATGGCGTTCGGCTGGAAGCGGCTGATCCCGATCTCGCTGGTCTGGATCATCGCGGTCGCCACCTTCCGGGCGGTCAACACCCAGAGCCACATCGACCGGAGCTTCCTGTGGGCCGCGGCCGGCGTACTCCTCGGCCTGATCCTCGTCCTCCTCCTGGTCGACGAGCTGATGGCCCGCAACAAGCCCGAGCCGGGTGAGGAAGCCGAACCCGCTCCCTTCGATGCCTTCGCCGGCGGCTATCCCGTGCCGCCGATGCCGGGCATGGTCTCGACAGGCTCGACCACCGGGGTGGGCGTGGTCTCGACGAGCTCGACCACCGCGGCGGGCTCGACCACGGGCTCAACCACCGGGACTATCGGGAAGGACCAGTAGTGGCCACCCTGAAGGAACAGCTCTGGGACCCGGTCGCCGGGTTCGGCGTGACCTTCCGGACGATGTTCCGCAAGGTCGTCACGGAGCAGTACCCGTTCGAGAAGAAGCCGACCGCTCCGCGGTTCCACGGCCGTCACCAGCTCAACCGGTGGCCCGACGGACTCGAGAAGTGCATCGGCTGCGAGCTGTGCGCCTGGGCGTGCCCGGCCGACGCGATCTACGTGGAGGGTGCGTCGAACTCCGATGACACCGGAGACGGATCCGGTCGGTTCTCACCCGGTGAGCGCTACGGCCGCGTCTACCAGATCAACTACCTGCGCTGCATCCTGTGCGGGCTCTGCATCGAGGCCTGCCCGACGCGGGCCCTGACGATGACCAACGAGTACGAGCTCGCCGACAACAACCGCGCGGACCTGATCTACGAGAAGCAGGACCTCCTCGCGCCGTTGCTGCCCGGCATGGAGCAGCCCCCGCACCCGATGCGGCTCGGCAACGACGAGGGTGACTACTACCGCGGCACCACGCGAGCGCCGGGAGGCGACGAATGATCGCGTTCTGGATCCTCGCTCCGGTGATGGTGGTGGCCGCGCTCGGGATGCTGTTCGCCCGGAAGGCGGTGCACGCCGCAATCCTGCTGGCGGTGGTGATGATGTCGCTGGCCGTGCTGTACGTCGTCCAGGACGCACCGTTCCTCTTCGCGGTCCAGATCATCGTCTACACGGGCGCGATCCTGATGCTCTTCCTGTTCGTGCTGATGCTCGTCGGCGTCGACTCCTCCGACTCGGTCATCGAGACGATCAAGGGCCAGCGGCTCTGGGCGATCATCATCGGCCTGGTCTTCGCGGGGACGCTGGTGCTCGGCGTCGCGCAGATCTCCGTCGGTGCGGTCACCGGACTCGACACGGCCAACAAGGGCGGCAACGTCCCAGCGATCTCGCAGATCCTCTTCACCCGTTACGTGTTCGCCTTCGAGGCCACCTCGGCGCTGCTGATCACGGCCGCCCTCGGAGCAATGGTCCTCGCCCACCGCGAGCGCCTGACCCCGAAGCTGACCCAGGCCGACATGGCCGCCCAGCGGATGCGCGACTACGCAGACCACGGCAAGCACCTCGGCCCGTTGCCTCCACCCGGTGTCTTCGCCCGTCACAACGCGGTCGACACCCCGGCGCTGCTGCCTGACGGCACCGCCTCCGAGGCATCGATCTCCCGGGTACTGGCGGCTCGCGGCACGGTGAAGTCCGTGCCTGAGATGGCCGCCGATGTCGCGCACATGATGATCGACCCAGCCGACGAGATCTCGACCGACGGGAGTGAGAAGTGAGCGCCACCCCGTTCATCGTGCTGTCCGCGATCCTCTTCTCGATCGGCAGCATCGGCGTACTCGTCCGGCGCAACGCCATCGTGATGTTCATGTGTGTCGAGCTGATGCTCAACGCGAGCAACCTCGCGCTGATCACGTTCAGCCGCTCCAGCGGCACCCTCGACGGCCAGATCGCGGCGTTCTTCGTGATGGTCGTCGCGGCCGCCGAAGTGGTTGTCGGGCTGGCAATCATCATGACCATCTTCCGCACCCGACGCTCGGCCTCGGTCGACGACGCCAGTCTGCTGAAGTACTGAGGTGGCACCAGTGATGCTCGTTCCCATGTCCGCTGCCCCCGTGGTGGATCCGACCAGCGCCCACGGAGCGTTCACCCTGCTCTGGCTGGTGATTGCGCTGCCCGCACTCGGTGCCGTGGTCCTGCTGCTCGGCGGCAGGAGGCTCGACAAGTTCGGCCACCTGATCGGTACGGCGATGGCGGTGCTGTCCTTCGTGGTCAGCCTGATCCTGTTCATCACCCTGCTCGGTCGCGACTCGGCGGACCGGTCCGTCAGCCAGCACCTGTGGACCTGGTTCAGCGCGGGGCACTACAAGGTCGAGATCAGCCTTCTCTACGACCAGCTCTCCGCGCTCTTCCTGCTGTTGATCACCGGGGTCGGTTCGCTGATCCACGTCTACTCGATCGGCTACATGGAGCACGACGAGCGTCGTCGCCGCTTCTTCGGCTACCTCAACCTCTTCGTCGCCGCGATGCTGACGCTCGTGCTCGCCGGTGACTACGTCGGTGTGTTCCTCGGCTGGGAAGGCGTCGGCCTCGCGTCGTACCTCCTGATCGGGTTCTGGCAGCACAAGACCTCCGCCGCGGTTGCGGCCAAGAAAGCCTTCATCGTCAACCGGGTCGGCGACATCGGCCTGTCGCTCGGTGCCGGGCTGATGTTCGTGACGTTCGGCTCGACCGCGTTCACGGTCGTCTCGGCCAATGCCCCGCATGCCTCCAAGGCGGCCCTGACCGCGATCGGCCTGCTGCTCCTGCTCGCTGCCTGTGGCAAGTCGGCGCAGTTCCCGTTGCAGTCCTGGCTCCTCGACGCGATGGAGGGCCCCACCCCGGTCTCCGCGCTGATCCACGCGGCGACGATGGTCACCGCCGGTGTCTACCTGATCGTCCGGTCGAACTTCATCTTCACCAACGCTCCCGATGCGCGCACCGGTGTGGTGATCATCGGCTGCATCACGCTGATGTGGGGCGCGATCATCGGTTGCGCGAAGGACGACATCAAGAAGACGCTCGCCGGCTCGACGATGAGCCAGATCGGCTACATGATCCTGGCCTCCGGGCTCGGCGTCGTCGGCTACGCCTTCGCGATCTTCCACCTGCTCACGCACGGGTTCTTCAAGGCCAACATGTTCCTCGGCGCCGGCTCGGTGATGCACGGCATGGACGATGACGTCGACATGCGGCACTACGGGGCGCTCCGCAAGGCCATGCCGATCACGTTCGCGACGTTCGCGATGGGCTACCTCGCGATCATCGGCTTCCCCGGGTTCTCCGGCTTCTGGTCCAAGGACAAGATCATCGAGACCGCGCTGACCGAGAACTGGGTGGTCGGCCTGTGTGCCCTGCTCGGCGCCGGCATCACGGGCTTCTACATGACCCGGCTGATGCTGATGACGTACTTCACCAACAAGCGCTGGGAGAAGGACGTCCACCCCCACGAGTCGCCCAAGGTGATGACCTACCCCCTGATCGCGCTGGCTGCGCTGTCGGTCCTCGGCGGTGTGCTGCTGGCCGGCAACTGGATCGTGGACTGGCTCTCGCCGGTCGTGGGCGTCCCGCACGAGTCGTCCCCGCCGATCCCGTCGCTCGCGATCAGCGCTCTCGCCGTCCTCGTGGTGGCGGTCGGAGTCGCGACTGCCTGGCTGCTCGTCGGTGCCCAGGAGGTGCCGAGGGTGGCGCCCGAGAAGGTGTCGGTCTTCACCAGGGCCGCCCGCGCAGACCTGTACGGCGATGCCTTCAACGAGGAGATCCTGATGCGTCCGGGTGACCGGCTGATCCGCGACCTGGACACGTTCGACCGCACCGCCGTCGATGGGTTCGTCAACGGGATCGCGACTTCCCTGACCGCGATCGCCAACCGGCTCCGGCTGGCGCAGACGGGCTACGTGCGCACCTACGCACTGTCGATGCTCGGTGGTGCCGCGATCGTGGTCCTGGCACTCCTGGTGGTGAACCTCTGATGAGTTTCCCCTGGCTGAGCATCCTGTTCCTGTTCCCCATCGCGGCCTCGATCGTGGTGGCCCTCGTGCCGCGGTCGTCCGCTCTGGCCCTGCCGAAGCTGATCGCCTTCGGTGCCTCGCTCGCGACACTGGTCTTCTCTGCGGTCATTGCGCTGAAGTACGACACCGCCAAGGGCATGCAGTTCACCGAGAACCACGAGTGGATCAAGCTCTTCGGTGCGCACTACTCCCTCGGGCTCAACGGCATCGGCCTCACCCTGGTGCTGCTGACCACGATCGTGGTGCCGGTCGTCATCCTCGCGTCCTGGAACGACGGCGACGAAGGCCGCTGGAGCCCGCACGCGTTCTTCGCGTGGATGCTCTTCCTCGAAGGCCTCGCACTCGGCGTCTTCCTCGCGACCGACGTGTTCTTGTTCTACGTCCTCTTCGAGGCAACCCTGATCCCGCTGTACTTCCTGATCGGCGGCTACGGCGGACCTGACCGCGCTCGGGCCGCAGTGAAGTTCCTGCTCTACAACCTCGGCGGCGGACTGATCATGCTCGCCGCGGTGATCGGGCTCTACGTCGTCTCGGCGAAGTCGCCCGGCGGTCCGACGTACCTCCTCAGCGACCTGCAGCACATGCACCTCGGCACGGCAACCGGACGCTGGCTGTTCCTCGGCTTCTTCATCGCGTTCGCGGTCAAGGTGCCGATGTTCCCGGTGCACACCTGGCTGCCCGGCGCGGCCGAGCAGGGCACCCCCGGCACCTCCGTGCTGATGGTCAGCATCCTGGACAAGATCGGCACCTTCGGGATGATCCGGTTCTGCCTGGGACTGTTCCCCGAGGCATCGCACTGGGCGACCCCGGTCGTGGTGGTGCTGGCGATCTTCACGATCCTCTACGGCGGCCTGATGGCCATCGCGCAGGACAGCATCCCGAGACTGATCGCGTACACCTCGGTGTCGCACTTCAGCTTCATCGTGCTCGGCATCTTCGTGATGAACAGCCAGGGCCAGACCGGCGCGAACCTCTACATGTTCAACCACGGTCTCTCGACGGCGGCGCTGTTCCTCGTCACCGGCTTCCTGATCAAGCGGCGTGGCTCGCCGCTGATCAGCTCCTACGGCGGTGTCGAGAAGGTGGCCCCGGTGCTCGCCGGGCTGTTGCTCATCTCCGGCCTGTCGTCGTTGTCGCTGCCGGGGTTGTCGTCGTTCGTCTCGGAGTTCCTGGTGCTGGTCGGCTCGTTCGTCTACTCGCCGTGGGCCGCGGCCTTCGCGGTGCTGGGCATCGTGCTCGCCGCGCTCTACATCCTGTTGATGTACCAACGCACGATGACCGGGCCGACGGCCGAAGGTGTCGGCGATATCAAGGACCTCAACGCCCGGGAGATCACCGCGCTCGCGCCGGTGCTGCTGCTGATCGTGGTGCTCGGCTTCTTCCCGAAGCCGTTGCTCTCGATCATCAACCCGGCCGTCCACGACACGCTGGCACAAGTGGGGTCCTCGGACCCGGCGCCCAAGGTCGGCGCCGACAGTGCTGCTTCAAACCCGGAGGCCGGCCAGTGACCCCCTTCAAGGCGCCCAGCGTCGAGTACAGCCTGATCGCTCCGGTGCTGATCATCCTCGGCGTCGCCGTGGTCGGCGTGCTCGTGGAGGCGTTCGTGCCCCGGCGGCTGCGGTACGTCGTCCAGACGGTGCTCGCGCTCGGCGGCACGGTCGCAGCGATCGTCGAGACGATCATCGTGTTCAACCGGCTGAACCTCGGCGACACCCACCCGGGAAGCGGACGCCTCGCGGTGATGGGTGCGCTCGCCCTGGACGGGCCGACGATCTACCTGTGGCTGCTGATCCTGGTGATCGGCCTGCTCGCCGTACTCCTCTTCGCGGAGCGGCACCTCGAGGGCGGCCTGCTCTCGTTCGCCGGTCAGGCGGCTGCCCTGCCGGGCACCGATGCCGAGCGCGAGGCCGCGACCAAGGGCCTCGAGCAGACCGAGGTCTTCCCGCTGATGATGTTCGCGCTCGCGGGCATGCTGATGTTCCCCGCAGCCAACGACCTGCTGACGATGTTCGTCGCGCTCGAGGTGCTGTCGCTTCCGCTCTACCTGCTCTGCGGTCTGTCGCGTCGTCGCCGGCTGCTGAGCCAGGAAGCCGCGATGAAGTACTTCATCCTCGGCGCGTTCAGCTCGGCCTTCTTCGTCTACGGCATCGCCCTGGTCTACGGCTACTCCGGTTCGATGGGCTTCGCGGAGATCAGCCAGGCGATCGGCGGTCGCACCGGTGGCCATGGCCTGCTGCTCGGCGGCATCGGCCTGATGGCGGTCGGTCTGCTGTTCAAGATCGGTGCCGCGCCGTTCCACGCCTGGACCCCGGATGTCTACCAGGGCGCCCCGACCGCGGTCACCGCGTTCATGGCGGCGGGCACCAAGGTCGCCGCCTTCGGAGCGATGCTCCGGCTGTTCTACGTCGCCTTCGGTGGCGCGCGCTGGGACTGGACCCCGATGATCTGGGTCGTCGCGATCATGACCCTGGTCGTCGGCTCGGCACTCGCGCTGGTGCAGAGCGACATCAAGCGGCTGCTGGCCTACTCCTCGATCGCGCACGCCGGCTTCCTGCTGGTCGGCTTCCTCGGCATCCGGTCGCTGGTCGACATCAGTGCCGGCGAGATCTCCGCCGTACCCGCGATCCTGTTCTACCTGACGACCTACGGCCTCACGATCATGGCGGCGTTCGCGCTGGTCACGCTGGTGCGTGACGCCGGCGGCGAGGTCGGCCACCTGGCGCGCTGGTCCGGACTCGGCAAGGAGTCACCGGCCGTCGCCGGCCTGATGGCGTTCCTGCTGCTCGCGATGGCGGGCATCCCGCTGACCAGTGGCTTCACCGGCAAGTGGGCGCTGTTCGCTGCGGCGCTGGCGGCTGGAGCCTGGCCGATGGTGATCATCGCGGTCATCGGCTCGGTCGTCGCCGCCTACATCTATCTCCGGGTGATCGTGCTGATGTTCTTCTCGGAGCCGGTCGGTGATGGCCCCACGGTTGCGATGCCCAGCATCATGACCTCGGTGGTCATTGCCGTCGGGACCGCCGCGACACTGGTTCTCGGCGTCGTGCCCGGCCCGCTGCTCGACCTGCTCGGCCGTATCGGAGAATTCATCCGGTGAGCATCTCTCTGGCCCTGCCGATTCCCGACGCCGCCCTCGAGGCGCGGCTGCGCGCCAGGATGGAAGAAGTCGAGAAGGACCTGCTCGGCCATGTCCAGAGCGAGGCGGCGTTCGTCACCACGGCGGCCCGTCACCTGATGGAAGCGGGGGGCAAGCGGTTCCGGCCGCTGCTCGTCCTGCTGTGCGCCGAGACCGGGAACGCTGACGCCGAAGGGGTCATCACGGCGGCCTGCGTCGTCGAGCTCACCCATCTCGCCTCGCTCTACCACGACGACGTGATGGACGAGGCAGCCCTGCGTCGCGGTGCCGAGTCGGCCAACGCTCGCTGGGACAACCACGTCGCGATCCTCACCGGCGACTTCCTGTTCTCGAAGTCCTCGGAGCTGACGGCCGAGCTAGGCGCTGACGCCGTACGCATCCAGGCCCGGACGTTCTCCCGCCTCGTCGAGGGCCAGATCCTCGAGACGCTCGGGCCGGAGCCCGGCGACGACCCGCTGGAGCACTACCTGCGCGTCGTGGCCGGCAAGACCGGTTCGCTGATCGCCACCTCCGCGTTGTACGGCGCCAGGTTCTCCGGTGCTCCGCGCGACGTCGAAGAGGCGCTCACGCAGTACGGCGAGAAGGTTGGCGTCGCCTTCCAGCTCTCCGACGACATCCTCGACATCGCCTCCGAGTCCGAGGAGTCGGGCAAGACCCCGGGCACCGACCTCCGTGAGGGAGTGCCGACGCTGCCGGTGCTGTTCGCGCAGCGCTCCACCGACCCGGCGGATGCCCGGCTGCTCGCGCTGCTGGCCGGTGACCTCACCGAGGATGCCCTGCACGCCGAGGCGCTCGGCCTGCTCCGGGCGCACCCGGCGATGGCCGCCGCTCGCGACTACGTGCTGGCGCGGGCCACCGAAGCCAAGGAGCTGCTCACCGTGCTCCCCGAGGGTCCCGTTCGCGACGCGCTCGACGCGTTTGCCGACATCGTCGCTCAGCGCACCGCCTAAGGGGACCGGGACCGGTTCGCCCGGTTCGCCTTGTTCTTCAGGCAGTCGCCGAGCAGGGCTCCACTGCCAGGTTCGGTGTCGGCGGACGCCGGACGGCGATGCCCACGGCGGACAACGCAGCGAGCACCATCACCGCGACGGCGTACTCCTTCGCCGTGGTCATCACGCCACCGGCGTCCACCACCAGGAACCCGGCGATGACGGCCGGAAGCCCCATCGCGAGGTAGGACACGACGTAGAGGATCGATAGCAGGCCGGCGCGCTCGTGGGCCGCCGCGAGCGGGATCACCGTGCGGACGGCGCCCTGGAACCCGCCACCGAAACCGATGCCGGCGACGACGATCCCGACGAACAGCACCACGGCCGAGTCGAGGCTGATCGCCAGCAGGGTAAGGCCAACGCCCACGAAGAGGGATGCCGCGCCGAGCGACATCACCAAGCGTGCCGACCGGTTGTGGGTCAGCAGCACGGTCACCGCACCACTCGCCGCGAGCACGAAGAGACCGAGGCCGCCGAGCAGCAGCGAGTCCGAGCCGACGATCCGGCGGAGCAGGGCCGGCCCGACCGAGCCGTAGAACCCGGCGAGCGCCCAGGCCGCGACGAGGAGCGGTGCGGCGACGAGCAGTGGCCTGCGGGCGAGAGCGGGCACGGCGAACTGCGGACGCAGGGAGGCGACTGCTCCTGCCATCGGGGAGACCGTCTCCCGGATCAGGGCGACGCCGAGGCCTTGCAAGACGAAGATGCCGAAGAGCACCCAGTAGACGAGGTGGGTCGGCACCGGCAGGAACTGCACCAACAGGCCCGATCCGATGCCGCCCGAGGCAGTGCCGAGCATCGGGGCGACGGAGTTGGCGATCGTGCCCTTCGCCTTGTCGATGTCGAGCATCCCGGCTCCGACAGCCGCGACGGCGGCTCCGGTCGAGAGGCCCTGGATGATCCGGCCGACGAGCAGCATCGGCACGCCGTCGGCGGTCGTGAAGACGATCATTGTGGCCGCCTGGACCGCGATCGCGACCAGCAGCACCGGGCGTCGGCCGATGTGGTCGGAGAGCCGGCCGACGACGAGCAGGGAGCTCAGCACGGCAATCGCGTACACCCCGAAGACGATCGTCGTGGTGATCGGCGAGAAGCCCCACTCGGACTGGTAGACCGAGTACAGCGGAGTCGGCGCGGCTGACCCGGCCGGGAGCGACACCACGATCGAGGCGAGGAGATAGAACGCCAGCCGGTCCGAGATACGACGCGCCGGACGTGAGGTCGTCTCGTTCGGGACACGCTGCTGGACGGCCATTTCGCGGGTGCTCCCGGATCGAGGGGGATTGGATAGACAGTTCTGTCTACCAGGTGCCGACACTAGACAGATCTGTCTGGTACTGTCAAGTCATGCCCACGAAGTCCGTTGATCGAGCCTCGGCCCGCGACCGGCTGCTCGCTGCAGCCGGCGAGCTGTTCTACGAAGAAGGCGTGCACACCGTCGGCATCGACCGGGTGATCGAGAGGGCCGGGGTTGCCAAGGCCTCGCTGTACAACGCGTTCGGCAGCAAGGACGAGCTGGTCAAGGCCTACCTCGCGAGCCGCCACGCGGCGACCCAGGAGCGGGTCACGGCCGGCCTCGCCACCCGCTATGACACTGCCCGGGAGCGGCTGCTCGGAGTCTTCGAGATCCAGGGCGAGACGATCGCCAAGCCTGGTTTCCGCGGCTGTGCCTTCGTCGGGGCGAGCGCCGAGTCCGGCTCGGACAGCTGCGTCCGTGCGGCGTCCGACGAGTTCCGTGGATGGCTGCGCAACCTGTTCCTCGAGCTGGCCACCGAAGCCGGCGCCGACGAGCCGACGAGCCTCGCCCGCCAGCTCTGCCTGCTCTACGACGGCGCGATGGTCAGCGCGTGGATGGATCGTGACCCGGACGCCGCGCGTCAGGCGAGAGCCATCGCCGCCCTGCTGGTGGACAAGTCGATCAAGGCGCCGGCTCAGTCCTGACAACGCAGCTGCGAGCGCGCCTCGAGCAGCAGTCCGAGCCCGATGCCGAGCATCCAGACATCCTTGCTGACCGCGGTCCCCTGTTGGGTCGGCCAGATGCTGCCCGGCTGGTGCATGCCGTCGGTGCGCAGGTACATGCCCAGCAGCCCGCCGGAGAACCCGGTGAGAGCAGCGCCGGCGACCTTGGGCGACACGAACGGCGCCAGCAGCAAGGCTCCGATTGCCATCTCCCCGGCAGCCAGCGCGCGCAGGAACTGGGGCGCAGGGATGGGCTTGAGGAACGGGTAGGCGTTGCTGGCCATGCCATGGACGCCGGCGGCCTGTTCGGGGCCGCCGCTCCACTTGCCGATCCCCGAATGCAGGATGAAGGCGCCGGTGGCAAGCCGGGTGGGCAGGTTGCGGAACTTCATCGGTGATCCTCCCGAGGCTGTGAGCTGGTTGCTGAACTGGTTGCTGTTTCCACCAATCTAGTCCGCCCCGGTCAGAGCGCGCTCGCCGCGGTGGTCAGTCGCAGCTGGCGTTGCCGATGGCGAAGCGCCTCGACCGTGAAGATCGCCAGAGCCACCCACACCGCGCCGAAGCCGACCCAGCGCATCGTGGTCATGTGCTCATCGAGAACGGTCACGCCGAGCAGGAACTGCAGGATCGGCGCAAGGTACTGCAGCAGGCCCAGGGTGGTCAGCGGCACCCGGATGGCAGCGCCGCCGAACAGGATCAGCGGGATGGCGGTGACCAGGCCGGTGCTCGCGAGCAGGAACGCGTGGCCGGTTCCGTCGGAGGTGAAGTGACTGTGGCCGTGCGCGCCGAGCCAGATCAGGTACGCGGCGGCGACGGGCACCAGCACCAGCGTCTCGAAGGTGAGGCTCTCGATGGCCGCGACGTTCGCCTGCTTCTTGGCAAGGCCGTAGGTGCCGAAGGAGAACGCCAGGATGATGGCGATCCAGGGCGGCCGGCCGTACTCGATCGTCAGTCCCACCACGGCAAGCGTCGCGATCCCGATGGCCAGCCACTGCCACTGACGCAGCCGCTCCTTGAGGATCAGCACGCCCATCAGCACGGTCACGAGCGGGTTGATGAAGTAGCCCAGCGAGGTCTCGACGACGCGATGGCTGTTGACGCCGTAGATGTAGGTGCCCCAGTTGATCGCGACCACGATGGCCGCGACGACGAGCAGGGTGCGCTTCCTCGGATCGGTGAGGATCGCCCGCAGCTGCGCCGTACGACGTAGCGCGATGACCAGCACCAGCATCGTGACCACGGACCAGACGACCCGGTGGGACAGGATCTCGAGTGCGCCGGCCGGCTCGAGGAGCGGCCAGTACAGCGGGAACAGCCCCCAGAGCAGGTACGCCGCGGCGCCGAGGAGGAAGCCGCGGCGTTGGTCACTCACCCCCGAACGCTAGCCGAAGCCAATATGCTCCCCGGCATGGCCACCTTCTCCATCGAACGCAGTGCCACGATCGCCGCAGCCGCGGAGGTGATCCATGCGTTGGTCAACGACTTCCACCACTGGACCCAGTGGTCTCCGTGGGAGGACATCGACCCGGCGCTGGAGCGCAGCTACGCAGGTCCGGAGGCGGGCGTCGGTGCCCACTACGCCTGGCAGGGCACCCGCAAGGCCGGCCAGGGAGCCATGGAGATCACCGGGTCCGAGGCCGACGTGATCAGGATCAGGCTCGAGTTCGTCAAGCCGTGGAAGGCCGTCAACCAGATCGAGTTCAGGTTCGCTCCAGCGGGCGCGCAGACGGCTGTCACCTGGTCCATGTCGGGCGAGCAGAGCGGGCTGATGGCGATCATCGGCAAGCTGATGCCGATGGAGAGACTCATCGGCAAGGACTTCGAGAAGGGCCTTGCCCGGCTGAGGATTGCTGCCGAGGCGACCTGACCTAGAGGATGGTCCAGGTGTCGCCGCCGTTGATCAGGTTGGCGAGCGCTGCCATCGGGTCGTCGAGACCCTCGGAGGCGGTCTTGATCTGGGCGCGTGCCTGGTCGTCGTACGTCGGCCGCTCGACCTGGCGGAAGATCCCGATCGGCGACTGGTGCAGGATGCCGGCGTCGGTGAGCCGGGACAGCGCGAACGCGGTCGTCGGGTCGGGGTTCTGCGCGTCGTGGACCAACAGGGTCTCGGGAGCCACGTCGGCGGTGTCGACGACCTCGACGCCGCCACCGGCGGCCCGGACGATGCCCTTGGAGCCGTCGACCCCGAAGGTGATCGGCTCGCCCTGGTTGAGCGGGATGATCGCGTCGGCCTTGGTGTCGGGGTTATTGATCGCGTCGAACGCGCCGTCGTTGAAGATCGGGCAGTTCTGGTAGATCTCGACCAGCGCAGTGCCCCGGTGGGCGGCAGCGGCCGAGAGGACCTGGGTCAGGTGCTTGCGGTCCGAGTCGATCGTGCGGGCCACGAAGGTGGCTTCGGCTCCGAGGGCGAGCGAGACCGGGTTGAACGGGAAGTCGACCGAGCCGACCGGGGTGGACTTGGTGACCTTGCCGGGCTCGGACGTGGGGGAGTACTGGCCCTTGGTGAGCCCATAGATCCGGTTGTTGAACAGCAGGATCTTCAGGTTCACGTTGCGCCGCTTCGCGTGGATGAGGTGGTTGCCGCCGATGGAGAGCGCGTCGCCGTCACCGGTGACCACCCAGACCGAGAGGTCCTCGCGGGCGGTGGCGATGCCGGTCGCGATCGCGGGGGCGCGGCCGTGGATCGAGTGCATGCCGTAGGTGTCGAGGTAGTACGGGAACCGCGAGGAGCAGCCGATCCCGGAGATGAAGACGATGTTCTCGCGGCGCAGGCCGAGCTCGGGCAGGAACGACTGGACCGCGGAGAGGACGGCGTAGTCGCCGCAGCCGGGGCACCAGCGGACCTCCTGGTCGGAGGTGTACTCCTTGCGGTTCTGCGGCCCGTCGTTGGTGGGGACGCCGGCCAGGCCGGGGAACGGAAGGTCAGCAGTACCAATGGTCGGGGTGGTCACTTGACCGGCTCCTTGCTCGTGTCGCTGGGTCGGGCCGCATCGAGGTCGCCCGTGGTGGTGGAGATCAGGTCGGAGATCGCCTCGGCCAGCTCGGCCGCCTTGAGCGGCATGCCGTTGACCTGGTTGTAGCCGACGACATCAACGAGGTACTTGGCCCGGATCAGCAGGGACAGCTGGCCGAGGTTCATCTCGGGGATCATCACGGCGTCGTACCTCTTGAGGATGTCGCCGAGGTCCTTGGGGAACGGGTTGAGGTGGCGCAGGTGGACCTGCGCCACCGAGCCGCCGGCCTTGCGGACCCGGCGGCACGCTGCGCCGATCGGGCCGTACGTCGAACCCCAGCCGAGCACCAGCACCCTGGCGCCGGCCCCGTCGATGGCAGAGGGGTCGTCGACCTCGAGCGGAGGCAGGGAGTCGGCGATCCGGTCGACCTTGGCCTGCCGGGTCCGGACCATGAAGTCGTGGTTGGCCGGGTCGTAGGAGATGTTGCCGTGCCCGTTGCCCTTCTCCAGGCCACCGATCCGGTGCTCCAGACCGGGAGTGCCGGGGATGGCCCAGGGCCGCGCGAGGGTCTCCTCGTCACGGAGGTAGGGCCAGAAGTCGGAAGCGACGCTCACCACGCCGTCCTTGTCCGGCTTGGACCGGGTCTCGTGGTTGTGCTCGGTGGCGAAGTTGGGCTCGATCCGGGGCAGCTCGGAGAGCTCCGGGATCCGCCAGGGCTCCGAGCCGTTGGCGAGGTAGCCGTCCGAGAGCAGCATCACCGGGGTCCGGTAGGTCACCGCGATCCGGGTCGCCTCAACGGCAGCGTCGAAGCAGTCGCCGGGGGACTGGGGGGCGATGATCGGGACGGGTGCCTCGCCGTTGCGGCCGAACATCGCCTGCAGCAGATCGGCCTGCTCGGTCTTGGTCGGCAGGCCGGTCGACGGGCCGCCGCGCTGGACGTCGATGATGATCAGCGGCAGCTCGGTCATCACTGCGAGGCCGATGGTCTCGGACTTCAGCGCGATGCCCGGCCCAGAGGTCGAGGTGATGCCCAGCGAGCCGGAGAAGGCCGCGCCGAGGGCCGCGCCGACACCCGCGATCTCGTCCTCGGCCTGGAACGTGGTGATCCCGAACCGCTTGTGCTTCGACAGCTCGTGCAGCACGTCGGAAGCCGGGGTGATCGGGTAGGTGCCGAGGAAGATCGGCAGGCCGGAAGCCACGCCGCCGGCCACGAGGCCGTAGGCGAGCGCGAGGTTGCCGGCGATGTTGCGGTAGGTGCCTGCGGACATCGGGGCGGGCTTGACTTCGTACTGCACCATGAACGCCTCGGTGGTCTCACCGAAGTTCCAGCCGGTCTTGAACGCCTTGATGTTCGCATCGCGGATGTCGGCAACCTTGGCGAACCGCTTCTCCAGGAACGCGATCGTGGTCTCGGTCGGGCGACCGTACATCCAGGAGAGCAGACCAAGGGCGAACATGTTCTTCGCCCGCGCTGCGTCCTTGCGGGACAGCCCGAACTCCTTGACGCCCTCGACGGTCATCCCGGTCAGGTCGAGAACCGTCACGACGTACTCGGCCAGGGACCCGTCCTCGAGGGGGTTCGCCTCATATCCGGCCTTGGTCAGGTTGCGGGCGTTGAAGTCGTGGGAGTCGACGATGATCGCGGTGCCGGGCTTCATGTCCGCCAGGTTCGCCTTCAGGGCAGCCGGGTTCATCGCCACCAGCACGTCCGGAGCGTCACCAGCGGTCAGGATGTCGTGGTCGGCGAAGTGCACCTGGAAGGACGACACGCCCGGGAGCGTGCCCTGCGGCGCACGAATCTCGGCTGGGAAGTTCGGGAACGTCACGAGGTCGTTGCCGAACGCCGCCGACTCCTGCGTGAAGCGGTCTCCGGTGAGCTGCATGCCGTCGCCGGAGTCACCGGCGAAACGAATGATCACTCGATCGAGTTGCTGGACCTGCTTGGCCACGCCAACGCCTTCTCTCCGTGCCGGCTGTACGCCGTGCGAGCGGCGCGCCGAAGCTCTTCATACCGATGGTTCGAATCAGACGGTACGCCTCAAACTGGAACGTGTTGCAGTTTTGCCGACGCACTGATCGCACCAGGAACCAACGATAGTCCGCTCCCGCGACGCAGACAGGTCAGTCTCCACAGTCGGACGGCTGGTTCGCGTGACACGAGTCACTACGCAAATGGCGTCTCGCGCAATGAAATAGATGCACAAGGTCGGTTAAGTAGAGTAATCTAGGCGAGTTGATTAAACCCCGGTACAACCGGCCATAGAGAGAGATCGATCATGACCACCACCTGGAAGACTGCAGTCGCCCTGTCAGCCGCCGCACTGGTTGGCCTGACCGGATGCGCCGGTGGCTCGGGCAGCAACGGCAGCGGAAGCAACAAGGAAGTCAGCATCGCGGGCTTCTCGGTGCTCCAGACCGCCAACAAGAAGGTCTTCGACGACTTCAACAAGACCACCGCCGGCAAGGGCGTCACCTTCAAGACGTCGTACGGCGCGTCGGGTGACCAGTCCCGCGCGGTGCTCGCCGGACTCGACGTCGACGAGGTGCACCTCTCCCTCGAACCCGACGTGACCAAGCTCGTCGATGGCGGCATCGTCGACAGCAACTGGAAGGACGGCGCCAACAAGGGCGTGCTGACCCAGTCCGTCGTGGTCCTGGTCGTCCGCAAGGGCAACCCGAAGAACATCAAGACCTGGGCCGACCTGATCAAGCCCGGCGTCAAGATCGTCACTCCGAACCCGGGCTCCTCCGGCTCGGCGAAGTGGAACATCCTCGCGGCGTTCGGCCAGGTCATCGCGCAGGGCGGTTCGGAAGCCGACGCGACGAGCTACCTGACCAAGTTCCTCAACAACACCGTTGCCCTCCCGGGCAGCGGTCACGATGCCACCACGGCATTCGAGGGCGGCACCGGTGACGTGTTGCTGTCCTACGAGGACGAGGCGATCGAGGCGCGTCAGGCCGGTGCGGACTTCGACTACATCGTTCCGGACCAGACCCTGCTCATCCAGAACACCGGTGCGCTCACCAAGGGCGCCAACGCGTCCGCCAAGGCGTTCCTGGACTTCCAGCTGAGCAAGGAAGGTCAGACCGACTACGCCGAGGAGGGCTTCCGTCCGCTCGACCCGGCCATCAAGGTCCCGGTCACCGGCGCGAACGACCCCAACAACCCGTTCCCGACCCCGACCACGCTGCTCACCATCGACAAGAACTTCGGTGGCTGGGACGCGGCGAACACGAAGTTCTTCGATGACACGAACGGCTTGGTGACCAAGCTGCTTGCTGCCACTGGGAAGTCATGACCCAAACCTCAGTGGTCGGGCCGCCCTCGGCCCCCGTCGAGACCCAGGACCCGGGCACGCCGCGCAAGCGCCGCGCCCGGGCTCCGGGGCGTCTGGGCGCCGGGTCCACGCTCGGGCTCGGCGTCACGATGATCTGGTTCAGCCTGCTCGTGCTGATCCCGCTGACCGCCGTACTCGCCTCTGCGGTGAGTGGCGGCTGGTCGGGCTTCTGGGACGTGCTGACCAACCCGCAGACCGCTTCGGCGATCCGGCTGACGGTCTTCGAGGCAATGGGTGTCACGGTCGTCAACGTCTTCATGGGTACGGCGCTCGCGTGGATGCTCGTGCGTGACCGGTTCTTCGGCAAGCGCGTGCTCGACATCGTCATCGACGTGCCCTTCGCGCTGCCGACGATCGTCGCCGGCCTGGTGCTGCTGGCGCTCTACGGCCAGCAGAGCCCGCTCGGCATCAACGTTGCGAACACCCGCTACGCGGTGTTCCTCGCGCTCGCGTTCGTGACGCTGCCGTTCGTCGTACGAACTGTGCAGCCGGTGCTCGAGAGCCTCGAGCGCGACACCGAGGAGGCCGCGGCGTCCCTCGGCGCGAGCCGGCTGGCCACGTTTCGACGCGTGGTGCTGCCGTCACTGGTGCCGGCCATCGCCGCTGGCGCGGCGTTGTCCTTCGCGCGCGCGATCAGTGAGTACTGCTCGCTCGTGCTGCTCTACGGCAACCTGCCCAACCGCAACGAGGTGGCGTCGGTCCGGGTGCTGACCTACATCGAGAACGGTGACAAGGCGGCCGCCGCAGCGGTCGCGTCGATCCTGCTCGTGGTCGCGCTCGTCGTGATCGTGCTGCTCGACGTGATCCAGAGGAGGCTGGCTCGCCGTGGCTAGCAACAAGCTCCGAAACAACCTCCGCGATCCCGCTCCCGTGCGCTGGGGCCTGCGGATCGTCACCATCGGCTATGTCTTCTTGTTGGTCGCCTGGCCGACCGCACTGGTCTTCAAGCATGCGTTCGGCAATGGCATCGGTGCGTTCTTCAAGGCGCTCCAGCAGTCCGATGTGCCGCACGCTCTCCAGCTGACCGCCACGATCACGATCATCTCGGTGCTGATCAACCTGGTGTTCGGCGTGATCATCTCGATCCTGCTGGTGCGCTTCGAGTTCCCCGGCAAGCGGGTGCTGTCGGCCCTGATCGACGTACCCCTGTCGGTGTCGCCCGTCGTCGTCGGCCTCGCGCTGGTGCTCGTCTACAACAGCCGTGACGGCTGGTTCGGGCCGACGCTGGACCAGCACGGCATCCAGGTCATCTTCGCGACGCCCGGCATGGTGATGGCGACCGTCTTCGTCGCGCTGCCACTGGTCATCCGTGAGCTGGTTCCGGTGCTGCAGGAGATCGGCGACGACCAGGAGCAGGCTGCTCGCAGCCTCGGCGCCAATGCCCTGCAGGTCTTCCGCCGGGTCACCCTGCCCGGCATCAAGTGGGCCCTGGTGTACGGCGTCGTGCTCAGCCTGGCCCGCTCGCTCGGTGAGTTCGGCGCCGTGAAGATCGTCTCCGGCAACATCACCGGCCAGACCCAGACCGCGACGCTCGCGGTCGAGCAGACCTATCAGAACTTCGAGCAGAACACGTCGTACGCCGTCGCGGCACTGCTCGCGCTTTCCGCGATGGTCTGCCTCGTGATCGTCGCGATCCTCCGTCCGAAGGAGTCAGAATGAACACCCCAGGCAACCACTCGCTGCGCTCGCGCCTCCCCGGGGACCTCGCATGAGCATCAAGGTCTCCGGCGTCAACAAGAAGTTCGGTGACTTCGTCGCACTCGACAACGTCTCCGTCAACCTGCCGACCGGTCAGCTGACCGCACTGCTCGGCCCGTCCGGCGGCGGCAAGTCCACGCTGCTGCGGATCATCGCCGGTCTGGAGACCGCGGACTCCGGCACGGTCACCATCGAGGGCCACGAGGCCACGCACCTGCCGCCGCAGAAGCGCAACGTCGGCTTCGTCTTCCAGCACTACGCCGCCTTCAAGCACATGTCCGTGGCGAAGAACGTCGCGTTCGGGCTGGAGATCCGCAAGCGTCCCAAGGCCGAGACGGCCAAGCGGGTCGCCGAGCTGCTCGAGCTGGTGCACCTCTCGCAGTTCGCGCACCGGCTCCCCGCCCAGCTCTCCGGCGGCCAGCGCCAGCGGATGGCGCTGGCTCGCGCGCTGGCCGTCGAGCCGACCGTGCTGCTACTCGACGAGCCGTTCGGCGCGCTCGACGCGAAGGTCCGCAAGGAGCTGAGGGAGTGGTTGCGCAGGCTGCACGACGAGGTGCAGGTCACGACCGTGTTCGTCACCCACGACCAGGAGGAGGCCCTCGAGGTCGCCGACGAGATCGTGGTGATCAACGAGGGTCGCGTGGAGCAGGTCGGCACGCCCGACCAGCTCTACGACGAGCCGGCGAACGACTTCGTGATGAGCTTCCTCGGCCCGGTCACGACGCTCGGCGGGCGCCTTGTCCGGCCGCACGACATCGAGGTCTTCACGACCGCTGCCGTCACCGGCGCCGTCGGTGGGGTCATCACTCGTCAGGTCCGGATCGGCTTCGAGGTGCGGCTCGCCGTACAGCTCGACGAGCCGGGTGCGCCGGAGGTTTCGGTGACCGTCACCCGCGCCACCCAGCGCCACCTCGGCCTCGAAGTGGGCTCCCAGGTCTGGGTCGCGCCGACCCACGGTGCTCCCGCCGTACCTGTCGTCACCCCCATCCGACAGAACCTCACCGCCTGATCGCTGACCCGGCTCTCAGGTGCAGTTCTGGCCCGCTGACCCGGCTCATACGTGCAGTTCTGGCCCGCTGACCCGGCTCATCCGGTCAGCGGTAGTTGGTGAACTGCACCGCGAACTCGAGGTCCTGGCCCTTGACCAGGGCCTGCACCGCCTGCAGGTCGTCGCGGCTCTTGCTGGAGACGCGGAGCTCGTCACCTTGGATCTGCACCTTGGCGCCCTTGGGTCCCTCGTCGCGGATCAGCTTGCCGATCTTCTTGGCGTCCTCGGAGCTGATGCCCTCCTTGAGGGCGATGGTGATCTTGGATTCGCGGCCCGACTGACGGACCTCGCCGGCGTCGAGGATCTTCAGCGACTGCTGGCGCTTGATGAGCTTCTCCTTGAAGACATCGAGTACGGCGGTCGCTCGGTCCTCGGCGCTGGCGGTGATCTCGATGGCCTCGCCGGACCACTTGATCTCCGCGCCAGTGCCCTTGAAGTCGTAGCGCTGGGAGATCTCCTTCGCCGCCTGCGAGAGGGCGTTGTCGACCTCCTGGTGGTCGAGCTTGCTGACGATGTCGAATGACGAGTCGGCCATGATTTGGGTCCTCCGGTTTCCGAGGCAGCGCACGATTTAAGTCTGCGCAGGGTGCTGCGCTATCCTCATCTGCGCTGCGGCTAAGAGCAACTCGACGCGGTAGCAGCAGCATGGCAGGTTGCCCGAGCGGCCAATGGGAGCGGACTGTAAATCCGTCGGAGTATTCCTTCGCAGGTTCGAATCCTGCACCTGCCACATCATGGAAGAAGGCCCCTGACCTCGGCTCATGCCAGAGATCGGGGGCCTTCGCCTTGTCCGGCTGGCATTTCGGCTGGACGCGCGCGCTGAGCCATCCGCCTGAACGACAGCTGTCGGGAGGCTAGCTCTCCGTGGTTGTGTCGACATCGGCTGGGACGATCGATCGATATGGGTAGCGCTCCGGGTGGTGTACGACCGTTCCGCAGAAGATGATCCGGCCATCTCTCGCACGCACGCGAGTGTGCCTGGCCAGTAGCGGCGTACCTGAGGAGACTCCCAGCAGATCGGCCAGACCTTCTGATGCTGCGATCGCCGCGATTTCAACCTCAGCGGTGTCAGCAACGATCGCGAAGCGCCGCTGAATCAACCTCCAAAGTGGCTCGGCGACCAGCTCCTCGTCGGTGAGACTGCGCGATATGTTGATGGGCAAATACCGGTCATCTACCGCTACCGCTTGTCCGTCAGCGCATCGCAGGCGGCGGACGACCTCGACGGGTTGACCCTCGACGATCTCAAGCTTGGCAGCAAGTTCAGCTGTCGCGCTCAGATCCGCCCTGGATATCAACTTCAGACTCGCGACATGTCCCTGTTCTCGGATGTCGTCGGCGAAGTGGCCGAATGCCGCGTGTCTGCCTATGACTCGAGGCTGGTCGGCAACGCGTGTGCCACGTCCGGGCTCCCTGACCAACAGGCCCTCATTGACAAGATCCCGCAGCGCCTGCCGGACAGTCATTCTGCTAACTCCGAATTCGCTGGCCAGGGCGACGTCAGACAGAGTCGATTGGTCCAGGTCTTTGTTCTCGACCATTCGATGTCGAACAGCCTCGCGGATTTCAATCCAGCGAGGCACTCCGGAACTACTCAACATCACGATTCGGGTGGGTCACTCGCGAGATCCATGGCCATCCCCTCCTCAGCAAATACGAGGTCACCGGCGAAGACGCGTGCAATGTCTTGTCGTGCCTTGACTCTCTGCTCGGGGATGTCCAGCTCGGCGCCCATATGTGTCAGCACCAGTCGACGCGCACCCACCGAGCCAGCGAGTCTACCAGCGTCCACGGTGCCGCACAGCGTCGAATCGAGGCCGAGAAGCGACATCCTGTCCTGATGACTTCTGCAGCAACAAACAAGCGTGTCAACGCCATGGAGATCTTTTGCGACCTCGACTGAGTAGCGCGTGTCTCCCGTGATTCCAATAGTCCCAGCCGGGTGTTCGAACCGGTAGGTGTTACATGAGAGGTATGGCTGAACGTGCGCGGCGCGGCCTGCGGTTACGGTCAGGTCCGACAAGGTCGTGGGACCCGTGCTGGCATCTAGTTCCGTAACCTCGACGACCGGTGCTTGCCTTTCGGCGCTACCCCCACGTCGTTGGTGGACGGCAACGCTCGCGGGATGACTGATACGCGCATGCGTATCGACCGCGAAAGCACCAGTCGCACCAAAGAGGCGCTCGATGAAGTTGGCGGTGCCCGGAGGGCCGATCACACGGAGCGGAGTGGCGCTGTCCGCGAGTTGATCCCACCTCGTCAGCACGAAAGAGGGGACTCCGCTCACATGATCGAAATGAAGATGAGTGATCGCCAGCGCATTGATTTTGGCCAAGGAGACTCCGGACTTCGAAATCTTGGTCATGGTTCCCGGACCGCAATCGACCAAGACGCCGCCGGCGGCAGTTTCAATAAGGTTCGAACTACCGAATCGGCCTGGGGACGGCGTTGGTGTGCCGCAGCCCAGCAAATGAATCTTCAGAGTGCTCTCGGCCGTCTCAGTCATCCTCACCACCCGGGGTGAGTGCCGCATATCCAACTTCCTTGCCCAGGCCGCGACGCATTGGCTCAAGCCACAGCACCTCGTCGAGATCCAGGTTGGGCCCGATGTTGACGTCAGGGCCGAAATGACGAATCAGCAACGCTTGATGGTTGCGTTGAGGAACCTCGTACGTCACTTGTCTGGGATCGACCATGGCCTCGAACTTGCTGAGCCAGCTCTCCAGCTGCTCGGGCTCTTGGGCAAACATCAAATTGAGTTCGCTCTCCTCGATGACGACCAACTCGGCACCCATGTCGACGCGAGTCTGGACCGCCTGCGCGACGGTTTCAGGCGATGCCATGCCATCGGGCCACTTCCGGCCCCACTCCATGACCAACCGGAGCCCGGCCGATCGAACCTTGCGAGCGAGTTGGTCCTGTTCATTGTCGGGAATGGGGATGATTCCGTCTGATACCTCCATCATCGCGAAGCCATACTCGGCTGCGGCATCGATGACTCGATCGACCATCCGGTTGGCGAAGGCCCATTCGAGCAGGACGCCACCGGTCATCCCTGCGATCTGGTGGCTGTGCAGGAGCGCGAGCTTGTCGCGCAGCTGCGACAGAGGAAACAGTGCGGGAGTGACGTTCCGGAATTTGAGAACGTCGACAAAGGGTGCGCATGTCTCAAGGGAGATATCTAGCGACCGAGCTCCGAGCCCGGGATCACGCGCCAAAGTAAGTCCTCGGTCGCGCGGTTTCGACGAGCGTTCCGGAACACCGAGAAAGGGCCAAGGGCGCGCTTCAGACTCGTGTTGTCCCAATGCTGATGTGTTCATGTCATCAATTACCTCTCGAGGATTTCGCGTTGTTGCGAAGGTGTTCCATACCTTTGCCCCGCGCCGAGTGTCTACGGGCGAGACTGGTCAGCGCTGGCCCAGCGATCAGGGCAGCGGTGACTACTAGCAGTGCGATTGTGATGGGATGGTCGAGAAATGACCCCGGTGAGTTTCCGGCCAGGGCAAGCCCGCGTCGCAGGTTTGATTCGAGTATTGGCCCGAGCACGAAGGAGAGCAGGAGCGGTGCGACGGGGAATGAGTACCGCTTTAACCAGTAGCCGACGAACCCGAAGAAGATGGCCAACCAGACGTCGTTCAGCGAGTTCTCTGCGGCGTACGCCGTAAGGACGCTGACTCCGATGATTGCGGCGCCGAGCTTTCGGCGATCCATGGTGCCGAGCCGGCCCACCAACGGGGCGACGAGGACGCCAACAACCATCACGAGAATGTTTGCGATGAAGAGTCCACCAAAGATCGCATATACGAGATGAGGCTCTTGCTTGAGGAGAAGGGGCCCTGGGACGACGTTGTGAAGAGTGAATGCGCCAATGAGGACGGCCGTTGAAGGCGTCGACGGCAGACCGAGCATGAGAAGTGGGACGAGGGCAGAACTTACGGTGGCCTTATCAGACGCCACCGGCGTGATTATGCCCTCGATGGCACCGTTGCCGAATGATTCTTTGTCCTTGGAGACAGCCTTCGCGGCTCGGTACGCCAAGAGCGAAGCGATAACGCCGCCGCCGCCGGGTTTGATCCCGACAAAAGTGCCGACGGCGGTGCCGAGGAGCCCGAACGTGCCGATCTTCTTGAAGTCGCTTAACGAGGGAAAGGAGTGAATGATCCGAAGACGTGCGGGAGTTTGGCCACTCTGTTTGCCTTGCAGTAGGACTATCGCTTCGGATATCGCGAACAGCCCGACGAGCATGGGGATCAGGACGATGCCCCCAGCCAGGAACGATCGGCCGAAGGTGAACCGTGCCTCGCCAGTAAGGGAGTCTGGGCCCACAGTGCCCAAGAGAAGGCCGAGGAACATCATCACCGTAGCCTTGGCCGCAGAACCAGAGGCGAGCGCGGCCAGCGCACTCAGGCCGAGGAGAGCTAGCGCGAAGTAGTCACTGGGGCCGAAGCGAAGTGCCTCACGAGACAAAGGCTGGGCGACGGCGGCGAGCAGCACGGTAGCGAGCAAGCCGCCTAGCGCGCCGGCAAAGATGGCGCACCACAGTGCGCGGCCGGTACCACCGCGCCTGCTGAGGGCATAACCGTCGAGTGTCATAACCGCGGATTCAGGAGCGCCAGGAATGTTGACCACGA
This sequence comes from Marmoricola sp., assembly GCA_025965195.1. Lineage (GTDB taxonomy): Bacteria > Actinomycetota > Actinomycetes > Propionibacteriales > Nocardioidaceae > Marmoricola. Next base: position 24,128 of record JAOPXK010000087.1, read on the forward strand.
TCGCTGTGAGCGCGCCACCGAACTGCAGCCCCGTGTAAGCGGAGACGAGAACGAGGAGCGCTTCAGTTGTGCCAAGGTTGAATGTCAGCGGCAGTATCAGGGAAAGAGCAGCGGCGCCGGCCATTCCTGGTATGGATGACAGAATGACGCCCGATGCCGATCCCAAGAGGACAAGCAGGAGAAGCGTGGGGTCAGTGAGAATGTTGGCGAGAGCGTCGAGGCTGCTCATACAACGCCACCGAAGAGTGAGCCAACCGGCACCGGTACTGCAAAGAGTTTTGCGAACAGCAGGTACGTCACTCCCACAATTACAACCGAGTACGCAATCGCGGTCAGAATCTTTCGGCGACTACGTCCCCATGTTGCGATACACACGTAGCCGGTAGTTGCTACCAGATATCCGATCCACGGTAGAGCCACCGCTAGCAACGCGATAAGAGCGAAGTTCACCATCGACGACTTGTTCTCTGACCAGCCTGCGTTGTCGGAGGGACCACTTTCGCCGGGGTCAGTAGCGTTGTGTGGTGCGGTTTGGATGAATACAACAACGCCGGACAGGATCAGTCCTATCCCGATGACGAACGGCAGTGCGCCGGGCCCGATCCCACCAAGGTTGCTGTGGAGGCCGAGTCTCAGTGCCAGCATTGTCGCGATCAGGCCAACGGCAATTGCGGCGATGCCAATATAGCGCTCTCCACGGCGTTGTTCCCTGCCAGGGACTGTCTCCCCGCCTGTCGGCGGCTCTGATTCAATCACTGGACTGAGCGGCCAACTCGCGTGCTTGCGCGAACTGATCCCTGACTTCCGCGGAGAAGTCGTCGCCACCAAGATAGGTCGCGTCAGTGCCGGCCGTATCCGTATATTTTTTGAATTCTGGCGATTCGACCATCTTCTTGCATCCTGAGCCGAGTTTTTGGACGACCGAAGATGGTAGGCCCTTGCGAGCAAACAGACCGCGCCAGTCGACGAGCTGAACGGACGGATACCCAAGCTCGTTAAAGGTCGGCACGTCCGGGAGCTTGTCCGTTCGTTTCTCACTCGAGACGGCGAGCACCCTTATTTGCCCACTCGCGACGTACTGGAGAACTGCTCCTTCAGCAGTGTCGATCGCTGCGACGTGGTTCCCAAGGTGCGCTGTGATGGCATCTTGGCCGCCGTCGAACGGAACATATGTCAGTTTGATCTTCGCGGCGTGCGCCACCATCGCGGCGAAAAGTGAGTGCACCGAATTCGCTTGCGAGCCTCCGACGGTGACTTGCGCCCCCGACGTTGCAGCCTTTGCGAGGTCGTCGAACGTCTTGTAGGGACTGTCGGCGTTTACCGCGATCACGAACGGGTCTGTTTCCATCTGGCAGATCCAGGTGAAGTCGCTCGGCGAGAACTTGCTTCCGTTCAGGCTCACAGTGAGGAGCCTCGTCGCGGTCCCGAGGGTGTAGCCGTCGGCGGGGCGCCCGGCGAGGAATTGAAGCTGGTTCATGCCGTTGCCGCCCTTGTGGGTTTCCACCACCATGCGTCCGCCCACATCCTGCTGGGCGAGCTTGGCGACCGCCCGTCCGAGGACGTCGGCGCCAGAACCCGCCGACGACTGAACAGCAAGGGTTATCGAGTGATTGGGATAGCGCCCACCCGAGCCGCTCGAAGGCGTCGCGCTGCACCCCGCTAGTGGAATTACAGCAGCGGCCATAAAGATGACGACCTTGCGCATGGCTCGACCTCCAGGAGTCAAGACTGAGACGAAACAGAACATCTATACATCTATACCGTTCGAGTGTGACTGTCAACACATGGGCGGCGGCGCTGGGGAGGCTGCCCGCCCGTCCAGAAGGGCGGACCCGGGTCACCCAGGCTCGCCGGGATGCCCGACCGAGACGTCACCACTGGGCTTGTAGAAGGACTACTTGGGAGCTGCACGGCTGTACCAGCCTCGTTCACGACCGACCTAGCGCCAGCCTCCGTCACCGGGCACGCGGTCTCGCCTCTGGACGTCCATGCGGGGCAGGTCGGCGGGCGCCCGTGCGGACCTGCGCCACGCAAGCAGGCGGTCGCGCCGAGGCGTCGTCAGTGCGGTCGCGCGAGCGCGATCGCCTCGGTCAGGGTGAGTAGAGCGGCGGCCAGCGAGAGCCGTGCGGCGGCCCGGCCGCCCCGTGGACGGGAGCGATCACGGACCCCGCGGTGTTGCGCGTAGCGCCATCGACTTTCCGCGAACACCCACAGGGCGATCAGCGCCGCGGGGGCGAGCAGCGCCACCGCGACGTACCCGACCCGGGCAAAGGTGA
>JAOPXK010000137.1 GCA_025965195.1 Marmoricola sp.
CCGACCGTGGGTGGTGAGTCCTAAGCGACGTGCTGAAAGGCGTCGTCATCTGTTTGGGTGGGGAGCGGGATGCAGCCGGTCTGGGTCGTGATTGCAAGCGGGATTTGCACTGCCGTTTTCGGATTGCGGATCCCCGCGAGCGAGACGCCCCCGGCCACAAACAGGATGATCGCCGTCACGATCAGCGCACGATGAAACGATGCTTCGTTTAGTTGCTCACCCAGGATGACGCCAACTACTGCGGTGGCGACAAGCCCGGCGACTCTCGAAGCGGCGTTGTTGATGGCAGAGCCGATCCCGGCGCGTTCGGGCGGGATGGCTCCGAGGACCGCGGCCGTGAGGGGCGAGACAGTGGCAGCGAGCCCGATGGCGAGTAGCACGATGCCCGGAAGCACTTCGGTCCAATAGTCGACGTGGGTCCCGGTCGCGAGGATGAGGAGGTAGCCGACGCCGGCCAAGATCGGTCCGAAGCCCATGAACCATCGAGGCCCGTGTTTGCCAGCGAGGGTTCCGAATCGTGAAGCGAGGAAGATGCTGGCGATGGAGATCGGGAGGCCGGAAAGACCCGCGAAGGTTGCGGAGTAACCCGCGACCTCTTGGAGGTAGACCGTGATGACGAACCCGCCGAGCGACAGCGCCGCGTAGAAGAGTGCTGTGGCGATGTTGCCGACCGCGAAGTTCCGGACGGTGAACAGTTGCGGTGGGATCATCGGATTCGAGACCGCACGTTGTCGGAAAACGAAGGCCGTGATCGCGATGACACCCACCGCGCAGGGAATGTAAATAGTGGGGTTGGCCCACCCGAAACTGGCTTGCTCAATTAGCGCGTAAACCGGGCCGCCGAGTCCCACAATCCCGAGCACTGCGCTGACCCAATCGATAGGGGCATGTTTGGTTCTCTCCTTTGGGTGTTTGAGAAGTGCGATGAGGACCAGGGTGGTCGCTATGGGTACCAGGTTGACGGCAAACACCAGGCGCCAGCTGAGGTAGTCGACGAACAGTCCGCCGACCAGCGGGCCGGCGATGAATGCCGACGCGGTGAGCCCCGTCCACATCCCGATCGCGCGGGCCTGTGCGGGCCCTTTGAAGGCAGAGATGATGAGGGCGAGGGAACTCGGCACAAGCAGTGCGCCACCAATCCCCTGGATGGCGCGCAGCGCGATCAGTAGCTCCGTATTTGGTGCCACTGCAATGAGTAGGGACGCGCTTCCGAAGCCGATCAGCCCAATCCTGAGTATTCGCAGCTGGCCGTATGCGTCGGACAGCGACCCCGCGAGGAGGACGAGTGTGCCGAGGGAAATGAGGTACGCGTCGACGATCCAGAGCTGCGCGGTTATTCCGCCTCCCAGCTCTTTGCTGATCGCGGGCAGCGCCACGTTGATTACGGACCCGTCGAGGAATGTAACGAACGCTCCGAGGACGGAGATTGCCAAAGTGAGGCGTTGCTGACGGGTCATCGAGTTGCCTTTCGTGATGTGGCGGCTCCGCCGATCTGGCCAAGCGGAACCGCCACAGTCGTTGCCTAGCCGAGTGAGCGGACTGCCTCGAGAATGACGTCCGCCACCTCTTCCGAGCGGGACACGGCGATCGAGTGCGATCCTCCGGCCAGCTCGGTGACGGTGGCGCCGATCTTCTTCGCCGTGGCTCGCTGGTAGTCCGGGTTGATCGCCTGATCCTCGGTGCCGAGAACCCACCAGGTCGGAACACGCTTCCACGCCGGATCCACGCTTAGCGGCTCTCCCAGTCCGGCAGCGGAGACCGGTCGCTGGGTTGCAGCGCCGAGCGCGGCGGCCGAATCGGACACGTCGGCCGCGAACACGCGGTGGTAGTCGTCCACGTTGATGGAGAGGTCGGGAACGTCCGAGCCGGGAACGGTCGAGGGACGCAGCGCACCGATCAGGGCCGGCTCCGGGTAGTCGCTTCCGGAGTTCTGCGCGTTCTCACCCTTGTCCAACCCAAATGCACCCACGAAAACCAACGCCTTGACGTTCTCAGCATCGCTGCCCGCGTAGGTGATGACGGGTCCGCCATAGCTGTGGCCGACTAGGACAACGTCGCCCTCGGTTTGGGCGACAACGCTTTTGACGTATTCGCCATCGTTTGTCAGGCCGCGCAAGGGGTTCGCGAGCGCTTTGGCTGTAACTCCCGCCCCTTGAAGACGAGCGATGACGTTGTTCCAAGACGAGCCGTCGGCGAAGGCGCCGTGGACGAGAAGGACGGTTGTGGACATGGTCTTTCCTTTCAGAGCGGTGAATGACCGCGTCGGTGATGGGGGCAGTGAGCCGCAGAGCGGTGAGACAGGGCCTGTCTTTTGTTTTGCTAGTCAGCAACCTAGCAGAGGAAATCCACCTTGGATATGCCCTGTGACGAAGTGCGTCGGCAGTCGCATACCTCTGGGTATCAGAACAGTAGTCAGATGTTACGCTGGCCCGATGTTGACGACAGTGATCCCCACAGTCCCGTTGAACACGGGCCATTTGATGCCTCGCCTGGGCTACGGCACATGGCCGTTGAACGGGAGAGCCGCTACCGACGCGGTCCTGTCCGCGATCGACATCGGCTACCGGCTCATCGACACCGCCCAGGCGTACGACAACGAATACGCGATCGGCGCCGCAGTCTCCGAGGCCACCATCCCGCGCGAAGACCTATTCATCACAACCAAGCTCAATGGGCGCTTCCAC
>JAOPXK010000059.1 GCA_025965195.1 Marmoricola sp.
GCCGCTTGTTTCTCGCGGAGCTGTTCGGACTGCTCGGCCCGAAGCCGGTGGGTCTGCAGGTTGCGGCCGAGGACAAACCCCAACAGCAGGACGATCGGATACTCGAGGGTCACCGAGGTGCTCGCGCCCAGCGACAGTCCGACCGACTCAGTGCCGACGATTCCCAGCGCGAGTACGGCGCAACCGGCCGCGAGGCTGGCATCGCTCCCAGCCGACACCGTGGCGGTGACTCCGAGGATGATGAACAAGTTGCCCGGAGGCACCGCGGAGGCGGCGCCGCAGAGCAAGGCAATCGCCCCGAGCGCCCAGGGCAGCGCGGAGGTGTACCGGCCCTGGCCGGGCGCCGCGCGGTCGGCTGGAACCCAGACGGCGAGGAGAGCGGTCGCCACCGCGAATGCGACGACCTCCAGAACGCCCTTTGCCGTGCCGGGCCAGGGGTCGGTGAAGACGAACGCGCCCACCAGGACCAGCAAGAGCACCCGAACTGCCAGGTTCGCGATCCGAAGCACTGGCCCAGTATCGCCCGACGTACCCGTGGCCGGGCTGCCGGAGGCTCCCGAAGTCGTGGTCGAGGCCACTTCGGAACCTGGCCGGCGCCGAGCGCTGCTCAACAGAAGATCGATCATGGGCTGAGCCTCGGTCGCGTGTTGGGGACGCGCCCAACCTACGGCGACGCTGCCGGCCGCGCACCACCTTGTCGGGTTGGTCTCCGGTATGAGATCTCATACCGCGGCTCGTACCAGGCGCATGCCGGGAGTTCGTGAGATCAAACCAATGGGCCGATGCGTCTCGTGCCGGGTCCGAGCGATCGTTGCCAGGAACCGACCCGAGGGGAACCACCGTCAGCCATGTCCGACCTGCCAGCTTCTTCCGCCCGCCAGCGCCGACGGCCAGCGCCGGTTGGTCGGTTCGGACGGACACTGCGGTGGCTGTCCTGGCCGGTCCTGGCTCTCTGGGTGCTCGCCATCATCGTCCTGCACCCGCTCGCCGGAAGCCTCTACAAGGTCACCAACGACACGGCCGCGGCCAATTTGCCCTCCTCGGCATCCTCGACGCGCGTTGTCGCGATGCAGGAGGCCCAGCACAGCTCCGCTCGGCAGGTACAAACCGACACCGTGGCCGTCGTCGTTGCCCGTAAGGGCGGTCTCACCGCCGCAGACCGCACAGCCGTCAGCGATGCGCGTGCCGCGGTCGGACGCCTCGTCGGCCGGGTCGACGGGCTCGCCGCACCCGGTGCGTTGCGCCGTGCCCCCGACGGGCAGGCTGAGGTCTTCACCGCGGACGTGACCGCCCCGGCGCTCAATGAGACCGACATCGACACCACCGCAGTGCGCGCAGCTCGACGAGCAGTCGGACACGCCACTCGAGGCGCCGACAACGGGCTCCAGACGGCGGTGACCGGACAGGCTGCGGTCACCGTTGACGGTGGCAGCACCAGCCAGAACACCCTGCTGCTCACCGCCCTGGTCATCGTCGCGCTCGTCCTGCTGATCGTCTACCGCAGCATGTTGTTGTGGGTGTTCCCGCTGCTCGGTGCACTCGGCGGCATCGTCGTCGCCCAGGCCACCACCCACGGCCTCGCCAGCGCCGGGCTCACCGTCAGCTCGCTGTCCACCTCGATCCTGATCGTGTTGGCCTTCGGCGCGGCCAGCGACTATGCCGTCCTACTCATCCACCGCTATCGGACAGAGCTACGCCACCACGCTGCGGCCGAAGACGCCATGGCCGCCGCGCTGCGCCGGACGCTGCCGACCCTTGGCGCGTCCGCCGGGACGGTGGTCGGAGCGATGCTCTGCCTGCTGGCCGCCGAGTCCGCTTCGCTGCACGGCCTCGGGCCTGTCGGGGCGGTCGCCATCGCCTCGGCGCTGCTCGCCCAGACGACCTTCCTCCCTGCCATGCTGCTCGTGTCCGGCCGCGCCGCGTTCTGGCCCCGCCCCCCTCGTGCCGGCGAGTTGGCGAACGAGGAATCCCGCTACTGGTCAGCCATCGGCGTCAGGGTCGCCAGCCACCCTGGGAGGGTCGGGCTCGCTGCCGTCGTCCTCCTCGGAGTCGCCTGCGTCGGCCTCGTCACGCTGCGGACCGACAACAACCCGCTCGCCAACCTGAAGGGCCAACCCGAAAGCGTCGTCGGCGCCCGGCTCCTTGCCGAGCACTTCGGCGCGGGCGCCATCGGCCCCCTGGTCCTGCTCGCCCCACCGCACGAAGCGGGCTCCGCTGCGGCGACGGCGCGATCAACGGCCGACGTTGCCGGCGTCGCGCCCGGCACATCGGTAGGCAGCTACGCCGACTACTCCGTCACGCTGTCGGTCGACCCCTACAGCAGGCGAGGGTTCGCTGCGGTCGTCAACCTCCGCCGACGGCTCGACCGGGACGCTCCGGGGTCGCTCGTCGGCGGCGACCCCGCTGTCCAGTACGACATCACGCAGGCCGCGGGCCGTGACGCCACCTTGCTCATCCCGCTCGTGCTCGTCGTCATCTTCATCGTCGTCGCCGTGCTCCTCCAGGCACTCCTCGCACCGCTCGTGCTCGTCCTCACCACCGCTCTCAGCTTCGCCGCCTCCTTCGGGCTGGCGAACCTGCTCTGGCGCTACGCGCTCGGCTATCCCGGCGTCGAGGCGCAGCTGCCCCTTTTCATCTTTGTCTTCCTCGTCGCGCTCGGCGTTGACTACAACATCTTCCTCGCCGCCCGCATCCGGGAAGAGACACACCAGATCGACACCCGCCGAGCAACGATCCGCGGGCTTGCGGTGACCGGGGGCGTCATCACCGCCGCCGGGATCATCCTGGCCGGCACCTTCGCCGCCCTCGCGCAGCAACCCGCAGTCGAGGTGACCCAGGTTGGTACCGCCATCGCCATCGGCGTCCTGCTCGACACCCTGGTCGCCCGAACCGTCCTCGTCCCCGCCGCGTTCCTCGCCATCGGCGAGCGCGTCTGGTGGCCCTCACGACCCGGAGCGGGGAATGAGCTGAGGCACTGATCGCCTCATCAGCTGCGCCAGAGCTCCCGAAGCTGTCAACGGCTACGGCGATCCGTAGGCTCCGGCTCATGAATGACGAGCACGGAACGGTCCGTTGGCTGGCCGCGAACGAGCCGCACCCCGCCCGGCTTGCCCAGCAGGCCGCGCTGCGCTGCGCGATCGCCGGTGACAAGCTCGGCTGGCTCGGCCTGTGGGCCGAGGACTGTGAGATCCACGACCCGGTCGGACCGTCGATCTTCGATGCGACCGGCGAAGGCCATCACGGCCCTGGGGGCATCGAGCATTTCTGGGACGTCGCGATCGCGCCGGTCACGCGGTTCGACGTCGAGGTCCGAACGTCGCACGCCTGCGGGGACTCGGCTGCCCAGGAAGCGACGTTCGTGACGACGCTCTCCGACGGCACCCGTGCCGAGATCGACCTGATGACGGTCTACCGGGTCGACCAGGCGGGGTTGATCGTCTCGATGCGCGCCTACTGGGAGCTCGAGCGGGTGCGGGTGACCTCTCCGGCCTGAGTGGACTCAGCCGAGGGCGTCCCGCATGGCACCGATGTGCTCGGGGGTCGAGCCGCAGCAGGCGCCGATCAGATCGATCCCGGCGTCGCGGAGAGCAACGGCGTGTGCAGCCATGTCGACGGCGGTGGCGTCGTACTCGAAGTGATCGCCCACCACCTGTGGCAGCCCGGCGTTGGACTGGGCGACGAGCAGCAGGCCTTCGGGACGCGCCGCGACGAGCTGGCCGGCGATGCTGGTCATCTCGCCCGGCCCCCGACCGCAGTTGGCACCGACCGCGTCGACGCCCACCGCAGCAAGGTGTCGTACGGCGTCGGCAGGACGCACCCCCATCATCGTCCGCAGGTTCACGTCGAAGCTCAGCGTGGCGATGATCGGGAGGTCGGGGACGACGGCCTTCGCTGCCGCCACCGCTGCCTCGACCTCGGCGAGGTCGCTCATCGTCTCGATCAGGACGACGTCGATCCCGCCGTCCTTCAGGCCGGCGAGCTGCTCCTCGAAGAGCGCCTGGGCCGCGGCGGCATCCATCGTGCCGAGTGGGGCCATCAGCTCCCCGGTCGGGCCGAGGTCACCTGCCACCAGGATGCCGTGCGCGTCGGCGACGGACCGGGCGAGTGCCGCGGCAGCCTGGTTGAGCTCGTGGACGCGGTCCTCCAGTCCGTGCATCTGCAGGCGAGGACGGCTGCCGCCGAACGTGTTGGTGGTGAGGATCCGAGCGCCGGCAGCGGCGTACGCCTCGTGACAGGCGCGGATGATCTCCGGTCGGTCGACGTTCCACAGCTCCCCGGCGCCACCGTCGGTCAGCCCGTTGTCCTGCAGCAGCGTGCCCATGCCGCCATCGACCAGGACTGCCGAGTCCGTGCCGAGCAGCGCGGTGAGCCGGTTCACTGTTGCTCCGCAGCGGTCAGCGCGTCGAGATAGTCCGTGAGTGCCTGAGCCGGCCAGTCAGCCTCGAGCTCGGAGATGACCCGCGCGAGCACCGCTGTCGGATCACCTTCCGCGGGCGTCCAGTCCCCGCGGCGCCACCCCGCCAGGTAGTCGTCACTGCTGACCTCACCGAGCCGCATGGCGGCCTCGTCGATCGCACCCTGGAAGCGAGCGGCGAGCTGCGCCTTCACGCTCTGCTCGCCGTCCTTGGCCACAACGAGAGACGGCAGGTCGCGCCAGAAGGTCACTTGGTAGTCGGTCACCGGAAAAGGGTAGGCGTGCGGACGCCGCCTTTCACGCCGTCTTGCCTGGACATCCCGGTCCCCTCGTTCGCCGCGACGTGCATCCATGGAGTAGAACCTTTCCCTGTGTTGGATGACGAAGGCCCGATCGACGCCGCCGTACAGCAGATGCTGCGAGGCGACGAGGAGGCATTTCGCGTCGTCTATCGCGCTGTCCAGCCGGGTCTGCAGCGCTATCTGACTGTTCTGGTCGGCTGGGCCGATGCCGAGGACGTCGCGTCAGAGACGTGGGGCCAGGCCGCGCGCGATCTGCACACGTTCTCCGGAGACGCCGATGGCTTCCGCGGCTGGATCACCACCATCGGCCGCCATCGAGCGCTTGACCATCTGCGTGCCAAAGGCCGGCGTCCGATGGCGGACATGGCGATCGACGACCTCCCGGAGCGAGCGTCACGTGACGACGTCGAGGGCGCCGCACTCGAGTCGCTCTCGACCGACGATGCGATCCGGCTGATCGGATCGCTTCCTCAGGAACAGGCAGAAGCCGTGTTGATGCGAGCAGTGCTCGGCCTCGACGCGAAGACGGCAGGCAAGATCCTTGGACGGAGTGCGGGAGCGGTGCGTACGGCGGCGTACCGGGGACTGCGTGCACTCGCCGACCGGCTGCCGAACCCGGCCAGTGACACTTCTGAGTCTCCCGACGCTGAGGAACTGAGATGAGCACACGACGAAGCAAGCGACTCACGCGCCGGTCGGCCACCAGGGCCCTTGACCGACGCGGGCCATCGGGCGTTCAAGGAGTCGACGAGGTTCTGTCAGCCGCAGTGGCGCCGACAGGCCGGTCCGAGCTCAGCCGCGAGGCCGACGCTGTCGCGATGTTTCGCTCGTCTCATCACAGTCCTGTTCCTACTTCCGGGAGTCGCAACATGGTCAAGACAACTCTTTCCAAGCTTGCTGCCGCCAGGCTGATCGTCGCCGGCGCAACCACGGTGGTCCTCGCCACTGGCGGGGTGGCCCTCGCCGCCTCGACCGGTCACCTGTCGAACCCGCTCGGGGATGCACACCGGTCGGCGACGGGCACAACGCACTCCGCGAAGACGCCGGCGAGCGCCCCGAGCGCCGGTGACAGCCCCGTGGTCCCCCCGACCCCGGACGGTACCCCAGGCGCCTCGCCGTCGCCGTCGTACAAGGGCCTCTGTCAGGCCTATCAGGCCGGCGCAACCGCCAACGGGGGCAAGGTGCTCAGCAACCCGGCGTTCGTCGCTCTGGCCAAAGAGGCCGGCGGTGCGAGCAACGTTGCGACCTTCTGCGCGACCCTCATCGGCGCACCCGGGTCCCACCCAACCGGTCAGCCGACCACGCACCCGGCCCATCCGGCGAAGCCCACGCACCCGGCCAAGCCGACCCAGGCGGCGTCTCCGACGCACCCGGCGAAGCCCACGCAGGCTGCCACCCCGACGCACCCCGCGCACCCGACCCATCCTGCGCAGCCGACGGCGCTACCCACCCAGTCGAACCCGCACGCGGGCTGACGTCCACGGATCAAGGGCGGCGACCCCGCCCGTGGTCGCCGCCTTTGTCTGCTCAACTGTCTGCTCAACCCACCTCCGGGTTGGTACGGCGGCGCGACTCCCCAGCCCCGACTTGGGCACCGCTGCCGCCAGTGGCGACGCTGCTGATCGTCCTTCAGGACCTCGCGACCCAACGCCGTGGTCAACCGTTCGAGGGCGGCGGTCCCGCTGGTCCACTCGTAGATGCCGGGTGGCGCCGTCGTCACGGTCACTCCCCTTGGCACCCGCTGTAATGTTGATTACATGATTACACAAGAGTCGATCGAGCGCGTTCGCGGCTGGTTCACCGGCCGCCTCTCCAAGGAGTGGCAGGCCGAGCCTGCCCGCATCACGATTGATCGTGAAGAGATCACGATCGTCCTTACCATCCCCGATGTCGACCTCTCCGGCGCCGAGGCGAAGCCGTCCGAAGCGGAGTCCGACGAGGCCAGGGCCGGACGGACCAAGGCGTTCCGTGAGGAGACCCGCGCCGAACGGATCAAGATCGCCCGCGAGGCCGAGCACCGCTACGAGCGCAAGGTGTCCTGGGGCGTCTCGGTCGGTGGCCGCGAAGAGCTCTGGACCCATGTCGCAGCTCCGGTCATGACCCGACTGCGGCAGCCCGAACGACTGGTGCTGGACACCCTGGTCGATGCCGGCGTGGCACGTTCGCGCGCCGACGCCCTCGCCTGGTGCGTGCGTCTCGTCGGCCAGCACGAGGACGAGTGGCTGGGCGAGCTGCGTCAGGTGATGGACCACGTTGCCGACGTACGAAGCAAGGGCCCGACCGCCTGAGGAAGCCACTACCCGGAAGCGACCGTGGTTCAGAGGTCGAGCTCGTAGACGATGAAGCCGCGGTTCTCCGCAACCTGGTCGTAGAGCCGTCGTGCCGTCGTGTTGCCTGCCTGGGTCTGCCAGTAGAGGCTGCTGCAGCCCCGGGCGCGCGCCCAACGTCCCACCTCGGCGATCAGCGCCCGGGCCACGCCGAGCCCGCGGGCATCGGCGGCGGTGAACAGGTCCTCGAGGTAGCAGACGTCCGCCGCCCACGTGTTGGCGTGGGTCAGGAAGTGGGTGATGCCCACCAGCCTCCCGTCGAGCCTGGCTCCGAACGCGTGCATGCGGGTGTCCTCCGCAAAGGCATCCCACGCCCGGTCATACATCTCCGGACCGAGCTCGTGCTCGTAGAAGTCGAGGTAGCCGCGGAAGAGCGCATCCCAGTCGGCACGGTCATCGGGGGTCAGCTTTCCGATCGTGATCACGGCCATGGCCGGACGCTACCTGCACTTGGAGCGCCCGGCACCGAATGCGATGACGCGCACCACCCGTTGACCGGCGTACGCCGGACCCGGAGACTCGACCCGTCCCAGCCGCCAGTCTCGGTCCCAACGAAGGACGCTCATGACCAAGATCGATCCGGCAGCGCCCGTTCTCGTCACCGGAGGAAGTGGGTACGTCGCCAGCTGGATCGTCCGCTATCTCCTCGAGGACGGCCACACCGTCCGGGCGACCGTGCGTGACCCCGCGAAGCCCAAGGGCCTCGAACACCTGCACAGGCTGGCGGATGCGCATCCCGGGAAGCTGTCGCTGCACCAGGCCGACCTGCTCGACGAAGGCAGCTTCGCCGAGGCGATGCCGGGCTGCGAGCTCGTCATCCACACGGCGTCCCCGTTCCTGATCGGCAACATCCGGAATCCCCAGCGTGAGCTGGTCGAACCGGCTCTCGAAGGCACCCGCAACGTGCTGGCCAGTGTCGACGCCACCGACTCGGTGAAGCGGGTCGTGCTGACCAGCAGTGTGGTCGCGGTCCACGGTGACAACGCCGACATGCGTGGGGCGGACACCTTCACCGAGGCCGACTGGAACACCACGAGCAGCGTCGACCACCAGCCCTACCCCTACTCCAAGACCGTCGCCGAGCGTGCGGCCTGGGCCATCCAGGCCGCGCAGAAGCGCTGGGACCTCGTCACGATCCACCCAGGTCTGGTGCTCGGTCCGGCCCTGACGACGGCCAGCGTCTCAGGGAGCATGACGACGATGAAGCACTTCACCGACCTGTCGATGGCGGCCGGTGCTCCCGCGCTCCAGATGGGAGTCGTCGACGTACGCGATGTTGCCCGCGCCCACATCCTGGCCGGCTTCACGCCCGAGGCGAACGGCCGCTACCTCACCAACGCCGAGACCGTCAGCATGCTGCAGATGGGCAAGATCCTGCGCCGTGCCTTCGGCCGCAGTCTCTCCTTCCCGACTCGCGAGCTGCCCAAGTTCATGATCAGGATCGGCGCGCCAGCGGCCGGACTCACCCGGAAGTTCGTCGACCTCAACGTGGGCTGGCCACTTGCCTATGACAGCAGCCGGACCAGCGCCGAGCTGGGTGTCGAGTTCCGCCCGGCGGAGACGACGATCGCCGAGCACTATCAGCAGATGATCGACGACGGGCTGGTGCGCGGACCTCGTTAGGACCGCTGCTCAACGAGCTGCTCGACGGCCCGGGCGATCAGTGCGAGCGGCATCGGCTCGTCGAGGGGGAACCTGGCCATCCCCCTGGAGCGGTACGGCGCGATCGCCTCCTCGAACTCCGCGTCGCCGGCCGGCAACGGATAGAAACCGATGTGGCCCTTCCACCCGCCGATGCTGACGAGCCGAGTGCCGGCGAGCGCGAAGGCCGGCATCTGGTAGCTGATCGACTCCTCGGCTCCCGGCATCGCGCGGTGGATGGCCTGCCTGACCTCCTCGAGCACGGCCCGTACCTCGGCCGGGAAGGATCCGATGTACTCCTCGACGCTGGTGAACTTCGCGGTTGCCACGGCTCGCTCCTGTCCGGCTGACGGTCTGGTCGACCCATTGTCCAACACGGACTTCTTGCGTCGCCGTGCTCGAACGAGCGCGAATTCTGTGGTGTCGAGGCGACTGTTCAAAAGTTGTGATCGCCAAGGTCTTGTCGCGGGATGGGCTGACCGGGAAGAGTCCTGCGGGTCGGGCCGCCCGGTCCGGCTGCTCGAAGGGGACACGTTTCTATGGAAAACACGCCTGGTTTGAGACTGCGGCTGGCCGGGGTGGTGACGGTTTCCACCGTCGCACTGGTCACCGGACTGGCAACGGTCGGTGCGGCCGGAACCGCGACTGCGGCAGCACGCAACGTCGGCACGCACCGCGCCGCGCATTCAGAAGGTCAGAAGCCCGACTACGACGCACGCCAGGGCGCGGGGGCAGCCGGCAAGACGACCGTCTCGATCCGCGCCGCGAAGGCATCATCGCGCAGGGCCACCCAGCAGCTCCGGACGCGGCTCGGCCCGCAGGCACTGGTCGAGATGGACGGCACGACGGGCACGCCGCGCATCGTCGCCCGCCTCGACGGCTACCTGACCGGCGCGAGCAAACGGCCGGCCAACACGATCGCCATCAACTACGTCCGGCAGAACCTGGCCGCACTCGGTCTCAAGCACACCGACCTCGGCACCTTCCGGCTGCGCCGCACCTACACCGACGTCGCCGGCATCCACCACCTCTCCTACGCGCAGTACGTCGACGGTGAGGAGGTCTTCGGCAACGGCTTGCAGGCCAACGTGACCAGGAAGGGCAAGCTCCTGAGCCTGAGCGGATCCCCGATCTCGGGCCTGCTCGACCCACCGTCCGACACGTTCGAGGTGCCTTCGAAGACAGCAGCCATCGCCGCGGCCCGCAAGGACGCCAACGAGCCCACCCAAGCCGGCTCGCGTGACACCGCCAAGCCCGTCGTCTTCGTGGCCGAAGGCGTGAGCCACCATGCCTGGCAGGTCGTGACGATGTCCGCCCAGAACCCGGCACTGTCCGTGATCGACGCGACGACCGGCAGCGTGCTCTTCCGTCAGGACCTCTCCTCCGACGCCAACGCGCCCGTCGCGAAGAAGCCGGCCAGGAAGAAGGCCCCGACGTCGCGAGGAATCGCCTATCGCTACTTCCCGAAGCACAGCACCGGCGGCACCCAGGCCGGCGTCAACTACACGACGCGCGGCTGGCTCAGCGGTACGGCGACCAAGCTCAGCGGCAACAACTCCCACACCTACGCCGATGTGAACGATGACAACATCGCCAACCCGAGCGAGGAAATTCCACCGAAGTCCCCGCACGCGTGGAACTACCCGCTGCGGGCGTTCAACCTGCCCGGGGTGTCGTTCTGCAACAATCCGTTCCCGTGTTCGTGGGACCCCGACACCGCGAACTCGTGGCAGGTCAACCGGAACCAGAACGCGGCGCAGGTCTTCTACTTCGTCAACAACTGGCATGACCACCTGCTGGCCGCGCCGATCGGCTTCACCCAGAACGCCGGCAACTTCCAGCAGGTCAACAGGTCCGGCCTCGGCGCGGGTGGCGACGCGGTCGTCACCCAGACCGATGACGGCGCCGACACGGCCGACGGGCTGCCCGACGGCGATCACATCGACAACGCCAACATGGACACTCCGCCGGACGGTCAGGCGCCGACCATGCAGATGTATCTCCAGCACCAGCCCGGTACGACGTACCCCGACGGCGACCCGTTCTCCCCGACCAACGTGGGCGACGAAGCCGACACGGTCTACCACGAGTACA
Organism: Marmoricola sp.; assembly: GCA_025965195.1. GTDB lineage: Bacteria > Actinomycetota > Actinomycetes > Propionibacteriales > Nocardioidaceae > Marmoricola. Next base: position 10,779 of record JAOPXK010000059.1, read on the forward strand.
CCCACGGCCTGTCCCACCGTCTGGTCGTCGACGCCACTGGTGTCGCGACCCTCGGCCCGATCCAGGGCGATGCGATGGGTGAGGCCTGGAGCGACTGGTACGCCATGGACTACCTCGTGGCCAAGGGCCTGCAGAAGGACGTCAAGGGCAAGGTCGACGTGGTGTTGTTCCAGTACGACGGCGAAGGCGTGGCTCTCGACCGCACCCAGCCGATGGACTGCAAGGTCGGCTCCCAGGCGGCAGCCTGTGGTGGCGGCACGACCGGTCACCTGGGCGGCTACACCTACGCCGACTACGGCAACATCGCCGGCGGCCCGGAGGTCCACGCAGATGGCGAGATCTGGGGCGAGACGCTCTGGGACCTGCGCGACAAGCTGGGTTCTGCGAAGACCGAGTCGCTGGTGACGCGGGCGATGGAGCTGTCTCCGTCCGACCCGTCGATGCTCGACGAGCGCAACGCGATCCTGATCGCCGACACCGCGGTCTTCAACGGCGCCGACCGCAACGCGATCTGGAGTGTCTTCGCACACCGTGGCATGGGCTACTTCGCCGGCAGCCTCGACGGTGGCGACGTCTCGCCGGGTGCGGACTTCCACACCCCGCGGCCGAACGCTCCGAAGGGCACGATCCACGGTGTCGTGACGGACGCCGACAGTGGCCAGCCCGTCGCCGGCGTGACGGTCGCGCTGGCCTTCCAGGGTGCACCCGGTGCAGCCAACCCGGCTGCCACCACGGCCGCGAACGGCAGCTACACGCTGGGCCCGGTTCCGATCGGCGTCTACCCGAAGATCAACGTCGCGGGTGCCGGTTATGACCCGGTCAGCTCGAAGGTCACGGTCACCCACGCCGGGGTCACGAAGAACTTCGTGGTTCGCCGCGACTGGGCGGCCTCGAGCGGAGGTGCTTCGATCTCCGACTTCAACGGGCCGGACTTCAGCCCGCAATGTGGTCCCGACGATGCCATCGACAACAGCCAGGCAACCGGCTGGGGCTCGACGACGGGTGACGACGACGGCGACGCGACGAACACGTTCGTCCCGAAGTGGATCGTGATCGACCTGCCCGCCACGATCGACGTCACCGGCTTCGCAGTCGACCCGGCGGCGACGTGTGGTGATGGAGGCAGCGCCTCGGTCAGCGACTACCGGATCGAGACGTCTCCGGACGGCACCACCTGGACGGAGGCGGCGAGCGGCACGTTCACCATCGACGACCGTGGTGTCCTGACTCCGATCGCCCCGACCGCAGGAGCGACCGGTGTGCAGTTCGTGAGGTTCACGATGCTGGGCAACCAGACTCCGGACTTCGCGACGAACTGCCCGGATGGCGGGTTCTCGGGTTGCTCGTTCACCGACATGAGTGAGATCGAGGTGTACGGCGCAGCCAGCTGACCAAGCCGAGAAGCACAACTCGGCTGAAACTCGGCCGGTGGAGGCGACTCCACCGGCCGAGTGCCGTTCCCGACCGGCCGGGGATGGCCGGGGAATGGTCCGGGGATGGCCCAGGATGGCCCGGGACGGCCCGGAATGGCAACGTGCGCTTGGGAGTCCGACACGGCAGGGTGGGCACATGCACGTCGAGGACAGGCACCCCAGATGGTGAGGCCGCCGGGCAAGGACCTGGTCCGCTCCGCGGTGCAGGCGTACGCCGAGATGCAGCCCGAGCTGGTCGAGGTGACCGACGGGTTCGTCACCGACGTGACGACGCTGCTGGACGACGCCGGCATCAACTATCTCAGTGTGACCGGCCGGGCGAAGAGTGTCGCGAGCTTCGCAGGCAAGGCCGCCCGGTCGGCGAACGGCAGGCCGCTCTACGCGGATCCCCTGGTCGACATCACCGACCAGATCGGCGTACGCGTCATCACCTATGTGCACGGTGATGTGGCTGCCGTCGCGGACCTGCTCGCCGATCAGCTGACCGTGCTCGACGACCGCGACATGGGTCTGGAGACCGCGAGTGAGGGCCGGTTCGGCTACGCCAGCCGGCACGTCCTGGTCGCCCTCGACCCACCTCACGAGAACCGCAGTGCGAGCGTGCAGATCCGCACCGTCCTGCAGCACGCGTGGGCGGAGTTCGAGCACGACATCCGTTACAAGGGGTCGATTCCCGAGGAGCACGCCCCCGACCTCGACCGCCGGTTCACGCTGGCGGCCGGTCTTCTCGAGCTCGCCGACCGGGAGTTCTCCGAGATCCGCGACCGGTTGCAGGTCTCGATGACCGACCAGCCGGCCGAGGCCGATGTCAACGACCCGCGGATCAGCGCGCAGGACCTGGCGAAGTTCCTCGCCGGCCAGTACTCCGATGCAGGCTGGTCGCGGACCGATCACTACGCCTGGATCTCCGGGCTGCTCCTCGAGCTGGGCATCAGCTCACTCGACGAGCTCGGTGACCTGCTGACCTCGGTCGACACTCCAGCGATCGAGGCGCGGATGGGCTATCGCTACCCTGCCGGCGCAGTACGCCGTCTCGACGATGCGCTGCTCGCGGTGTTCGGCGCGACGTACATCAACCTGCACGGCAACTCCCATCGGGTGCCACTGCTCCAGGCCCGGCTGGAGAAGCTGCGCACCGAAGGCGATGCCGAACGCTAGCTTCCGCTCGCCTGCGGGAGCTTGAGCATCCCGTAGGCCCGGGTCGGTGTGAACCTGACGACGGCACGCTGCTCGGCCACCATGGCCGCGCGGTATGCCGCCCAGTCCTCGTGCTCGCCGACCAGCAACCGGTAGAGGTCGACGAGCTCGTCCGCAGCAGCATCATCGGGTGCCGAGGCCACCGCGGACAGCTCGACCGACCCCTCGAGGACGGCATAGGAGAAGAAGTTGTCGCCGTTGACGTGCAAGGCGGCCCACGGCTCGCGTTGCAGGTTGCGGAACTTCGCCCGGTCGGCGGTGGTGGAGATCCGGATGACGCCGTCCTCGCCGACAGCATGGAGCACATTGGAGAGCTGAGGGCGACGGTCGCGGCGGATCGTGGTGAGCACTGACTCCCTGGTCGCACGCGCCGCGTGGAGTGCCTGGTCGAGTTCCATACCTGCCTCAGCGACCTGCGCGTCGGAGCTATTCCCGCACCGAAGCGGTGCAACCGTGGTCTACACCGGAAGAAACCCGGGGCAAACTCCGTTGCGGACCCAAGGTCTGCGTTGAAGAATGGCTGTGCCGGAAGTCAGACAGCTGAGGAGATGTTGATGCTTCCCATCCAGGCTTGGTGCGCTTGATGTCCGGCGCTGACTCATGACCGTCGCCACCTGGCGCAACGAACACCGGGGCGTCGTTCGGGTGATCGGAAGCACGGTCAGCATCGAGCTGGCGGCGCTGGTGGCACTCGGGGTCACCTACACGTTCATCCGAGCCGGCCAGGGCAACGACGCGGGTGTTGCGATTGCCCATGCTCATCACATCCTCAGCATCGAAGGGCCGATCTTCGGTCACCTCGAGCGCCCGCTCAACCAGTGGCTCGTCGGACTGCCGGCTCTCGCCGTACCCGCCTGCTACTTCTATGCGCTGATGCACTACGCCGTCACTCCGACCGTGCTGCTGGTGTCGAGGCGGTCCGGCGGATGGTCCTACTGGCGGGGCTACTGGGCCCTGATGATCGCCTCCGCCATCGCCCTGGTGATCTACGCCAGGTACCCCGTGGCGCCGCCCAGGCTCGTGCCCGACATCGACGTCGTCGACGTGATGAGGCGTTTTGCGAGCTACGGCTGGTGGGGCAGCGCGGCCTCGGCACCGCGCGGGATCGGGGACGCGACCAACCAGTTCGCTGCGATGCCGTCCCTCCACTTCGGGTGGTCGCTGTGGTGCGGCATCCAGATGTGGGGCTTCCGGTCGAAACTGTGGCGGATCCCGGCAATCGTGTACCCGACCCTGCAGGTGATCGTGGTCCTCGGCACGGCGAACCACTTCTTCCTCGACGTACTCGGCGGAGGCGCCTGCGTGCTCGTGGCGTACGCCGTGGTCGGTGCCCTGAAGCCGTTCGCCGACCGGTCACCCGCCGCGGAGGATTCCCCGTCTCACGTTGCCTGATCGTCGGGCCCGCAGTTCTGATCGTCGGGCCCGGAGTTTTGATCGTCGGGCCCGGAGTTTTCACAGGGTATGAACCGAAACCTCCTCATCGCACACGTCGCGACATATGCGAAGAGGAGGTTTGACCTCATAGCCTGTGAAAACTCCGGCCCCCGAACGTGACCAACGCCGCGTTTGGACGAGGGGGGCCTGGAGGATGATTCAGGGGTGACCGCCCTCCCGCTTGACCCCGAGCCCGTCCTTCCCACTGGTTGGGAGGCGCGCGTGCCGGTGCCCGAGGACGTCGACCGGCTGGTGGAGCTCTGTGATGCCCAGCGGGTCGTCGCGCGCGGATCGGGATCGGTCGACGTCGATGCCATCACCGCGGAGTCCGTGGGCGCGGGCTCGTGGACCCGGCGGCAGCTGGTGGCGATCGACCCGGCGGGGACGATCCAGGCCTGGGCCACGGTGCACGACCGCGCCGCCGGCCGGACCGGCGTCCAGCTGGTGGTGGATCCGAAGGCCCCCGACGCCAACGAGCTGGCCGCCGGCCTGATCGCCTGGCAGGAGCAGGTGGCGATCGAGATCGGGTCGGAGCGTCCTGTCGAGGAGACCCAGCTCGACGCCCTCATCGACGTCGGTGACGAGCCCCAGCGGGGCTGGCTCGCCGAGGCCGGCTACCGCAAGACCCGCACCTACCTGAACATGAAGCGCCCGGTCGACCCCGGCGAGCAGATGCCGCAGCCGCGCGCGGGCGTGACCGTACGCCGGGTCGGGGTGCACGAGCTCGACGACGGTACGACGATGCCGGTGGCCGCCGACCTGCAGGCGGTGCACCGGATGCTCGAGGAGTCCTTCGAGGACCACTTCAACTCCTACCGGGAGAGCTTTCCGGAGTTCGCCCAACGGCTCCGCGAGGATCCCGGCCACCGCTGGGACCACTGGTGGCTCGCCCTCATCGAGGACGACGGCGAGATGGTCCCCGGTGGAGCGCTGGTCAGCTCGCTCCTCACCGCGGACGACACCGGGGCCGAGGGCAGCTACATCGACTACATCGGTGTACACCGACGGGCGCGCGGCAAGGGAGTGGCGAAGGCGCTGCTCCGCACGGTCATCGCCGACGCCGCCGAACGTGGGCGCAACCGGGTGGCGCTCGAGGTCGATGCCGACTCGCCGACCGGGGCCGACGGGCTCTACAAGTCGATGGGCTGGAAGACGGCGTACGTCACGGAGTCCTGGCACAAGGACGTCGCTGTCCCCGCACGCGACTGACCGGCGCGCTCGGGTCCCTTGGCGGGCGCCCATAACTCCCTGTGGTGCCCGGACGTTGCTCACACCATGTGGACCTCGCGTACCTCCCTCGCCGCCACGGTGGCAACGCTCGGACTCATCCCGGCCCTGCTGACCTTCGGTGCGCACGCCGACGTCGCCCGGCCGCACCGGACCGGGGAGCAGGCCGGCTCGACACCGTCGCTGCTGAAGCCGGCGGGCGGGGTCTACCGGGCGACGGTCACGCTCACCAAGCACGGCATCCCGCACATCGAGGCGAAGGACTACGGCTCGCTCGGGTTCGGCTCGGGGTACGCCGCGGCCGGCACCGTGATGTGCACGCTTGCCGATGTCCTGGTCACCGCGCGAGGTGAGCGCTCGCGCTACTTCGGTGCGGACAAGATCTATGACGACCAGGTGTCGGTGAAGGGCACCAACCTCCAGTCCGACGCGCTGGTCACCGACCTCCACAACCGACGGGTCGTGGAGAAGCTGCTGGCGAGCAGGACCGCCGGGCCGGGCTCCCAGGCACGGGCGATGGTCCGTGGCTACGCCGCCGGCGTGAACCGCTACCTGCGTTCGATCGGTGGAGCCGGACATCTCACCGACAAGGCCTGCCGGGGCGCCGCGTACCTCAGGACGGCCGTGACTCCGCTGGACATCTGGTACGGCGTCTACCTGGCCAACATCCTCGCCTCGACGGGTCGGTTCCTGCCGCAGATCGTCGGCGCGACTCCTCCGAGCCTGACCGACCCCGGGCTGCCCCAGCTGCCCATCGGTGCCCGGTTCGCGGCGCCGCCGAAGAAGGTGGACACGGCGGCACTGCTCAAGGGCCTGGGCAAGGACCCGAGCTCGCCGTTCGGCTCGAACGCGACTGCGATCGGCGGGTCGATCAGCTCGACCGGCAAGGGCATGCTTCTCGGCAACCCACACTTCCCGTGGAACGGTCGCTACCGGTTCACCCAGCAGCAGCTGACGATCCCGGGTCACTACAACGTCGCCGGCGCGAGCCTGATCGGCTCGCCAGTGGTGAACATCGGCTGGAACAAGAACGTCGCCTGGAGCCACACCGTGTCCACGGCGTACCGCTTCACGCCGTATGAGTACAAGACCCTGGTCTCGCCGACGACGTACCTCACCACCGACGGCGTCAAGCAGCTCGAGCACCGGTTCGTGAAGGTCAAGGTCAAGCGTCCCGGCGGCAAGGTCGCGACGGTCACCGAGGACATGTACCGCACTCCGCAGGGCTACGTGATCGACGATCCCGCCGAGCTGATGGGTTGGACTCCGGTGAGCTTCTTCGCGATCCGGGACGCCAACGGCGAGCAGCTACGCACGATCGACTCCTTCCTCAACATGGGCAAGGCGACCGACGTGCACGACCTGATCAAGCGTCAGGACGCGGGCGGCGGGATCCCGTGGGTGAACACGATCGCTGCGGACCGCAAGGGCGGCGTCGTGTACGCCGACCACTCGGTGGTGCCGAACGTCTCCAGCGCCGAGGTCAGCCGATGCCTGACGCCGATCGGGCTGCTGATCTACCTGCAGGCCGGACTGCCCGTCCTCGACGGGACGCGGGCAACCACCGACTGCGCGTGGGGGACCGACAAGGATGCGGAACGGCCCGGCATCTTCGGCCCGGCGAACCTGCCGGTGGAGTACCGCACCGACTGGGTGGTCAACGCCAACGACTCCTACTGGCTGCCCAACCCCGAGCAACCACTGGAGGGCTACGCCCGGATCATCGGCTGTGAGCAGTGCCAGCGCACGCTGCGGACCCGGATGGTCTATCACTACGTCCTGGACCGGATCAGCCACGCGAAGGTCACGCCTGCGAGCCTGCGCGGCACCGAACACCAGAACCGGGTCATGGGCGCGGAGGTGATGAGCAAGAACAACGCCCTGGTCAAGGTCTGCCAGGCCGCCGACGGGGGCTCGGCGTGCACCGTGCTCGCGAAGTGGGACAAGCACTCCAACGTCAACAGCAGGGGCAACCAGATCTTCGAGGAGTTCGTGACCCGGCTGCCGACGTCGGGGCTGGTGCCGGCTGCGTCGATCTGGAAGGTCCCCTTCAACAAGGCCGACCCGGTCAACACCCCTCGCGATCTCGACGACACCAACACCGCGGTGATCAAGGCGATGGCCGACGCGCTCGCCTACCTGAAGAGCAGGCACATCCCGATGAACGCGACTTGGGGCTCCCTCCAGGTCGCCGGCGATCGGGGTGCCCCGGCGATTCCGCTCGGCGGTGGCCTCGGTGACGAGGCCGGCAACGCCAATGCGCTGGCCTCGCGTGATCCGCTCGCGAACACGGGCCACTACAAGGCCGTCTCCTACGGGTCGTCGCACATCCAGGCGATCGCGTTCCTGAGCGGCGGCCGGGTGGACGCGCACACGATCCTCACCTACGGGCAGTCGGACAATCCGGCCTCACCATGGTCCAGCGACCAGACCCGGATGTTCGCGAAGAAGCAGTGGGTGAGCTTCGCCTTCACGCCGGCCGCGATTCGCCGGGACTCGATCTCCCGGAACGTGATCACCGCCCGCTACTGACGGACGGTTGCCGGGATCCTGATCAGAGCTCGCCGAGGAGCAGCGACTCGGCGAGCTCGTCCAGGGCAGCGCGCGCGTCGTCGACGGAGTGCGTCTGCTGGAGGTACGCCGCCAACGTCGACAGGATCGTGTTGCCCTCCTGCGGCACCATTGCCCAGCCGCTGACGGTGTGGCCCTTCACCAGCAGGTTGCCGTCGGCGAAGATGGCCTGGTTGTAGAGCCGTCCGCCGAGTCCGAAGCGGCGGCCGATCTCGAAGACCTTGTTGGAGTCGAAGATCTGCGTCGTTGCGACGTACGGCGCCCGGGAGATGCGGTCCCGCACCTGTTCCTCCGTCGGCGCCGACGCCAGCTGCACCGAGAAGCGGGTGGCGTGCAGGAACTGGCTCGGCGTGGTGATGTCGGAGGACTGGATGGGCACCTGCTTGCCGAGGACTGCGAGCACCGCGTCGGCGTCGATGGCGTGGTGCGTGCCGAGCACCGGGTCGAGGTGCCGAGCGAGCACGTTGCCCGCGACGAGCCGGTCGTGGTTGCCGACGTCCTCGCACCGGCGGGCGACGACGAAGTCGGCCGCGACGATGTCGTCGAAGTCGCCGTCGGAGAGGGTCCGGAGCACCGCGAGAGCCGAATGTGTGTTGCAGGAAGGGATGTGGACGTACCTGGCGGTGCTGACGTCCATCCCCAGGCCGACGACGTACGGCGTGCCGAAGGCGCTCTCCGTCCCCTGCGCGGACGCCCCGACCAGTGACCGGAAGCCGTCGTAGGACTCTCGTCGTGACACCCCGAGTCCGGACTGTCCGGCGTCGAAGACGTAGTCGATCCGGTCCGCCACCTCCGAGAGCCGCGCCTGCCCTGGGAACTCAGACCCAACGATGATGACGCCGAGGTTCTTCAGGCGTTCGAGCTGCGGCACGTCCCACGGCCGGACCGTGGCCTTGTGCGCGTAGATCGCGCCGATGTCGAGCAGCTCGCGATGGGTGCAGAGCACCTGCAGCAGGGTGGTGCCGATGTTGCCGACTCCGTTGACCAGGACCTTCATCGCCAGAACCATGCCTTCGCTCGTTGCTTCCCCAGGAACAGTGCGGCACCGGAGGCCAGGGTGATCTTCAGGTCGAGGACCCGGGTGCGGTGCTGGGCGTAGAAGTCGTCGAGCGACCAGGAGACCGCGCGATCGCACACGGGCGCGAGCTGGGCGTAGCCGGTGATGCCCGGCTGCACCAGCCACCGCGTGTCATGGTCCGGCGTGTCCCACTCGAGGCGCAGGACGTCGGCCTCGGTGAGGGGCCGCGGTCCGATGAACCGCATGTCACCGGCGGCGATGTTGGCCAGCTGGAGCAGCTCGTCCGCACCCGTACGCCGCAACACAGCGCCGAGACGGGTCGGCCTCCCGCCGACCATCGTCTTGAACTTGTAGATCGAGAACGGTCTCCGGGCGACCCCGAGACGGTCCTGCCGGAACAGCACCGGTCCCCGGTCGAACGCCAGCACCAGGAGCGAAATCAGCGCCAGCACCGGCGCGAGCACCATCAGCAGCACAGCTGCAACGATCCGTTGCCCCATCGCCATCAACTCCCCGGGTTCGCTCTCGTGCATACGACGCCCCAGGCCGGCGAAAGGTTGCGCCGGCTCCGGAGCGGCCTGGTCCCGTTGACAGGATCGACGCACGACGGGCCCCTTCACAACCCCCTTTCGAACACCCTTCGAACCCCTCGGCTCGCCTGCAGCGGCGGCTGAGGTGCTCCTCGGTCAACCCCTTCGCGCCACCGGCGCGTCGCGGATAGGTTCTCCGCGTGGACTCAGCCAGCGCCCTCGCACCGCTGAGGGCGAAGAACTTCCGGTCCTACTTCCTGGCCAACACCGTCAACACCGCCGGCTCCACGATGGCCCCCGTCGCGCTCGCGTTCGCCGTGCTCCACGTGTCGAACTCGCCGACCGCACTCGGAGCCGTGCTCGCCGCGAACACGATCCCGATGGTCGCCTTCCTGCTCTTCGGCGGGGTGCTGGCCGACCGGCTGCCCCGAGTGCTGATCGTCCGGCTGGGCAACGTCGCCTGCGCGTTGACCCAGGGCGCCGCCGCGTGGCTGGTGATCACCGATCGTGCCGACCTCTGGATGCTGATCGTCCTCGAGGCCCTCAACGGTGCCGTCGCCGCGGTTCTGTTCCCGGCGCTGCAAGGCATGCTTCCGCAGCTGGTGCCGCGCGAGGACCTCAAGAACGCCAACGTCCTGCAGTCGCTCGCACGAGGTGCACTCAGGGTGATCGGACCCAGCATCAGCGCCCTGCTGGTGGTCGGAGTCGGGGCCGGCTGGGCGCTGGCCGCTGACGCCGTGACCTGGCTGGCGGCCGGCGCCTTGCTGCTGATGGTGCAGCTGCCACCGCCCGACGGGCGCACCGGACGGACCTCGGCTCTCAGTGAGCTGCGTGAGGGCTGGACGCTGTTCCGGACGACGAAATGGCTGTGGGTGGTCGTCCTCGCCTTCGGGTTCATGAACGCGATCCACACCGGTGCCTGGTTCACCGTCGGACCGGCGTACGCGAAGCAGACGATCGGTGCGCAGGGCTGGGGCCTGCTGCTCTCCGCCGAGTCCGTCGGCCTGCTGGTGATGTCGGCGATCATGCTGCGTCGTACGTTCCGCCGACCGCTGCTCGCCGGGATGCTCGGGATCGCGTTGTTCGGCATCCCGATCCTGTTGTACGGCGCCGCTCCGCACGTCGGCCTGCTCGTGGTCGCCTGCTTCGTCGGCGGTGCCGGAATCGAGATCTTCAGCCTGGGCTGGACGCTGGCCATGCAGGAGAACATCGAGGAGCGGATGCTCTCGCGCGCCTACTCCTATGACGCCCTGGGCTCGTTCGTCGCCATGCCGGTCGGGCAGTTCGCCTACGGCCCGCTGGCCTCGACCTTCGGCTATCACGATGTACTCGTGGTCAGCGGGGTCGGCTACGCAGCTATCGCTCTCGCAACACTTGGGTCAAGTTCGGTGCGCAACCTGCGTCGAGCGACGTAGGTTCTTCTGCGCAGGTACGTCCCATGGACGGTCTTGGACCTCGGTCCGTCCTACCTGCACAATGACCGGGGTCACGAGCGCGACTCGAAGCGCGCCAGGAGGAGTGTTGATGGACGACGACGTGCAGCCCGCCGACCGCGCTGCCGCGTTCCTCGACGCGGTCCGTGCGAGCGAGCTCTTCGCTGCATCCGAGATGCTCCTGGCCTCCACGAAGATCTCCGTGCCGGTCTTCGGAGTTGCCGGGTTCGGCCCCAAGGTCTTCATCCGCTTCCTGGGCCTGGTCATCCAGCAGTTCCCGGACTTCACCTATCTCGCCGGCGGACGCCACCAGGGTGACGGCGAGGTGATGGACTTCGCCGACGTCAGTGCCACGCAGACCGGTGGGTCGGCTCCGACGGGCCGATCGCTCGCGATGACCGTGACGATGATCGTGCGCTACGACAAGGGGGGCATCCGCGAGATCGAGGCGGACTTCGCGGCGTACCCGGTGATGATCGCGTTGGGCCGGATGGTCGAGCCGACCGCGGAGTTCGCGGTCGACCCCGAGCCGGTGCACGCGCCGGTGGTCGAGCCCGTGGTCGCGTCGGTGGTCGAGCCCGTGGTCGCGCCGGTGGTCAAGCCGGTCGAAGCCGCCGCCCCGCCCGAGGAATGGGCCGCAGCCGATGTCGCGCCCCCCACGACCGTGAAGCCGTCCCGGCTGGCCAGGCTGCGCAGCGGTCTCGCCGGGAAGGCGGCCACGCCAGAGCAGTCCGAGGAGTCACTCGCGCCGGTGCCCCTGGACATGGCGGCGCTGCTGCGCCCGTACGCCGCCGAGGGCTCGATCGCCGCGGCCTACCCGAGCGCGCTCGCCGCGCCATCGAGCACTGCGACCGCGCGTGTCGCGCACCCGACTGCGGTGAATCCCCTTGCCCAGCTGCTGGAGATCGACGATGACACCGATGACGAGACAGCTGCCGACGGCAAGCGCAGGATCGCGGTCGGCCGGCCGAGCCTTCGCCGGCTGCTCATCGTCGTCGGCGCGTTGCTCGTCGCGGCCCTGATCGGCGCCGGCATGGGTCGGCTGCAGTCCTCGCGGCAGGACAACGCGAAGCCGGCTCCCGCTCCGCACACCTCCCTGGTGCAGCCGCAGGTGCACCCGGTCCAGCCCGACCCGGCCTGACGTGCGGGACATCGTGAACCCATGGCCGACCTGACCGACTGGATCGTCTGGCACAAGGGCTACGACGACCCCGAGTCCCATCTCTCGCAGCGACTACGGACCATCGAGCGGCACCTCACTGCCTTCCTGGACGAGACCGGCACCAGGCCGATCCGGGTGCTCAGCGTCTGTTCCGGCGACGGGCGCGACCTGATCGACGTTCTTGCCGGGCGAGCCGACGCTCACCGGGTCCAGGCCACCCTGCTGGAGTACGACGAACGGCTGGTCCGCCGCGCCCGCGAGCGCGCGGAGTCCACCGGCCTGACCGGCATCGAGGTCCGGCACGTCGACGCCGGCCATCTCGACGCCTACGCCGGCCTGCTGCCGGCCGACCTGGTCCTGCTTGTCGGCATCTTCGGAAACATCAGCACCAGCGACATCCAGCGAGTGGTGGCGACGGCGCCGGCCTTCTGCGAGCCCGACGCCCGGCTGATCTGGACGCGGCATCGTCGTGCACCCGACCTGACGCCGTCGATCCGGCAGTGGTTCGGCGAGGCAGGCTTCGCCGAGGAGGCGTTCGACTCACCCGAGCAGTCGTTCTCGGTGTGCCTCGAGCGCTACGCCGGGGACGGCCTGGCGATGCCGACGGAGCCGGCGCTCTTCTCCTTCCTTCGCTGACCCGGCCCGGCAGGTCTGGTCAGAACCCCCGGCGACCCCTAGCCTGAGCAGGCTGTGGCGTGGGTCACAGGCTGGCTCCCTTCGGAGGTACGCATCGTGATCCGCAACCTGTCAGTCGCCGCTGCCGTCGCAGTCGGTCTGCTCATCGCCGTCTCCGCCCCTGTCGTCGGCGCCGCCGCCCCGTCGTACGTCGCACTGGGTGACTCCTACTCCAGCGGCGTTGGCACCCGGACGTACATCAACGACGGCACCAGCTGTCAGCGTTCGGTCTACGCCTATCCCTCGCTGATCGCCGCGGCACGTGGCTACAGCCTCAACCTCCGGGCCTGCTCCGGAGCGAAGGTCTCCGACGTGACGAGCACCCAGCTGAGCGCTCTGACCGCCACCACCAGCTACGTGACGATCTCCGTCGGTGGCAACGATGCCGGCTTTGCCGACGTACTCACCGAATGTGCGCAGCCCGGCTGGATGAGCGACTGCAACGGCGCCATCAACGGGGCGCAGGCCTACATCAACAACACGCTGCCCGGTTCGCTTTCGACGCTCTACGCGAGCATCAGGTCCCGCGCGCCGAAGGCGAAGGTCGTCGTGGTCGGCTACCCCCGGGTCTTCAACGGGGAGGACTGCAACGCGCTCACCTGGTTCTCACCTGACGAGGAGACCCGCCTCAACCAGACCGCTGACCTGATCAACAGCAAGATCTCGGCGCAGGCAACCGCGAAGGGGTTCACTTTCGCCAACCCCACAACGGCTTTCACGGGTCACGCGGTCTGTGCCGACGTGGAGTACCTCAACGGACTCTCGAACCCCGTGTCGGACTCCTACCACCCCAACAAGGCCGGCCACGCCTCCGGCTACACCCCGTTGGTGAGCCCGAAGCTGACCGGAACCGCCGTGGTGGCCACCGCCCGGGTCTCGAGTCTCGCCGGCAGGACGGCTACCAGCCAGGCCGCGCGTCAGCGCCAGTACGCCGCCGCAGACAGCCTGATCAAGCCCCAGACGTTCCGGCTGCCGAACCTGCACAGCGCCAAGGCGCTGGCCGCAGCGAAGCGAGCAGGCGTCGACGTGAACAGTCGCGCCAGCGTGGACCGCGCGGACAAGGCGTACTCGGCGGCGCAGGCGCGGGCCTGGCGGCTCAGCCACTGACTCTCAGCCGGGGACGCGCAGGCTGTCCATCACCATGTCCACGGCGAGCTCGGCCGCGGCCGCGACGTCGGCATCGTGATCACCAAGGGAGCTGAACGTCTCGGGGTGGCTGCTCATCAGGCCGAGCCCCATCGTCGTGAGGTAGAAGAAGATCGTGGTGATCGGCCCCGACCGGACCTTGCCCTGCTCCTGGAGTGCGCGTAGCGGTCGCAGGCCCATCTCGTTGATGGGCGCGACGTACTTGTTGAACAGGTAGTCGTAGCGCTCCCCCGGCAGAGCGGACTCCTGGCTGATGATCTGGACCAGGTGCGGCTTGGCGCGCGTCGTCGACAGGAAGGTCAGCAAGGTCGCGCGCACCTGGTTGAACGGGTCGGCGCCGGCGCCGGCGATCGTGTCGAGCAGGGTGTCGACCAGCTGTTTGAAACCGTGGTCGACGGCCGCGTGCCAGAGCGTGTCCTTGGAGCCGAAGCGCTGGTTGAGGGTGTTGTGGCTGACCCCGAGATGCCTGCACAGGGCCCGGATCGACGCACCTTCATAGCCGAGCTCGGCGAAGGCCTTCAAGGCAGCATCGAGCAACACCTCGTCGCTGATCAGCCGGGGTCGCACGGCACAAATCGTAGCCAAGCCGGTTGAAAGTGGACGGCCCACTTCGGTCGCCCGGACCCGGTCGCTCGAGAAGCTGATCGGCTCACCGATGAGTTTCCGCACCGGTCCGCGTTCCACCCTTCAGGAGATACGGAAGGGTGGTTGGCGGCCGCCCCAACACCAAGGAGCAGCACCATGGATGCAGTACGTACGACGAGTGAGCGCTCCGCCCTCGACACCGAGCTCGAGTCCCAGGCACGCCGGCGTGAGCTGCACGTGCACTGCTACCGGATGCTCGCGTCGTACGACGAAGCCGAGGATGCCGTCCAGGAGACCTATCTCCGGGCCTGGCGCTCGCGCGACTCGTTCGAGGGCGAGCACCTTCGTGCGTGGCTCTACAAGATCGCGACCAACGCCTGCGTGGACCTGATCCGCAAGAAGGCCCGGCGAGTCCCTGAGATGCACTCGTACGCCGAGGTCAGCTGGCTCACGCCGTACCCGGACGACCTGCTCGACCAGGTTGCGTCGGACCAGGACGAGCCGGACATGGTCGTGGTCGCGCGGGAGACGATCGAGCTGGCCTTCCTGGCCGCATTGCAGGTGCTGCCGCCCCGGCAACGGGCCGCTTTGATCGCGCGGGAGGTCCTCGGGATGCCCGCCACGGAGACGGCGGACCTGCTGTCGACGAGTGTCGCGGCCGCGAACAGCGCCCTGCAGCGAGCCCGGGTGACGATGAAGCAGCACCTGCCGTCGCATCGCGGCGACTGGGTTGCGCGGGCACCCAATCCGGCAGAGAAGGAGCTGCTCGTGGCGTTCATCGACGCCCACGAGCGCTGCGACGCGGCTGCGGCGGTGGCGATCGCGGCCACCGACCTGCGGGTCACGATGCCGCCGAACCCGATGTGTTTCGACGGGCTGGACGCCTTCCAGCCCTTGCTGGTCAGGGCATTCGGACCGGAGCGCGACGGCGACTGGCGACTGGTGCCGACGATGGCGAACCGGATGCCGACCGCCGCCAGCTATCTCAAGCGGCCGGGCGACACGGAGTTCCGGGCGTTCAAGTTCGACGTTCTCCGGATCGAGGGGGACGTCATCGCGGAGATCACCACCTTCGGGTCGGACCTGTTCGCGGCCTTCGGGCTGCCGGAGGTCCTGCCCCTCTCTCCGGTGGTCGAGCCCGGTCGAGACCGATGACCTTTGCCGGCCGGGACGGTCTGCCTGGCCGTCGTCGTCTGGGTCGGCTTCCCCTTCGTGCTGCTGTCGGGATCGGTGATGTGGGACAAGGCCGACTGGCGCCTGGCTGCGATCCACGGTGGAGACTGGTTGATCAAGATCCTGCTCGTCTGTCTACTCGTCGGGCTCTGGCACTGACGACTCGGTCCCAAGGAGGCAACATGTTCGAGCACAGCATGGCGTTCAGTGGATTCTCGGTCGACGACATCCCGGCCGCGAAGAAGTTCTATGGAGAGACCCTCGGCGTCCGGGTGTCCGAGGCCAACGGGATGCTCACCCTGCACCTCGCGGGCGACCGGGACACGCTGGTCTATCCCAAGCCGAACCACGAGCCCGCGACGTACACGATCCTGAACTTCCCGGTCGATGAGATCGAAGCCGCCGTCGACGAGCTGGTCGGGCGCGGCATCAGCTTCGAGAAGTACGACGGTCTCGACGAGCGAGGCATCAACCGGCGCGGTGGGCCGCCGATCGCGTGGTTCAAGGACCCGGCCGGCAACGTCCTCTCGGTCCTCGAGCAGCCGCCGGCCTGATCAGCGGATCGTGCCCTTGCCTGCGATCAGCGGCAGGTCGAGAGCGGTGACCCAGCCGGCCGGGAGCTGGTTGAGGGCGGGTACGGCGTTGAGTGCGCGCATCCCCGTCGCGAGGCACCCCGCCGTTGCCGCATCCCGGCCGCTCCCGTCGGTGAAACGGAAGGCGGTCTCCTGGGTGATCGACGGCGAGCCCTCGATCTCGACGCGGTAGACGTCCTGCTGCGTCCCGGTCGGCCAGTCGGGCGCCGAGTCGTGACCGATGCGGTTGACGTGCTCGAGCTGGATCCGGGTCTCGCCGTTGTAGATGCCGTTGACCGTGAACCGCACGGCGGCCACCTGGCCGGGCTCGATGACACCCTTGGCCGACTTGAGCTCCTTGTCGGTCACCCACTTGTCCCAGGTGGTGGTGATCTCGTCGAGCTCGATGCCTGCGGCGTACGCGATCATCGGGACGGTTGCGCCCCACGCCATCACCAGAATGTCGGTGTGCTCGAGCAGCGGCACGAACTCCGGCGGCCGGCCGATGCCCATCTCGTCCTCGTAGTCGCCTTCGTAGTTCGTGTAGTCGAGCAGCTCACTCGCCCGCACCGTCTGCACCGATCCGGTCAGTCCCATCAGCGTCAGCGGGAACAGGTCGTTCGCGAAGCCGGGGTCGATGCCGGTGGTGAAGCAGGATGCGCCGCCCGCCTTGCACGCCTCGGTGATCGGGTCGATCCAGGTCGGCGGGTTCAGCTTCATCTCCGGCCAGACCCAGGGAGTCATCGCGGTCGAGCTGACGTCGATGCCTGCCTTGAGGAACGCCGTGATGACGCGGATGTTCTCGTCGGCGTACGCCGCGGTCGGGCCGAAGTGGACGACCGCATCGGGCTTGAGCGCAATCAGCGCGTCGATGTCGTCGGTCGCGCTCACTCCGAGCGGCGCGAGTCCGGAGATCTCACCGGCGTCCTTGCCGATCTTGGCGGGATTGCTCACTCCGACGCCGACGAGTTCGAACTCCGGGTGGTCGACGAGCTCCGCGATCACGAGCTTGCCGACGAAACCGGTACCCCAGATGACGATGCGCTTGGCCATGCCGCATCTCATCATCATGTCGATGGGAAAACAAGAACACGTTCTATTTCTCTGGCAACGAGGAGTCCCCGCCGCCACCGTCGGAATGACGGCCGGGCAGGTTGGGACGCCTTCTGGCGTCGTGCGATACGGTTCTGTATCCGATACGGAAATGTATCCGACCGTTCAGGAGGACCCGCGTGCCTGCCGCCGTACGACCTCCGCTGACCCGGCGTCGCGCCGAAACCCGGCAACGCCTCCTCGACGCCGCGCTCGTCGTCTTCGCCCACGAGGGCTTCGGCCGCTCCACGGTCGAGCAGGTCTGCGAGCAGGCGGGCTTCACCCGGGGCGCGTTCTACTCCAACTTCTCCTCGCTCGACGAGCTGTTCCTGGCGATGTGGGAGCAGCGGTCGGCGCAGCTGCTGGCGGATCTCCAGGAGACCGTTGCCGACGAGGCCGTGGACGGCATCCGCACCGTCCGTCAGGCCGTCGAACATCTTCTTCCAGCGGTCCCGGTCGACGACGAGTGGTACCGGATCACCGCAGAGTTCACCGCGCACGCGCTCCGCAACCCGAGCCTGCGCAAGGTGATGGCTGCCCGGGAGAAGGCCATCACCGACACGATCACTCCGGTCCTCGAGCGCTCGCTCAAGGGGACTGGTCGCCGGGTCACCAACCGGAGCGCGCTCGGCCAGGCGCTGATCGCCGTCCATGACGGCACCACTGTCCAGTGCCTGATCGAACCCGATGACGAGACCGTCCAGAAGCGGCGACTGGACCTGATGGTTCACGTCGTGCTCGCCTACACCAAGGAGATCGACCGATGAGCTTCACGCCCGATGTACCCGATGCCCCCGATGTGATCGTCGTCGGAGCCGGTCTGGCCGGGCTCGTTGCGACGCACGAGCTGGTGAAGGCCGGCAAGCGGGTGCTGGTCCTCGACCAGGAGAACCGCAACAACCTCGGCGGGCAGGCGTTCTGGTCACTCGGTGGTCTCTTCTTCGTGGACAGTCCCGAGCAGCGCCGGATGGGCATCAAGGACTCCAAGGAGCTCGCGATGCAGGACTGGCTCGGGTCGGCCGGCTTCGACCGGCTCGACGGCGATGACATCTGGGGTCGGCAGTGGGCCGATGCGTACGTCGAGTTCGCGGCCACCGAGAAGCGCGCCTACCTGCGCGATCTCGGGCTCAAGGTGCTGCCGTTCGTGGGTTGGGCGGAGAGGGGCAGCGGCTCGGCGACCGGTCACGGCAACTCGGTCCCGCGTTTCCACCTGACCTGGGGCACCGGCCCAGAGGTCGTCCGGGTCTTCGCGGAGCCGGTGCTCGAGGGGGAGAAGAAGGGCCTGGTGGAGTTCGCGTTCCGTCATCAGGTCGACGAGCTGGTCGTCGAGGACGGCGCCGTCGTCGGCGTCCGCGGGACGGTGCTGGCTGCGTCGGATGACGCGCGTGGAGTGAAGTCCAACCGTGACAGGGCCGGCGACTTCGAGCTGCGTGCGGCCGCCGTGGTGGTCACCTCCGGCGGCATCGGCCACAACCACGAGCTGATCCGGGAGATCTGGCCGACCGACCGCCTCGGCCCGGCTCCGGACCACATGATCTCCGGCGTGCCTGCACACGTGGACGGCCGGATGCTGGCCATCACCGAGGGCGCCGGTGGCAACATCGTCAACCGCGACCGGCTCTGGGCCTACACCGAGGGCATCCACAACTGGGACCCGATCTGGCCCGACCATGCGATCAGGATCATCCCCGGCCCGTCCTCGTTGTGGTTCGACGCCAACGGCAAGCGGATGGCGTCGCCGAACTTCCCGGGCTTCGACTCGCTCGGCACGATGCGGGAGATCCTCGCGACGGGCCATGACTACTCGTGGTTCATCCTCACCCAGACGATCATCGAGAAGGAGTTCGCGCTCTCGGGCTCCGAGCAGAACCCTGACATCACCAGCAAGGACATCAAGTTCATGCTCAAGAGCCGGGCTGCCAAGGGCGCGCCGGGCCCGGTCGAGGCGTTCAAGAAGAACGGTGAGGACTTCGTCGTCGCCGACACGATCGGTGAGCTCGTCGCGGGGATGAACAAGATCGCCCGCGGCCCGCAGCTGGACGCCGCCGACATCGAGGCGCAGATCGTGGCGCGAGACCGTGAGGTCGACAACGCGTTCTCCAAGGACCTTCAGCTGATGGCGATCCACAACGCCCGGCGCTCGCGCACCGACAAGCTGGTCCGGGTCGCCAAGCCCCACAAGATCCTGGATCCGGCGCACGGCCCGCTGATCGCCGTACGCCTCAACATCCTCACCCGCAAGACCCTCGGCGGGCTGGAGACCAACCTGGACTCGCAGGTGATGAAGCCGGACGGGACGCCGTTCGCCGGTCTCTACGCCGCAGGCGAGGTGGCCGGCTTCGGTGGCGGTGGCGTGCACGGCTACAACGCCCTCGAGGGGACCTTCCTCGGCGGTTGCATCTTCTCCGGCCGGGCTGCCGGTCTGGCCCTCGCGAAGGAGCTGTCGTGAGCAGGGTGGCCCTGGTGACCGGGGCGTCCTCGGGGATCGGTCTGGCGACCGCGAAGACCCTGGTGGACAAGGGCTATCGCGTCCTCGGCACCACCCGTGACCCCGCAAGGCTGGCCGACGACGTTCGGGTGCCCGGCGTCGAGTACGTCGCGCTGGACCTCACCGACCCGGCCTCGATCGAGGCCTGCGCGGCAGCTGTCGGGGCCGTTGACGTGCTCGTGAACAACGCCGGCGAGAGCCAGTTCGGTGCCCTCGAGGAGGTGCCTCTCGACGCGATCGAGCGGCTCTTCCAGACCAACGTCTTCGGCGCCGTCCGCCTGACCCAGCTGCTCGTGCCGGGGATGCGGGAACGCGGCTTCGGGCGGGTCGTGATGGTCGGTTCGATGCTCGGCAGCTTTCCGCTGGCGTTCCGCTCGTCCTACTCCGCGTCGAAGTCGGCGATCCGCACCTTCGCCACCGCCTCGCGCCACGAGCTCTCGCCGTACGGCGTCTGGCTGACGACCGTCGAGCCGGGTTCGATCGCGACCGGCATCAGCGACCGGCGGACCACCTACCTGGCCGACGGTTCGCCGTACGCCCGCGACTACAACACCGTCCTCAACATCCTGAACGGCAACGAGGCAAAGGGAATCTCCGCGGCCCGGGTGGCTGCCACGGTGCTCACCGCGATCGAAGCCGACCCGCCGGCCGTGCTGTACGCCGTGGGCAGCCGGGCCCCGCTGGTCTTCACCCTCCGCCGGATCGCACCGCGTGGCGTCGTCGAGAAGCTGATCTCGCGGGCGCACGGCCTCAAGCGCTGACCTGCACCCGGGTACTTTCCTTCTATGGAGCTGCCACGGATTGCAGTGATCACTGCCAGCACCCGCCCCGCGCGGGTCGGTCCGGCTGTCGCCGAGTGGGTGTACGCCGCGACAGCCGATCGCACCGACGCGACGTACGAGCAGGTCGACCTCGCCGACCAGGGGCTGCCGCTGCTCGACGAGCCGGAGCCGGCCGCGAGCCAGCACTACACGAAGGACCACACCAAGGCCTGGTCGGCGCTGGTGAAGCAGTACGACGGATTCGTGTTCGTCACGCCGGAGTACAACCGTGGCCTCCCCGCGGCACTGAAGAACGCGATCGACTTCCTCTACCCGGAGTGGAACGACAAGGCGGCCGGGCTCGTCGTCTACGGCTCGTCCGGGGGGCTCCGTGCTGCCGAGCAGCTCAAGTCCGTGCTGGGTGAGATGCAGGTGGCGACCGTGCGGGCCCAGGTGTCGATCTCGATCTATGACGACATGACCGACTTCACGACGATGACTCCGCGGGACTACCAGGCCGGCAACCTGGCCGAGATGCTGCGGCAGACTGCTCGCTGGGCGGGTGCGCTGCGGACACTGCGGCAGCCCGGCTGACCACACGAAGGGATGACCATGCGTCGTCTGATCTCTGGACTCGTTGCACTGAGCGTCGTACTCGGCGTTGCCGCGTGCAGCGTGCCCGGCTTCGGGGACAAGCCGGATGGCGCGGTCAAGGACCTGGCTCAGGGACTCTCGAGCCGTCAGCTCGGCAAGGTGGCCTTCGTCGGTGAGACCCACCAGGCCATCCAGCAGAAGCTCGACGCGCTCCTCGTCGGCGTGAGCGACCTGCACGCCGACGTACAGGCCGGGCCGGTGAAGACCAGCGGCAGCACGGCGACCGCCCAGCTCGTCTGGCACTGGACGGTCTCCGGCAAGACAGGCAAGACAGGCAAGACAGGCAAGACATGGAGCTATCCCGTCACGGCGAGCCTGAAGAAGGTCAGCGGCGACTGGGACGTCGAGTGGAGCCCGTCCCTCGTCGAACCGTCGCTCAAGACCGGGGAGACACTCGAGCAGACCAGGGTGCCGGCGAAGCGGGGCGACATCATCGGAGCCCGCGATGTCCCGCTCGTCACGCCACGCGCTGTCACGCGTTTCGGCATCGACAAGACCAAGGTCCCCGCCGGCGCAGTGGACCACTCGGCACGGGCCCTGGCGGACCTCCTCGGGATCGATCCGGCGAAGTACCAGAAGCTGGTCGACGCAGCGGGCCCGAAGGCATTCGTGCCGGCGCTCGTGCTCCGCCGCGTCGATGTGACCGACGCGCTCCACAACGGCTACAAGTCGATCCCCGGGGCGCGCGCACTCGACGACGAGCTGCCTCTTGGGCCGACCAAGGACTTCGCGGCAGCGTTGCTCGGCACCGTCGGTCCCGCGACCGCCGAGATCATCAAGAAGTCCAAGGGCCGGATCGAGGCTGGCGACGACGTCGGCCTGTCGGGCCTCGAGCAGCGCTACGACGAGCAGCTGGCCGGCACTCCCGGGACGAAGATCGTGGCGGTGAACGACAAGGGTGCGGCTCGTGAGCTGTTCTCCGCGCCGCCGGTCGACGGGCGGCCGCTCACCACGACCCTCGACGACAGGCTCGAGGCTGCTGCCCAGAACGCACTGGCCGACGTCGTCCCGGCGAGTGCGATCGTGGCGATCCGGCCCTCGACGGGCGCGGTCCTCGCCGTCGCAAGCGGGCCCGGCTCGAAGGGGTACAACACCGCGACGATCGGTCAGTACGCGCCGGGTTCGACCTTCAAGGTGGTCACCTCACTGGCCCTGCTGCGTGCCGGGCTCACCGAGAACTCGATCATGCCCTGCGATCCGCAGCAGGTGGTGAACGGGAAGTCGTTCAAGAACTACAGCGACTACCCGCCTTCGCGGATGGGCCGGATCACCCTCAAGGTGGCGCTGGCGAACTCCTGCAACACCGCGTTCATCTCGCAACGGGACAAGATCACCCCTGCCGGACTCAGGAGCGCGGCGGCAACCTTGGGCTTCGGCGTCGACCACGACACCGGCTTCCCGACGTTCTTCGGGGAGCTGCCGGGGACGGCGGGCGAGACGGACGCGGCCGCGGACATGATCGGGCAGGGCAAGGTGCTCGCCTCCCCGTTCGCGATGGCGACCGTGGTGGCCTCGGTCGTGAAGGGCGTCACCGTCGTGCCCCATCTGATCCTCACCCCGGCTTCCGGGACGCAGACCCCTTCGCCCACGTCGCCGGCGGGATCCCGCCTCACCGGGAAGGAGCAGGCCCAGCTCGAGGACATGATGCGCGCAGTCGTGGAGCAGGGCAGCGGGGCCTTCCTCCAGTCCGAACCCGGCCCGCCCGTGCTCGCGAAGACCGGCACGGCGGAGTACGGCGACACCCCGCCGCTGCCCACCCATGCCTGGATGGTCGCCGCCCATGGTGACCTCGCCGTTGCCGTCTTCGTGGCGGACGGGTCGTCCGGCGCGGGGACCGCCGGGCCGATCCTGAAGCAGTTCCTCGACGCCGCCAACTAGCGTCCGCGACACGACAGCGTCGCGCCGTTGACCGGGCCCGCACCGCTAGCCTGCACCCATGAATGTTGTCTTGTGGATTGTTGCCGGTGTCCTGGCCGCCGCCTACCTCGGTGCCGGATTCCTCAAGCTCACCACCGCGAAGGACGCGCTGGTGGAGAAGGGGATGGCCTGGGCCGCGGACTTCGGACCGAAGCACATCAAGCTGATCGGTGCGGCCGAGCTGGTCGGTGCGGTCGGTCTGATCCTGCCGTGGGCCCTCGACGTGGCACCGAAGCTCACGCCGATTGCCGCGACCTGCCTTGCCCTGTTGATGATTGGCGCGGTCGCGACCCACGTGAAGCGTGGCGACGCGCCCAAGGATGCGGTTCCGTCCGCCGTACTGGCTCTGCTCTCGATCTTCGTCGCCGCCGGCCGCTTCTGAGTCAGTGCCGGCCGGCGCCGACACGACTACCCTGTGTCGCGTGCCGAGCCTGCAGCACGAGGTACTCACCCGGGTCATCCCGCTCATGCGTCGCGGCAAGTCGACCGACGACATCGAGGCGCTCCGCGGCGCGCTGATGGCGCAGAACCGCAAGGCTCGCGAGAGTCCGCCGCACGGAGTGCGCAAGGGCCGCCAGATCACCATCGCGAACGACCCGGGCTTCGCCGTCTTCACACTCGTCCGATCCGGTCGCGAGCCGACCCGGACGGTCTTCTACCTGCACGGCGGCTCCTACTGCAAGCCGTCGGACCCGAGGCAGTGGGCGTACGCCGCGAGGCTGGCCGACTCGATCAATGCCCGGCTGGTCTTCCCGGCGTACCCGCTGGGGCCGGAGTTCACCTTCCGCGACTCACACGACGCGATGGCCGAGCTGTTCGCCCAGACTGCCGCGGTCTCCCCTGACGGGGTCGTGCTCGTCGGAGACTCGGCCGGCGGTGGCTATGCCCTCTCCCTGGCCCAGACGTTGCGGGACCTCTGCGGACCCCAGCCGTCGCACCTGGTGCTGGTCACGCCCTGGGTCGACCTGACCGGCAACGCTCCGGGCACCAGGGAGGCGGCCGAGTACGACCCCTGGCTCAACATCGACCTGATGCCGGCGTACGCCGGATTCTGGGTCGGCTCCCCGGACCCGGCGGACCTGCTCGACCCGAGGGCCAGCCCCGGGCTCGGCCACCTCAACGGGCTGCCTCCGGCACTGATGTTCAGCGGCACCCGCGACCTGCTCTATCCAGCCTGCGAGGCGCTGTTCGCGCGTGCTGAGGAGTCGGACTGGGCGCTGGAGTTCGTGGTGGCGGAGGGTCTGTTGCACGCCTATCCGCTGCTGCCGATCCCGGAGGCTCGCGAGGCGTTCGCCCACGCCGTCCGGTTCATCAGATGAGCCGCCGCCGTCCCGCTGGTTCATCCATGGCTGCCCGTAACAACCGATTTGTAGGCTGGTGACATGGCGGAGCAGACAACGGTCATCTTGTTCGGCGCAACCGGTGACCTGTCCCGGCGCAAACTCCTTCCGGGCCTGCTGCATCTCGTGCTGGCCGGCCTGATCCAGGAGCTGCGCATCGTCGGCACCTCACTGGAGGACTACACCGAGGAGACCTTCCGTGAGTTCGCGCTCCGGGCCGTCAAGGAGTTCGCGACGTTCGAGATCACCGACGAGCAGTGGGGCAACTTCGCCAAGCGGCTCTACTTCGCGCGCAGCGACGGTGGCATCGACGAGCTGAAGGCGACGGTCAAGCGGGCCGAGGAGGGCCTCTCCGACCAAAGCATGCGGCTGCACTACCTCTCGGTGCCGCCCAAGGCCGCGCTGACCGTGGTGAAGGAGCTCGAGGCCGCAGATCTCGTCGAGGGCAGCCGGATCATCATGGAGAAGCCGTTCGGCACCGACCTCGCCTCGGCCGTTGCGCTGAACAGCTCGCTGCACGAGGTCTTCGACGAGTCGCAGATCTTCCGGATCGACCATTTCCTCGGCAAGGAAGCGGCGCTCAACATCCTCGCGTTCCGGTTCGCGAACGGGCTCTTCGAGCCGATCTGGCACCGGCACTTCATCGACCACATCCAGATCGACGTACCCGAGACGCTGGCGCTGGATGACCGGGCCGGGTTCTACGAGGCGACGGGCGCCTATCGCGACATGGTCGTCACCCACCTGATGCAGGTGCTCGCGTTCACCGCGATGGAGCCGCCGTCCGCCCTGGAACCGGCTTCGATCACCGAGGAGAAGAACAAGGTCTTCCGGTCCATCAAGCCGATCCAGCCGTCGGACGTCGTGCGTGGTCAGTACGTCGGCTACCGGGATCTGGACGGCGTCGCCCGCGACTCGGAGACCGAGACCTTCATCGCCCTGCGGTGCGAGATCGACAACTGGCGGTGGGCGGGCGTGCCGTTCTTCCTTCGCACCGGCAAGCAGCTCGCGGAGGGCCAGCGGATCATCTCGATCGCGTTCAAGGAGCCACCGCAGTCGATGTTCCCCGAGGGTTCCGGGGTCGGGCAGCAGGGACCCGACCACCTGACGTTCGACCTGGCGGACGCGGCCAAGGTGTCGCTGTCGTTCTACGGCAAGCGACCAGGTCCGGGCTTCCGGCTCGACAAGGTCTCGATGCAGTTCTCGGTCGAGGAGACCGGCTGGGCCGGCTCGGTCCTCGAGGCCTACGAACGGTTGATCTACGACGCCATCCACGGCGACCACACCCTGTTCACGACCGCCGAAGGTCTGGAGCGGTTGTGGGAGATCTCCCAGCCGCTGCTGGACAGTCCGCCGCCGGTCCGTCCGTATGCGCCCGGGTCGTGGGGCCCCAACCAGATCCACCAGCTGATCGCTCCACGTACCTGGCGGCTGCCCTTCGAGCGACGCTGGCGCTCCACCAATCGCTGACCCGGCAGAAGTTCACGCCCGATCGACGCCGAGCGCGTGAACTTCTGCCGGGTCGGCGATGGCCACCGTAGGCTCTGCGCCGTGACCAATCCTTCCTTCGAGCTCGACCAGGACCACCTCGATCTGCGCGACTGGGTCCACACCTTCGCCGCCGACGTCGTACGACCGGCCGCTTCCGAGTGGGACGAGCGCGAGGAGTTCCCATGGCCGGTGCTCGAGGAGGCCGCCAAGATCGGGCTCTACTCACTCGACTTCTTTGCCACCCAGAGCTTCGACAAGACCGGCCTCGGCATCCCGGTGGCCATGGAGGAACTCTTCTGGGGTGACGCCGGAATCGGCCTCTCCATCGTGGGTACGGCGCTGGCGGCGGCGGGCCTGAGCTCCAACGGAACGCCCGAGCAGGTCGGAGAGTGGGCGCCGCAGATGTTCGGGAGCCCGGGCGATCTCAAGCTGGCGGCGTTCTGTTCCTCCGAGCCCGACGCGGGTTCCGATGTCGGGGCGATGCGCACCCGGGCGGTGTACGACGAGGCGACCGACGAATGGGTCCTCAACGGCACCAAGACCTGGGCCACCAACGGAGGCCTGGCCGACATCCACGTGATCACTGCCGTGGTCGACCCCGAACTGCGTACTCGCGGGCAGGCGAGCTTCGTCGTCCCGCCTGGAACCAAGGGCCTGGCGCAGGGGCAGAAGTTCACCAAGCACGGCATCCGGGCGTCCCACACCGCCGAGGTGGTGCTCGACAACTGCCGGGTGCCGGGCCGCTGCCTGCTGGGGGGCAAGGACAGGCTCGACACCAAGCTGGCGAAGGCGCGTGAGGGCGGCCGGGGTGGCGGGCAGCCGTCGATGGCGACCTTCGAGCGGACCCGTCCGGCCGTCGGTGCCCAGGCGATCGGGATCGCGCGGGCGGCGTACGAGATCGCGCTGGACTATGCGAAGACCCGCGAACAGTTCGGCAAGCCGATCATCGAGAACCAGGCCATTGCGTTCACGCTCGCGGACATGGCCACCTCGATCGAGGCGTCGCGGCTGCTGGTGTGGCGGGCGGCGTGGATGGCCAGCCAGGGTAAGGCGTTCACGCAGGCCGAGGGCTCGATGTCGAAGCTGTTCGCCGGCGAGACCGCCGTCCGGGTGACCGAGCGGGCCATGCAGATCCTGGGTGGCAATGGCTACACCCGCGAGTACCCGGTCGAGCGGATGGCGCGGGACGCCAAGATCTACACGATCTTCGAGGGCACCTCGGAGATCCAGCGCCTGGTGATCGCCCGGTCGATCTCGGGCGCGCCGATTCGCTGAGCGGTCAGGCTCGGCGGGACCAGCAGAGGGTCAGCGGAGGTTGGCCGACCAGCGTTCTTCGATCCGGCCGAAGCGCCAGATGCCGATCGAGGCGATCCAGGTGAGGAAGAACAGCGCGACGATCGCGTAGCCCACGTGCTGCAGGTCGATGTGTCCCAGCGCGGCCAGCGGCCCCGAGTGGACGCCGGTCTTGTCGGCGAGCAGCCCGACGAGCTCGATCACTCCGATGATCAGCGCGACTGCGACGGAGAGCGCGGTCACGGTGATGTTGTAGTAGATCTTCCGCACCGGCCGCGCGAACGCCCAGCCGTAGGCGACGTTCATGAAGGCGCCGTCGATCGTGTCGAGCAGCGACATCCCGGCCGTGAAGAGAATCGGCAGCGTCAGGACCGCCCACCACGGCAGGCTCGCGGCGACCGCTCCACCCGCAATGACGAGCAGGCCGATCTCGGTGACGGTGTCGAAGCCCAGGCCGAAGAGGAAGCCGGTGGGGTACATGTGCCACGGCTTCGAGACGGTCTTGGTGACCTTGCCGAGGATCTTGTTGAGGAAGCCCCGGCTGTCGAGCTGACGCTCGAGCTCGGCCTCGTCGAAGTGACCGCGACGCATGGCCGTGAAGACCTTGAGGATGCCGATCAGGGCGACCAGGTTGATCAGGCCGATCAGCACAAGGAAGACCCCACTGATCGACGTCCCCCAGATGCCGGTGACCTCCTGCAGGTGCGAGCTGCCGCTGCCGACGCCAGAGGCGAGGGAACGTACGCCGAACGCAATGCCCATCACCATCACGAAGACCACCGAGCTGTGGCCCAGGCTGAACCAGAACCCGACGCTCATCGGCCGCTGGCCGTCGGCCATCAGCTTGCGGGTGGTGTTGTCGATGGCGGCGATGTGGTCGGCGTCGAAGGCGTGCCGCATGCCGAGGGTGTACGCCGTGAGACCGAGCCCGACTCCGAGGAACGAGCCGCCGACCTGGTAGCCGTGCGGAGCGACGACGCCGATCAGCAGTCCCCAGCCGACCACGTGCAGCAGCCCGACGAAGGCCAGGCATCGGATCAGACCTGCCCGCTGCTCACGAGAGATCCGAGGTCTCGTGGTCGCTGGGGCGGCGGTCTGGGTCACGTCGCTACCTTATGAGCCCGAATCCCCTGTTGCAAATGGTTCGCAACAGGTCGGGGGTCAGCGGCGGCAGAGTTCGAGCGCCTTCTCGGCCAGGGCTGTCGCGGCGTCGCGGTCGGCCGCGATCAGCCCGATGCGCGTACGTCGGTCCAGCAGGTCGTCCACCGAGCCGGCGCCCTCGTGCGTGACGCCGAAGACGAGCTCCGCCAGGGTGACCGGAATTGTCGGCGAGACGGTGGTCAGGACCTCGGCCTCGGTCAGGCCGGTCGCCTCGATGGCGTTCGCGAGCACGAGCGGGGCCTCGGCGCCGTACTTCCTGATCAGCCGCGCCGGGGCGTCGAGCGCCGCCAGCTCGGCCCGCGAAGCAGCGCCGAGCAGTGGAAGGGCGGTCGTCCGGCAGCCGGTCGCGGTCAGCGCGCTCAGCGCGACGGCCTTGTCGACGGCGTCCTCCGCCATCCGGCGATACGTGGTCAGCTTGCCGCCGACGATCGTGACCACACCGGTGTCCGAGACCAGCACGGCGTGTTTGCGGGAGAGGTCGGCGGAGGACCCCTGCCGGTCGGTGCCCGTGTCGAGCAGCGGCCTCAATCCGGCGTAGGTCCCGACGACGTCGGCCCGGGTGAGGGGTTTCTCGAGTGCCTGCGACATCACGTCGAGCAGGAAGGAGATGTCCTCCTCCGGCGCCTCGGCGACGTCCGGGATCGCTCCCTCGACCTGTTCGTCGGTCAAGCCGACGTAGAACGTGCCGTCGGGTTGCGGCAACGCGAAGACATAGCGGTTGCTCGCGCCGGGGACCGGGGCCATCACCGCGACGCGGACGTGCGGCAGGCTCGACCCGCGCAGCACCAGGTGAGTGCCGCGGCTCGGCTTGAGCTTGATCTCGGGGACCAGGGATCCGACCCAGACACCGGTCGCGTTGATGACGGCCTTCGCGGTGATCGTGCGGGTTTCCCCGGTGAGCTCGTCCCTGAGTACGGCGCTCGTGCCGGTCAGCGACAGCACCCGGGTGCGGGTGTGGACCCGGGCGCCCAGGGAGGCGGCGGTGCGGGCGAGCCCGAGGACCAGCCGGGCGTCGTCCTCGAGCTGGCCATCCCACGACAGGATCGCGCCCCGAAGGCCGGCGCGCTTGATCACGGGAGCGAGCGTCAGCGTCTCGGTCGCACTGATCCGGCGTGGCTTCGGCAACGTCTCCCGACGGGTCCGCGCGGTCAGGCGGAGCAGGTCACCGGCCCGGACGCCGGCCCGGGCGAGGAACGCCTGCGGCGCCGTCGTGGTCGGGGTGAGCGGGATCAGCATCGGCAGCGGATGCACGAGATGCGGGGCGGTCGACTCCATCAGGATGCCCCGCTCGACCGCGCTCTCGCGGGCGACGCCGAGCTGGCCCTTGGCCAGGTAACGCAGGCCGCCGTGCACCAGCTTCGAGCTGAAGCGCGAGGTGCCCCAGGCGATGTCGAACGCATCGACGGCGACGACCTCGAGTCCGCGCGATACCGCGTCGAGCGCGACGCCGGAGCCGGTGACGCCGAGGCCGACGACCAGCACGTCGGTGTTGTCGGGGATGCCGTGCGAACCGGGAATGATCATGGACGGAGGTACCTCTCGATCAGCTCGGACAGCTCCTGGTCGAGAGCGGTGACGTCCGCGCCACGGTCCTGGACGCCGTCGAGCATGGTGTGGGCGGAGAGCGCGAACCCGTGGGCCGCCAGGACCACGGACCGGGCGAGCAGCTCGGGCGCGCCCTTGCGAATCGCGCCCGCCTTCTGGCCCGCCCTGATCTGGGTGCCCACGATGCCGAGCACGAACTCCTGCGACCGGCCGCGACGGTTGAGCAGGTAGGGGAGCAGCAGCTCGGGATCGACGTCGACGATCCGGCCGAGGAGCTCGTTCTTCCGGACCGCCTGGATCATGGCGACCATGGTGTCCACAAGTAGTTTCAGAGGGTTGCTGCGGTCGACCGGGTCGTCCGGGTCGTTCGTGGTCTCGCCGATCGAGGCGCCGATCGACTCGGTCCACTCGCGGGTCATCAGGTCGGCCAGCAGCGCTTTCATGTCGGGCCACTTGCGATAGAGCGTCATCCGGCTGACCCCGGCCCGGCGGGCGACGTCGGTGAGCGTCGTACGACTCCAGCCGACGGCCAGGATCGCTTCTCGCGCGGCATCAAGGAGCTCGTCCTCAGAGACCGCTCTGGTCGGGGTCACTTTGCCAGCCGGCTTGTGACGATCTGACGTCATGTGTAACACTGTAACACATGAGCGACCACAGAACGCCCGAGATGCACTGGTCCCGCTGGGGCAACCCGGCAGAGGCCGGCCCGCTGGCGGAGAGCGCCTTCGCACTCGTCGACGCCTTCATCGGTACGACGGACACACCGGCGGTCGATGCTGCCGACGTACGGCTGAGTGAGGCCTTGGCGCCGGCTCTGGTGAGCGAGCTGACAGCGATCGTCGGGGCCGAGTTCGTCCTCACCGACCACGAGACCCGGCTGCACCGGACCCGCGGCAAGTCCACACCCGACCTGCTCAAGCTCCGTCGTGGCGACGGTTCGGACTCGCCCGACGCGGTGGTTCGCCCCGGCAGCCACGACGAGGTCGTGGCGCTGATCGACTGGTGCGTGCGTCGCACCGTGGCGCTCGTCCCGTTCGGCGGTGGAACCTCGGTCGTCGGCGGCCTGGCGGCCCGGCGCGACGGATTCGCCGGCGTCATCTCGCTGGACCTGATCCGCTTCGACAAGCTGATCTCGGTCGACCGCGACTCGATGACCGTCGTCCTCGAGCCCGGCCTTCGCGGGCCCCAGGCCGAGGCCCTGCTTGCCGAGCACGGCTTGACGATCGGGCACTTCCCGCAGTCGTTCGAGTACGCATCGATCGGTGGGTTCGCTGTCACCCGGTCGAGCGGTCAGTCGTCCGCCGGTTACGGACGCTTCGACGCCCTGGTCGTCGGCCTGACCGTGGCGACGCCGCAAGGCACCCTCGAGCTCGGCAGCTCACCGGCCAACGCGGCCGGGCCCGACCTGCGTGAGGTGATCATGGGCTCGGAAGGCGCCTTCGGAGTGGTCACGGCCGTGCGCCTGCGCGTGCGCCCGCTGCCTGCCGTCAAGGTCTACGAGTCCTGGCGCTTCGACTCGTTCGTCACCGGTCACGATGCGATGCGCACCCTCGCCCAGTCCGGCGTACTCCCCACGGTGCTTCGGCTCTCGGACGAGAACGAGACCGCGATCAACCTGGCCAAGCCCAGCGAGATAGGTGCGGCGAGCGGTGCCGATCAGGGTGGCGGTTGCCTGATGATCACCGGCTACGAGGGCGAGCAGGCTGCCGTCGACGCGAAACGCACTGCGGTGACCGCCCTTCTCGAAGGGCTGGGTGGCACGAACCTCGGGACCGAGGGCGGCGACGCCTGGGCCGCTGGCCGGTTCCACGGTCCCTATCTCCGGGACTCGCTGCTCGATGTCGGCGTGCTGGTCGAGACGCTCGAGACAGTGACGTTCTGGTCGAATCTCGACAACGTCTACGCCCGCGTGAAGGAGGCGCTGACGGCAGCGCTGGGCGACGCGACGCTGGTGCTCTGCCACATCTCGCACGTCTACGAGACCGGGGCGTCGCTCTACTTCACCGTGGCGACCAAGGCCTCCGACGACCCGCTCGCGCGGTGGCTCGCGGCGAAGGCTGCTGCGTCCGACGCGATGGTCCACAACGGCGCATCGATCACCCACCACCACGCGGTCGGCCAGGATCACAAGCCGTGGCTGGCCCAGGAGATCGGGCCGGTCGGGGTGCAGATCCTGCGGGCGATCAAGGAGCGCCTCGACCCGACCGGTGTCCTCAACCCCGGTGTGCTGATCCCCTGACCCGGCCCATCCGCCCACCTTTTTTACGCTGACCCGGCTCATCGGCACGTGTTTGTGCCCCTGACCCGGCTCATCCACCCACTTTTCTTGCGCTGACCCGGCCGGTCCGGGCGCCGGCGGTGGTTCGGCCGCGCCGGGTCAGCGGCCTAGAACTGCACACACGCGCCGGGTCAGCGATCAAAAGCCCAGACGATCAGGTCGGTGTCGTTGGCAGTGACCGTGGCGGTGCGGCCTCCCTGGCCGGTCAACCGTCCGGCCGCGCCGGCCACCAGCAGCCGCTCGCCGATCGTGACCGAACCTGTTGCGACGAAGACGTGCAGGTTCGGAGCTTCGGGGAGGACCAGGCCGGTGCCCTGATCGGCCTGCCCGACGTGCATCGACGTACCGGCTGAGTTCAGTCCCACTACGCCACCGTGCCCCGCCACGCACAGCAGCTGGCCGGCGCGGAGCTCGAAGTCCTCGAGGGCGTACGACGGCACCAGCCCGGACTCGTCAGGCCGCACCCACACCTGGATGAACCTGGTCCCGACGTCAGCCGTCTCGGAGTGGACGATGCCCGACCCAGCAGAGAGCCGCTGCACCTGTCCGGGTTGCACCACACCGTCGTGACCGGAGGAATCCCTGTGTTGCAACGCGCCTGAGGTCACCAGCGTGACGATCTCGAGGTCTGAGTGCGGATGATCGGGGTAGCCGGTGCCGGCCGGCAGCAGCTCCTCGTTGTGCGCCAGCATCGCCCCGAACCGGAGATTGTCGGGGTCGTAATGGCTGCCGAACGAGAACGAGTGGAACGTCGTACGACCCTCCATGAGCGTGACGGAGCGACCATCTGGGGGTCGAACCTCGATCGACATGACTACATGCTTCCAGCCGGGTGGTCAGATATCGACCGTTTGCCAACGCCCGGAATGCCCGAGTGCTTGGCTCGCGCCAAGGAGCGGACTGGGCTCGGCCAGTGCACTTGACGCGCTGCCACGGCAGCATCATGTCCAAGTAGAGGGAGCACTCACGTGTCTACGAAACACACCACCCGGCTGACGATGGCCTTCCTGGTCGCCGTCGCGCTGGCGTTCGGCATGGCAGGAGCGGCAAGCGCCGCCAGTGCCGCGCCGGCCGCGGCCAACTGTTCGGCGCAGCAGGCAACGGCGACGAGCGCCAACCACAGCTACACCGCAGCCCACAAGTTGGTCCTCGCCGCCAAGAAGCTCGTGGCAAAGGACAAGTCGGTCCTCAAGCATGCCAAGAAGCATGCCAAGAAGGTGAAGGCGAGGAAGGCTCTCAAGAGGGCCAACACCAAGCTGACGAAGGCCAGGGCCGCACAGTCCCGGGCCAAGTCCTCGGCCGTCCACGCGCGCAATGCACTTGCTGCGTGCAACGCGACGCCGCCTCCTGCGGCCAACCCGCTGCAGGCTGCGTGCCCGCCTCTGCCACAGGCGATCTGCGACGCGTTCGGCTCGCTGCCGATCCCGACGACCACCGGGACGAGCAGCAGCCCGATCCAGGCGCTGTGTGACGCGATTTCAGCCTTGCAGCCGATCTGTGACGCATCGGCAGGTGGCCTTCCGGTCCCGCTTCCGGGTGGAGGCTCGGCCAGTCCGATCCAGGCCCTGTGCGACGCAGGTCTGCCTCAGGCCATCTGTGATGCCGCGGCCGGTGGCCTTCCGCTGCCCACCGGTGGCGGAAGTCCGGTGCAGCCGCTGTGTGACCTTCTGTCACCGGCGCAGCCGCTGTGCGACCTCCTTGGTGGGGGCCTGCCGGGTCTGCCGATCTGATCGACGGCCGACGCACGAGCGAGGGTGGCCACCCGACGTCCGGGTGGCCACCTTCCCGTCACGGCACCGGGACCGGCCTGAGCTGGACGATCTCGAAGGTCTCGGCGGGCATTCCGGTTGGCACCATGGCCGTGGTCAGGACCGACGCAAGATGTGCCGTGTCCCCGCCGCGGAGGACGAACTCGTACTTCTTCAGGAGCGGATACACGCTCATCTCCACGACCTCGTCGCGTCGAAGGGCGTCATCGATGTCCAGCCTGATCCTGGCCACGTTGACCGGCGGCTGGGCCTTCGCGCTGATCCGGAGCCGGAGCACGGCCGGCGCGCCCCGGTGCACCCCCTCGAGCGAGCGCCAGTTGGTGGCGATCCGGCGGGCGAGCACCTCCTCATAGCCGAACCAGATCGCACCGGCCAGGAAGACCACCGCGAATGCGGTGAACACGGCCCCGACCACATTCGCGCCGGCGATCAGCCGCAACAGCACGAAGATCAGTAGCAGCCCGCCTGCGACGGCGACCTGGATACGCCGTTTGCGAGCCGGCTCCATCGGCCAGTCCTGCGGGGTGTCAGCGAGCGCCATCCGAGCATCGTACGGTCGCGCCTGCTGCTCAGCCGGGTGGCGGGACGAGGCCGGCAGCGACGAGTGCGTTGCCGACTGCTTCGCTCAGCGCGTGCGCCGCGGACAGCGGCCGGACCATCACCGTGAACTCCTCGATCAGGCCGGAGTCGCCCACCTGGATCAGGTCGATGCCGTGGATCGCCTTCTCGCCGAGCGCGGCACGAAAGACCAGGACCGATGACTCGAGCGGGAGCCCGCCGCTGCCGTCGACCGATCCGTCCAGCTCGCCGACATACCGAAAGTCGGTGAAGGTTTCGAGTACGACGCGGAGCAGACTGACCACCATCTCGCGGCCGACGAACGGCTTGAACTTCACGGGAGAATGAAAGACTGCGTCCTTGGCGAAGAGTCTCTCGAGATCGCTGAAGTCGCGGCTCTCGGCCGCTTTCCGGAAGTCGCGTGCAGCATCCATGTTGTCTCCGTATCGTCGTCTCGACATCGCATCCTAAGGAGCCGCCGCATCATGTTCCGTGAGTTCAGCCGGTACGTCGCAATCGGTGACAGCGTCACCGAGGGCATGAACGACGGCGACGACCTGACCGGGTACGTCGGCTGGGCCGATCGGCTCGCCGCACACCTGGCTCGGCGCAACCCCGACCTGGAGTACGCCAACCTCGCGCTCCGCGGCCTGCGAACCCACGAGATCCGGAGCACCCAGCTCGACCGGGCGCTCGCGCTGAAACCGGATCTGATGTCTGTCGTGTCCGGGGTCAACGACCTGCTGCACGGCAGCGA
Source organism: Marmoricola sp. (assembly GCA_025965195.1). GTDB lineage: Bacteria > Actinomycetota > Actinomycetes > Propionibacteriales > Nocardioidaceae > Marmoricola. The sequence continues at coordinate 46,039 of JAOPXK010000059.1, forward strand.
CAACGCCCCGATCGTCGCCCAGATCGAGGAGATGTTCCTCGCCGCCCGGTCGACCGGCGCGACCGTGTTCACGATGACCGCGCCCGACTTCAGCCGCAACGTGCCGCTCGCCAGGCTGATCCGGACCCGCAGCCTGGACTTCAACCGGCGGGTTGTCGAGGCGGCCGAACGCCAGGGCGTGATCGTGATCGACACCAACGTGCCGGTCGTGGTCGACGACCCCAGGGTCTGGAGCGCCGACCGGCTGCATGCCTCGACGTTCGGTCACACGGTCGTCTCGGCCCTGGTCGCCGCCGGGCTCGGTGTGCCGATGGACTCCGTGGATCTCTCGGCCCCGCTACCGTCTCGGCCGGTGTTCGCCCTGCACCAGCGCATCGCACTCGAGACGCGCTGGGCGGCCGCGTTCGCCGGTCCCTGGCTCCATCGCCGGCTCACCGGCAAGTCGACCGGTGACGGCCGGGTCGCCAAGCACGCCGAGCTGGTGCGCGTCGCGCTGCTCGAGCAGCTAGATCGCAAGCTCGGGCTTGATCCGCTTGACGGACCAGACACGTTGCTTGCGTGCGGCGAGTGACGTAGCGACGATCGCTGCGACGAACCACGCCACCAGCACCAGGGCGTCGCGGATGACCAGGCTGTCCAGGCCGCCGTACATCAGCTGCCGGAGGCCGTCGACGGCGTACGACATCGGCAGCACCTGGTGCAGCCAGTGGAGCGGTGTCGGGATCGTCTGCCAGGGGAACGTGCCCCCGGCGGTGACGAGCTGAAGAACCATCAGCACCAGGCCGAGGAACTGACCAGCGCTGCCCAGCCAGGCGTTGAGGGCGTGCACGATCGCGATGAACGTCGCCGTCATCAGCAGCATGAACCCCCACGTCCCGGCCGTGTCGGCGGGGACGATCCGGATCGCGAGGAGTACGACGCCCAGCAGGGCCGTCATCTGCGCGACGCCGATCAGGGCAGGGGTGATCCAGCCGGCGATCGCCACCCTGAGCGGGGACTGGTTGGCTGCCATCGCCCGGCTCGAGAGCGGCCGCACCAGCAGGAACAGCACGTATCCGCCGATCCAGGCGGCGAGCGCCATGAAGAAGGGCGCGAGGCCTGCGCCGTACGACGACGCCCTGGTCTGGGCTGCACTCGAGATCTCGACCGGGTTGCCGATCGTCGCGGCGACCCGGTTGCGGGTGGAGTCGCTGACGGCCGGGATCTGGTCCACGCCGGCCTGCAGCCCCTTGCTGAGCTGGGCGCTCCCGTCGTGCAGTCGGGCCAGGCCGGTGTTGAGCTGGGCTCCGCCGGCCTTGACGCCGGTGGCACCGGTCGCGAGCTTCTCGGCGCCGTCCCGGGCCTGACTGATCCCGTCCACCAGGTCGGGGATGTCGGCGGCGAGCGTGGCGTTGCCGTCGGCGACCTGCCTCGCGCCACCGGCGAGGTTGTCCAGGTCGCGCACCGTCTGCTGGACCTGGGAGTTCGCATCGCGGATGGGCTGGTCGAGCCGGTCGTAGATCCTGAGCAGCTGGTCACGCTGGTTGGCGTCGAGCCCGAGCGCCTGCATCCGCCCGATCAGGTCCGACCGGCGCGCCGCATAGTCGTCGGAGAGCCGGGTCGAGACGTTGCCGACCGTGTCGGCGGTGTTCGCGACCCGCCGGTTGCCGTCGGCGACCTGGCGAGCCCCGTCGGCCAGCCGCCTGGTCTGGCTGGGCAACGCGGACGCGCTGGTCGCGATCGTGTCCAGGCTGCCAGCCAGCTCGGTGGCTCCGGTCGACAGCCGGCCCGCACCGCTCGCGACCTGCTGGCCTCCGGACTGAGCCGTCGTCAGGCCCTCCGTGAGCTGCTGGGCGCCGTCTGCCGCGGTGACCAGCGATCCGCGGACCTGGGAGAGACCGAGCAGGAAGTTCGTCGCAGCCTCGGTGCCGACCCGCTGCGCGAGGGCATCGCGGACCTTGACCGTGACCTGGTCGGCGATGGTCGTGGAAAGGTAGGAGTTCGCGTCGTTCGTGGTCATCTCCAGCTTGGCCTGGCGGGGGGTGAAGCGCGCCGAGGACGTCAGGGCGGCGCTGAAGTCGCGCGGAATGGTGAGCGCGAAGTCGTAGCGACCTTCGTGGACACCGTCCCTCGCGGTGGCCTCGCTGACCTCGTGCCAGTCGAAGGAGTTGCCCTTCAGCAGCTCGTCGGCGACGTCCGCGCCTGCCTTGACCGGCTTGCCGTCGGCGTCGGTCGCGCCACTGTCGAGTACGACGAGGGCGGCCGGAACGTTCTTCAGGGCGCCGTAGGGGTCGTGGTTCGCGTAGAGGTAGAGGCCGCCGTACAGCGTGGGGATCAACGCGAGTGCGAGCAACGCCAGCCGGGGCGCTCGCCCCGAGGAGATCCGTCGTAGCTCGGTCAGGGCCATGCGCAGCGAGGTCATTCGTCCTCCATGTTGCCGAGTGCTGTCGTTCTCTCCAAGAGGGGCTCGGCGACGCCGACCGAGGTCGTGACGAGCACGCCGAACCCGTCATCGGCCAGCGCCCGGACCGTCCCCAGCCAGTTCGTCGCGAGCTCGCCGTGTCGTTCCGGGAGCGTCAGCACCAGGAACGACACGTCCTTGCGAAGGGCGGCCAGCCTGGCGAGCGCCTTGACCCGGGCGCCGGTCGAGAGGTCCTCCATCCGGTCACCGACGTAGTCACCGAGTCCTTGTTCGTCCAACCACCGGCGCACGTGCCTGCGGCCGGCCGAGTGATGCGCCATCGCGAGCTCCTCACCGACGATGGTGGTCAGGGGGAGGTTGTCGTCGGGCTCGCTGACACCGGGCACATCGACCAGGGCAACGGCGCGCTGCAGGTGCGTCCGCTTGGCGTCGCCGTCCAGGGTGACGGTGCCTTCGTGCGGCTCGAGGCGACCGGCGAGGGTCAGGGCGAGGGCGGTGTGGCCATGGCCCGGGTCGCCGTACGCGATCAGCAGGTCGCCGGTCTCGAGCTGGAGTGACGTCGGGCGGAGGAGCCGCTGGCGGCGGTCGTTGACGGTCACGCCGTGGGCCTCGAGGAGGCTCATGCTGCTGTGGTGCCGAACGTGAAGGTGGCCATGGTGTGGGTGTCCTCCTCGGCCGACCAGACCAGTGCCGCCTCTGTTGCATGGGCCTCGATCGGGAGTTTTCGACGGAGCGCGGTGCGCAGTGACGCGGTGTCCTCACCATCCGGCAGCGGCACGCTCAGGTGCGGGATGATCTCGCCGAACTGACCACCGTACGGCGGGAATTCGGGGAACAGCCGGTGCAGGCCGTGCGCGAGGCGCCGGAAGATGTCGGACGGCTCAGGTGCGAGGTACGTCGGACCGGACGGGAACTCGCAGACCTCGGCGAGCCGATAGCCGAACGAGATGACGTCCGCGAAGAAGTGGTCGAGCTCTCCGATCACGCCGTCGTGGATCGCCTCGGGCGGCATGAAGGGCGCGAGCAGGGTGATGTGCGCGGCCAGCCCGTGGTCGCGCGGAAGGAGGGCCGGGGCGACCTGGAGAGCGCGCCGCCGCACGATGGTCTCGGCTTCGCGCACCGGGATCAGCAGCACGGTCCTGCCTGGCTTGCTCTCCACTCACGCCACGCTAGTGGTTTCTCTACGCTGGGGTCATGGGTCACTCGCACGATCACGCATACATGAGTGGGGGGCACGCCTCCGGGCGGGAAGCGGATCGCGCACGACTTCGCCTGGTGCTGGCGGTCACGGTCCTGGTGACCGTTGTCGAGATCGTCGGAGCCGTGGTGAGCCACTCGCTGGCGCTCTTCGCCGACGCGGGCCACATGATGACCGACGCGGCTGCGATCGTGCTCGCCCTGTCGGCCTCGCTGATGGCGACACTGCCGGCTTCCGAACGACGGACCTTCGGCTACCACCGGGCAGAGATCCTCGCGGCGATGGTCAATGCCCTTGTCCTGTTGGGCGTTTGCACCTGGCTCGGCTACTCCGGCGTACGTCGGCTGCTTCATCCCACGCACGTGGACGCGGGCCAGATGCTGCTCTTCGCGGCGGTCGGACTGGCCGCGAACCTCACGTCGATCGTGCTGCTGGCCGCCCGACGCGACTCCTCGCTGAACATGAGGGGCGCCTATCTCGAGGTGCTCGGCGACCTGCTCGGGTCGTTCTTCACGGTCGTCGCAGCAGTGGTGATCCTGGCGAGCGGGTTCCTGCGGGCGGACTCGATCGTCTCGCTGCTGATCGCCGTACTCATCCTGCCGCGGTCCTGGTCGCTGCTTCGCGAAACCGTTGCGGTGCTGCTCGAGTCGGCGCCGCCCGACGTCGACGTTGCCTCGGTGCGGACCCATCTTCTCGGCGCCGACGGCGTCGTCGAGGTCCATGACCTGCATGCCTGGATGATCACCAGCGGGATGCCCGCGATGTCGGCGCACATCACGGTGACCGATGCAGCGCTGGCCGCCCGGGGCGTCGGGGTGATCCTCGACGACCTCACTCGATGTGTCGCCGAGCACTTCGGCATCGACCACGCGACCCTCCAGATCGAGCCGCAGTCCCATCGCGCCCACGAGAACCTCGGCGAGACCGACCACGCCTGACGGTGGGCTCGGTGGGCTCGGTGGTCGAGCTCGTCGAGACTCAGGCCCAGGGATCCTGGCGCTGCCAGAGGGTCGGCAGTGAGAGCGCGACACCGTCCTGCTCGGCGAGCCGGCTGAGCACGGAGATCGTGACGTCGAGGTCATCCCCGGCGTACGGCAGGGCGCGCAGCGGCTGGTCGAGAGAGCGGAAGAAGTCGTCCCAGTGGGTGAGGACGGCGCGCCGGGCGCCGACCGTGCGGACGGTCTCGGCCCAGTAGTCCTCGATGTACGACGCCGGCTGCAGTCCGAGCATGCCGACGCCCAGGTAGGCGACGTCGGCCCTGTGGCCGGCGAGGGCACCCGGCACGAACCCGGCGCTGCCCTGGATGAGCGCGGAGGTGCCACTGCGATGACGCGCGAGGACCGACCAGGCCTCGCCGCACTTGAAGGAACCCACCTTCGTCGGCATCACGACCGGCTCGGTGATCTCGCCGGGAAAGCGGTCGGGCGGGCAATGGTGCGACTCGACCAGCGTCACCGTCCAGGCGCCGAGCTCGATCGGGGCACCGGGAGCAGCGACCAGGATCTGGCCGGCCGGTAGTCCGTGCCCGCGGCCGAGGTTCGCAGTCGACTCGCCACCGACCAGCACCGCACCGGTCCTCTCCGCGACCGCGGCCGAGTCGAGGGCATGGTCGTAGTGGCTGTGCACCGGAACGACCGCCTCGAGTCGTCCGGTGTCTCCGGTGGTCGAGCTCGTCGAGACCCCTGCCCGGGCGAGGGATTCGCCGATCCGGGCGCGGTCGGGACCGATCCTCCCGAGCAGGGTCCGGAGCATCGGCGGGCGGGTGAAGAACCCGTCGGTGAGGATGGCCGACTCACCGTCGGTCAGCAGCAGCGTGCTGACTCCGAGAAACGTGACCGACAGCTCGCCGGTTGCGGGAGGTACGTCGAAGAGCGCGGTGTACCGCCTGAGCGAGGGCCGGCCAGCCTTGAGCCTCATGCCGTTGCGGCGAGTCGGGTGCCCTGCTCGATCGCCCGCTTGGCGTCGAGCTCGGCGGCGATGTCGGCGCCGCCGATCAGGTGCACCTTGCGGCCGGCGGCCAGGAGTTCGTCGTACAGGCCCCGCACCGACTCCTGGCCGGCACAGATCACCACCTGGTCGACGTCGAGCACCGACGTCACCCCATCGACGGTGAGGTGCAGGCCGGCGTCATCGATCCGGTCGTAGGACGCACCGCCGACCTGGTGCACCCCCGACTGCTTCAGCACCGCGCGGTGCGCCCACCCGGAGGTCTTGGCGAGGCCGATGCCGATCGGGCTGGTCTTGCGCTGGAGCAGCCAGACCTCCCGGATCGGCGTACGTGCCTTCTGCTCCATCAGGCCGCCGGGGTGCAGGGAGGGGTCGCCGACACCCCAGTGCGCGAGCCACTCGTCGACGGTCTCGGCCGGATCGTGGGTCAACCAGACCGATACGTCCACGCCGATGCCGCCGGCGCCAACGACTGCGACCTTCCGGCCGGGCACCACGGTGCCGTTGAGGACGTCGGCGTACGACACGGCCTTGGGGTGGTCGATGCCCGGGATGGCCGGCATCCGCGGTTCGACGCCGGTCGCGACCACGACCTCGTCGAAGTCGGCCAAATCGGAGGAGGTCGCCGCCACGTTGAGGCGTACGTCGACACCGAGCACCTCGAGCCGACGGGTGTAGTAGCGCAGCGTGTCCTTGAAGTCCTCCTTGCCGGGGACCTCCATCGCGAGGCGGAACTGGCCGCCGAGCGATGAGCCCTTCTCGAAGAGCGTCACGTCGAACTTCCGCTCCGCATAGGAGACGGCGGCCGACAGCCCGGCCGGACCGGCGCCGACGACGGCGACGTTCCTCGGCCGGTCGAGCGCGGTGCCGACCCTGGGCAGCGCAAGCAGCACGATCTCGGTCTCCCGGCAGGCGCGCGGGTTGACCAAGCAGGACGCGTGCTCGTTCTTGAACACCTGGTCCAGGCAGGCCTGGTTGCAGGCGATGCAGGTGTTGATCTCGTCGGCTCGTTCGTCGCGGGCCTTGTTGACGAACTCGGGGTCGGCCAGCAAGGGGCGCGCCATCGAGATCAGGTCGGCGGTGCCGTCGGCCAGGATCTGCTCGGCCAGCTCGGGGGTGTTGATCCGGTTGGACGCGCAGACCGGGATGGACACCTCGCCCTTGAGCCGCTGGGTCGCCCAGACCCAGGCGCCGCGCGGGACCTGGGTGATGATCGTCGGCACTCGTGCTTCGTGCCAGCCGATGCCGGTGTTCAGGACGGTCGCGCCGGCCTCCTCGAGCAGATGGGCGAGCGTGACCACTTCGTCCCAGGTCTGGCCGCCCTCGACCAGATCGAGCAGCGAGAGCCGGTAGATGATTGGGAAGCCCTCGCCGACCTCCTCGCGTGTCCGGCGGACGACCTCGACCGGGAAGCGCATCCGGTTCGCCGACGTACCGCCCCACTTGTCGGTGCGGTCGTTGGTGCGCTCGGCGAGGAACTGGTTGATCAGGTAGCCCTCGGAGCCCATGATCTCGACGCCGTCGTACCCGGCTCGCTTGGCGAGACCGGCCGTCCGGGCGAAGTCGGAGGCGGTCCGGTCGGCGCCCTTCGTGGACAGCGCGCTCGGCTTGAAGGGAGTGATCGGTGACTTCCTGGCCGACGCCGAGACCGAGAACGGCGTGTAGCCGTAGCGCCCCGCGTGCAGGATCTGCATCGCGATCGCGCCGCCTTCCTCGTGCACCGCGCCGGTGACCTGCTTGTGGCGTTCGGACTGCAGCCGGGTCGACATCTCCGAGGCGAACGGCTTGAGCCAGCCGCGCTTGTTGGGGGAGTAGCCGCCGGTGATGATCAGCCCGACCCCGCCGGCAGCGCGCTCACGGAAGTACGCCGCCAGCTTCGGGATGTCCCAGAAGAAGTCCTCCAGGCCGGTGTGCATCGAGCCCATCACCGTGCGGTTGCGCAGGGTCAGGTCGCCGATGGTGATCGGCTGGAAGAGGTGCGGGTAGGCGGTCATCGGGAGCCGTCCTTCGGTGAGTGGGCGTCGAGGTACTCGCAGAGCCAGGTGATCCAGAAGGTCTCCTGGTGGATGCCGCCGCGGAGGACGAGATAGGTGTCGAGCTCGCGGCCGGTGAGGTCTGCTGGTGTGGGGTAGTCGCGGGCGCGCAGGGACTCGTAGTGGCTGAGCCGGGTCCGGTGGTCGGCGATCAGGTGCCTGATGTCGGCGAGCAGGGCCGCCCGGTCGCCGTACGACGCACCGCGCATCTTCACAGCCAGCTCACTACGGAAACCGGCGTGCGGAGTGGCCGAGCCGATCCAGTCGGAGAGCACCTTGGCGCCGACATCGGTAACGGCGTACTCGCGCTTCTCGGGCCGTCCCGCCTGGCCGATCACGGTCGCGGTCACCCAGCCGTCGTCCTCCATCCGGCGCAGCACCTTGTAGATCTGCTGGTGGGTGGCGCTCCAGAAGAACCCGATGGAGCGGTCGAACCGACGGGCCAGCTCCAGGCCGGCCGCCGGTCGCTCGCTCAACGAGACAAGGAGGGCGTGTTCGAGTGCCACGAGAACACTCTGCGGCTTGGTCACCCCCTATGCAACTAGTTGCACAGTGGCGTGGGTCACTCGCCGGGTCTCAGAACGGGGGCGGGCCGACGATCTCGATCGCGTGGGTCTGCGCGGCCGCGGCGCGGACCCGGTCGAAGTCGACCGGGATGGCCGGCTCGCCGGCGACGACGGGCTCGCTCGCGAGCTTGTAGAACGCCTCGCCGGAGCCCGGTGTCTGCAGGCAGAGCATCCGGGCCTGGGGGGAGATGACCATGAACGCGTGCGGGATGCCTCGAGGGATCACGGCGATGCCACCGGCCCCGAGCTGGCGTTGCTCGCCGGCGATGTGAAGAGCGATCTCGCCCTCGAGCAGGTAGAAGGTCTCGTCCGCGTCGGGGTGGATGTGCAGCGGAGTCACCTTGCCCAGGTCGAGGGCGTCCTCGAAGGCCAGGAACGCTCCACCGGTCTCGGCCTCCGTCGCCAGCCAGGTGTGCCGGCCACCTCCGCAGAACCAGCGTTGTTCTCCTTGACCGGCTTCGCGAACTGTCGCAGTCAATGTCTCCATCTCGGACTCCCGTTGCTCTTCGTGGGACTTAAATCCCATAAAGAAACTAAGGTACCGTGACAGGTGTGTCAACACCCTATGAAGAGACGGGCAGGGCGAACCAGAAGCAGCGCACCCGCAATGCGCTGATCACGGCCGCACGCGATCTCATCGCCGGCGGCGGGTCCTCGCCGACGGTCGAGGAAGCGGCGGCTGCGGCCTCGGTCTCGCGTACGACGGCCTACCGCTACTTCCCGAGCCAGAGGGATCTGCTCGTTGCCGCGCATCCCGAGGTCGACACCGTGTCGCTGTTGCCGCTCGGTGTCGGCGACGACCCGGAGGAACGACTGCTGACCGCCGTTCGGGCCTTCAACAAGCTGATCGTCGAGACCGAGCAGCAGCAGCGCACGATGTTGCGACTCTCCCTCGAGGCCGAGGCTCCGACGCGCAACCTTCCGCTGAGACAGGGCAGGGCGGTCGGCTGGTTCGCGGATGCCCTCGGCGTACTCGAACCAGAGCTGAGCAAGGCCGAGGTACGCCGGCTGGCCGTGGCCGTCCGCAGTGTCGTCGGAGTGGAGACGCTGGTCTGGCTCACCGACGTCGCCGGGCTCAGCCGCAAGCGCGCGAACGACCTGATGGAGTGGTCTGCCAAAGCACTGCTCCGACAAGCCCTGGCTGGCGACCTTCCCTAACCGTTGACTTCTGCCGCAATTACCGTTGAGTTGGGCCGCGGTGACGCGCTGGCCCGTAATTCATCCACAACTCAACGGTTACCGGGGCGGAACTCAACGAGATGCCATGATCCCGGGATGAGCTTTGAACTGGGACAGGGAACGGGTCCGCTGAAGGGCATCAAGGTCGTCGAGCTGGCCGGCATCGGCCCGGGCCCGCACGCGTGCATGTTGCTCGCCGACCTCGGCGCGGACGTCATCCGGGTCGACCGCCCCGGCGGCGGGATGTTGGGCGGCGGGCCGCACGACATCCTGACCAGGGGACGCCCGAGCGTCGCTCTGGACCTGAAGAACCCGCGGGCAGTGCAGACCGTCCTCGACCTGGTTGCTGAGGCGGATGTGCTCGTCGAGGGCATGCGACCCGGCGCGGCCGAACGGATGGGCCTCGGCCCCGAGGAGTGCCACGCGAGAAACCCGAAGCTGGTCTACGGGCGGATGACCGGGTGGGGTCAGACCGGTCCGCTCGCGCAGTCGGCCGGCCACGACATGAACTACATCTCGGTCGCCGGGGTGCTCTTCGGCCTGGGGCAGGACAGGGCGAAGCCACATTTCCCGAACAACCTGCTGGGTGACTTCGGCGGCGGGTCGACGTACCTCGTGATCGGGATCCTCGCCGCGCTTCTCGAGGCCCGCCTCTCCGGTCAGGGGCAGGTCGTCGACGCGGCGATCGTCGACGGCACCGCCCACCTCAATGCGATGGGGGCCGCGATGCTGGCGCTCGGTGTGCGCGCGGACCAGCGGATGGCTGGGATGCTCGACGGCGGGGTGCCCTACTACGACGTCTATGAGACCGCGGACGGCCGGCACCTCTCGGTCGCTCCCCTCGAGGGCAAGTTCTACGAGGAGTTCATCCGTATCCTCGGGTTCGCCGACTCGGTCCCCGATCGCAACGACCCGGCGCAGCTCGACGCGCTTCGCACCGCCATCGCCGGCCGGATCAAGCAGCGCAGCCAGGCAGAGTGGATCGCCGATTTCGAGGGCACCGACGCGTGCGTCGCGGGCATCATCCCGATGAACGAGGCCTTCGAGCATCCGCACAACAAGGCCAGGGAGGTCTACGTCGAGCGCGGCGGGATCACCCAGCCGTCGCCGGCTCCGCGCTTCTCCCGTACGGCGCCATCGCTCAGCACCGGCCCGTCGTCTGCCGGCGCCTCGACCCGGGACGCGCTGACTGCCTGGGGGGTCCAGGACGTCGAGAGCCTGATCGAGGACGGCGCGGCGGTCCAGCTCAACCAGGACTGAGTTCGGCATTGAGGCCGAACTCAACGGTCACGGGGGCCCAACTCAACGGGGAGGTGACTCAGACCACATACCTTGGACTCTTGGACGTTGACAGTAATGCTGTCACAATCGGCGTGGGCGCGATGTTGCTTGTTGGCACATTGTCAGCCCCGGTTGCATCGCCCCGATGCGCCCACCGGTCCAACCCGGGACTCCTTTGAAAGTTGGGACGTTTCATGGCAACAGAAGCATTCGTGTACGACGCGATCCGGACACCCAGAGGCAAGGGCAAGAAGGACGGCTCCCTCCATGAGGTGAAGCCCGTCGAGCTCGTCGTCGGTCTCCTGGAGGAGATCCAGGCCCGCAACCCGAGCCTCGACCCGAACCGCATCGACGACGTCGTCCTCGGCGTGGTCTCCCCGGTCGGCGACCAGGGTGGCGACATCGCCAAGACGGCGGCCCTCGCGGCCGGCCTCCCCGACACTGTTGCCGGCGTCCAGCTGAACCGGTTCTGCGCGAGCGGGCTGGAGGCCGTCAACCAGGCCGCCGGTCGGGTCCGCGGCGGGTTCGAGGACCTGATCCTGGCCGGTGGTGTCGAGGCAATGAGCCGCGTCGCCATGGGCAGCGACGGTGGCGCCTGGGCATCCGACCCGCGTACGGCGTTCGGTACGTCGTTCGTCCCGCAGGGCATCGGCGCCGACCTGATCGCGACCATCGAAGGCTTCTCCCGTGACGACGTCGACGCGTTCGCCGTCGAGTCCAACGCCCGGGCCGCGAAGGCATGGGCCAACGGCCTCTTCGCCCGCTCGGTGGTGCCGGTCAAGGACATCAACGGTGTGACCGTGCTCGACCACGACGAGTTCATCAAGCCCGAGTCGACCGTCGAGGGCCTCGCCAAGCTGAAGCCGTCGTTCGCCGGCATCGGCAAGGACGCAGGCTTCGACTCCGTCGCGCTCGAGAAGTACCACTGGATCGAGTCGATCAACCACGTCCACCACGCCGGCAACAGCTCTGGCATCGTCGATGGCGCCGCCCTGGTGGCCATCGGCTCCGAGCAGGTCGGCACCGACCTCGGCCTGACCCCGCGCGCCCGCATCGTCGCGACCGCGGTCTCCGGCGCCGACCCGACGATCATGCTGACCGGTCCGGCTCCGGCCGCCCGCAAGGCGCTGGCGAAGGCCGGTCTGGACGTCAAGGACATCGATCTCTTCGAGATCAACGAGGCCTTCGCCGCCGTGGCGATGCGCTTCATGAAGGACATGGGCATCTCCGACGAGATCACCAACGTCAACGGTGGGTCGATCGCAATGGGCCACCCGCTGGGTGCGACCGGCGCGATGATCCTGAGCATCGTGATCGACGAGCTCGAGCGGCGCGACCTGCGCTACGGCCTTGCCACGTTGTGCGTGGGCGGCGGCATGGGCATCGCCACCATCGTCGAACGTGTGTGACTGAGGCGCGCGAGGCACGACCGAGCAGACAACCCAACACAGCGTCTGAGAGACAAGAGACAACCATGACTGAATCCGCAGTGAAGTACGAAAAGGGCGACGACAACATCGTCGTACTCACCCTCGATGACCCGTCGGCGAGCGCCAACACGATGAACGACGCGTACCGCGAGTCGATGGCTGCCGCCGTCGACAAGCTGTACGCCGACAGGGACGACATCGACGGCGTGGTGATCACCAGCGCCAAGAAGACCTTCTTCGCCGGTGGCGACCTCAAGGCGATGGTGCTGGCGGGTCCCGACGACGCTCCTGAGATCTTCGCGATGGCAGAGGGCATCAAGAAGGACCTGCGTCGACTCGAGACGTTCGGGAAGCCCGTGGTCGCCGCGATCAACGGCGCTGCCCTCGGTGGCGGCCTGGAGATCACCCTGGCGTGTCACCACCGGATCGTCGTGGATGACAACAGGGTCGAGCTGGGCCTGCCCGAGGTGACCCTCGGCCTGCTCCCGGGTGGCGGTGGAGTCACGCGGATCGTCCGGATGCTCGGCATCCAGTCCGGTCTGATGGACGTCCTGCTCCAGGGACCGCGCTTCAAGCCCGCGGCTGCCAAGGAGAAGGGCCTCGTCGACGAGCTCGTCTCGACTCGCGAAGAGCTGGTCCCCGCTGCCAAGGCGTGGATCGTGGCCAACAAGGGCAACCCGGATGCGGCCACCAACCCGTGGGACCGCCAGGGCTACCGGATGCCCGGTGGCACTCCGTCCACCCCAGCGCTCGCGGCCTTCCTGCCGGCGTTCCCGGCGATGCTTCGTGCGCAGGTCAAGGGTGCCGACTACCCGGCGCCGAAGGCGATCATGGCCGCCGCCATCGAGGGCGCGCAGGTCGACATCGACACCGCGAGCCGCATCGAGTCGCGTTACCTGACCGAGCTCATCGTCGGTCAGAACTCGAAGAACATGATCCAGGCGTTCTTCTTCGACCTGTCCGCGATCAACTCCGGGTCGCTCCGTCCGAAGGGCATTGCGAAGTTCACCGCCACCAAGGTCGGCGTACTCGGCGCGGGAATGATGGGCGCCGGCATCGCGTACTCGTGCGCCATGGCCGGGATGGAGGTCGTCCTCAAGGACGTCGCCCAGGAGTCGGCGGAGAAGGGCAAGTCCTACTCGGACAACCTGCTCAGCAAGGCCGTCGCGCGCGGCAGGATGGACGAGGCGAAGAAGCAGACGATCCTCGACCGGATCACGGCCACCGCCGAGGCGAACGACCTCAAGGGCTGCGACCTGGTCATCGAGGCCGTCTTCGAGGACCCGAAGCTCAAGCACCAGGTCTTCGGCGAGATCGAGGACGTCGTGAATGCCGATGCCTTGCTCTGCTCGAACACCTCCTCGCTGCCGATCACCGGTCTGGCCGAGGGGATCAGCCGGCCGAAGGACTTCATCGGCCTGCACTTCTTCTCACCGGTCGACAAGATGCCGCTGGTCGAGATCATCTAGGGCAAGGAGACCTCCGACGAGGCGGTCGCCAAGGCCATCGACGTGGTGCTCGCGATCCGCAAGGTCCCGATCGTCGTCAACGACAGCCGCGGCTTCTACACCAGCCGGGTCATCGGCACGATGATCTACGAAGGCATCGGCATGCTGGCCGAGGGCGTCCACCCGATGTCGATCGAGCGCGCTGCCACCTCGGCCGGCTACCCGGTCGGTCCGCTGCAGATCTCCGACGAGCTCAACATGGAGACGATGCAGAAGATCAGCAAGGCCACCAAGGAAGGTGACCTCGCCGACGGCAAGCAGCCGATCTCGCACCCCGGTGACGAGATCATCGATGGCATGATCGCCGCCGGCCGCCCCAGCAAGCTCAAGGGCGCGGGCTTCTACGACTACGACGAATCAGGTCGGCGTACGACGATCTGGGCCGGTCTCACCGAGAGGTTCCCGTCGAAGGACGAGCCGGCCGACATCGCCGACCTGCGTGACCGGTACCTCTTCATCGAGGCGCTCGAGACCGCGAAGTGCTTCGAGGAGGGCGTCATCGAGTCGGCTGCGTTCGCCAACATAGGCTCGATCATGGGCATTGGCTACCCCGCCCTGACCGGAGGCACGGTTCAGTTCATGAACGGCTACGAAGGCAAGGCCGGGCGCGGTCTCACCGGATTCGTCGCCCGGGCCCGTGAGCTCGCCGCGGCCCACGGTCCGCGCTTCGAGCCCACCGCCCGCCTGGTCGAGATGGCTGAGAAGGGTGAGTCCTTCCCCGCCTGATCCGGCCAACCGCCCACCAGCTCGACAGCTCGAACAAGCTCGAACAGTCACCGGCCCGGCAACAGTCATCCCCTGCCTGTTGCCGGGCCGGTCCCATTCCGCCTGATTGGGCCATGGTGGCTGGCCGAACGGTCAGGAGTTGGAGGCCGAGAACCCATTCGGGGGGTGGTTGGTGGCAACGTCGTCCACACTCGTTCTGTGGAGGGTATAGAGGGACAAGGGCGGATCGAGATCCGTGACCTGTGGGTGCGCTTCGGCACGGTCGACGCCGTCAAGGGCGTGTCCTTCATGACGTACGCCGGTCGGTCGACCGCTCTCCTCGGCAGGAACGGCGCCGGCAAGTCCACGACCATGCGCGTGCTCGCAGGGGTCATCCCCCCGACGAGTGGCGAGGTGATCGTCAACGGGGTCGACGTACGTCGCGATCCGCTGACCGTGAAGCGGGCTACCGGCTACTGCCCGGACGTCGGCGGTCTGGTGCCTCGCGCGACGCCATGGGAGCACCTCCAGCTGGCGGCAAGGCTGCGACGGCTCGAGGGCTGGGAGGACCGGGGGCGCGACCTCCTCGAGCGGTTCGACCTCGGCGATGCCGCGCAGCGAGTGACGGCCGGCTTCAGCCATGGCATGGGTCGGCGGCTGAGCGTCGTCCTTGCAGCCTTCCACCAGCCCGACGTGCTCCTGCTCGATGAACCCTTCGACGGTGTCGACCCGCTCGGCGTCGAGGCGACGCTCGAGGTGATCGCGGATGCCCGCGCCCGCGGGGCGATCGTCCTCGTGTCGACCCATCTGCGCGATCTGGCGATGCAAGCCTGCGAGTCAGCCCTGGTTCTCCGCGGCGGATCGGCTGTCGCGTCCCTGAAGTCCGAGGAGCTCATGGGTGAGGAGGGCGCAGGTGCCTACCGAGCTCTCCTGGACTGAGTTCCGTCAGGCGTTCGGCGACCTGCGCGCGCTGCTGGCGTTCCGCAGCAGCGGCCTCGCCCGGAAGAACCGTCGACGGCTCAGGATCGGGGCCGGACTGGTCGTGGTGCTGACCATCGCGGCCATCATCGGACCGGCGTACGCCAACGAGCTCCTGGACGGCAAGCGCGCGGGCACCTTCGTTGCACTGCTGCCGTCGTTCTACCTCGGGTTCTGCCTGCTCTCCGTGGTCTCGGCGGCGGCCTCCGGCGGTGGCCGTGAGGTCGTGCCCAGGGAACAGGCCGTCGCGTTCCCGGTCTCGACGACCGTCGAGCACCTGGGCGCGCTACTGATGGCGCCGCTCAACATCGCGTGGTTCATCCAGGGCTGGACGATCCTGGGACTGACGGCGTACGTCTTCGGCCCGCACCGGCTCCCGCTGGTGATCGCGCCGGTGCTGATCTGGCTGTTCACCGCGACCGCCCTGGCGCAGGTCGTCGGCTGGATGCTCGAGTGGATCCGACGTGGCCAGCAGGGCATCATCGTCGCCCGGCTGATCGTCGGCGCCACCATCTCCGCCGTACTGAGCCTGATCCTCCTGCAACAGATCACGCACCTCCTCGACAAGAGTCCGACGGTGCAGATCCTGCTGGTCGAGGACTACGGCGCGGGAGGCGTCTGGTGGCACTGGCTGCTCGGGGTGATCGTGCTGGTGGCGATCGGGTTGGGCGCGGTGCTGCTCGGCACGGTCCCGGCGAGGCTCGCACTGCACCGGCCGTTGCGCGAGGAGCTCCGGCTCGAGTCGAGCCGGCACCAGCCCCGTCAGAATCCGGGGTCGGACCTGGCCGCCATGGTGCGCGTTGACCGCTCGGCGATCTGGCGGTCGGTCCCGTTGCGGCGGGGCCTGGTCGTGCTGGCCCTGACGCCGGGGCTGGTGGCCGTGGCCGGCAACCTGCGGTGGGGCACCATCACGATCCTGCCCGGCCTGGTGGTGTCTGGTGGGGCACTGCTCTTCGGGGTGAACTCGTGGTGCCTCGACGGGCGGGGTGCGCTCTGGCGCGACAGTCTCCCGGCTAGTCCGCAGCTGGCGTTCATCTCCCGGGTGGTCGTGCTGGCGGAGGTACTTCTCGTCGCGGCGGTCGTGACCATCGTGCTCGCCACGCTTCGGGCCGGCACCCCGACTCTCGGCGAGGCGGCGGCACTTGCCTGCGCCACCGTCGTGGTGATCGGGCAGGTTGTCTCGACCTCGATGCGCTGGTCGGTCACCCGGCCGTTCGCCGTCGACATGCGCAGCGCCCGGGCCACGCCCGCACCACCGGTCGTGATGGCCGGCTACAGCGCTCGACTGGCGATCTGGACGACCCTGACCGGGCTGATCTTCTCCGGGTTGGCCGAGGTGGACTGGAACTACTCGGTGACCTTCGCACTGCCGATGCTCGGGTGGTCGGTCTACCGGCTCAGCCGTACGGCGAAGCAGTGGGCTGTCCCGGAGATCCGCTCGACGGTCATCGCAACTGTCTCCAGCTGACGTCGAACAGATCTCCGGGCACTGGCCCGGCTACTTCGTGGCCTACTTCTTGGTGGCCTTCTTCGTCGGGGACGGGGACGGGGTCGCCGTCGTCGCGGACGTCTCGCACTTCGTGACGCTGGCCGAGATCGCCTGGGTCAGGGCCGCATCGGTTGTCTGCGTGACCTGTCCGACGAGGAGCTTCTTGACGTCGGAGTCCTTCACCGCGGACTTCAGGCAAGGCAGCAGCTTGGTCCCGTCGAGCGCGGGGTTCGACTTGACCATCGCGTCAACCTGAAGCTTCCAGAAGTCGACACAACCGAGGTAGGAGTCGGCGTACTTGCCAGCCACATCGGCGGTCAGCTTGGAGGGGCCCGTCGTGGAGGGCACCCCCTTCGAGTCGATCATCTTTGCCTTCTTCAGGCCGGCGACGCCGATCTTCGTGACCATGCCGGTCGAGAAGCAGTCAGCCTGCTTCTTCGTCAGGGTGCCCGAGGAATCCTTCTGGAGGGTGGACGAGAGCGTGTCGGCGACCTTCTGGTCTGCCTTGCTCAGCTTGTCGCTGCTGCCGCCACAGGCGGTGCTCATGAAAAGCACGAGTAGGGCGGTCGCAACGACCAGGGTTGCCTTCTTCAAGAGGTACTCCGTTTCCAATCCGGGGACAGGCACGCACGTGCCCGGCCATTGGCACAGCCTGCCTGAGATACCTGTGAGACCAAAGTTGGAGTCCGTCAGTCGGTCCGTGTCGCGCATCGGTGGTCGTGGCTAGGGTCACTGCATGGACTTCTCGCCCTCGCCCCGAGCCGCCGAGCTCACCGCCCGCGTCGCAGACTTCGTGAAGACGCAGATCGAGCCGATCGAGGAGCAGTATCACCGTGACGTCGATGCGCTCCGTGCGGAAGGCAGGCAGTGGGAGGAGCTGCCGGTCCTCGAGGAGCTGCGCGCCAAGGCGCGGGCGCTGGGGCTCTGGAACCTCTTCCTGCCAGCCGGCCACGAGCTCGACTATGCCAAGCAGTTCGGCACCGACGGAGGTGCCGGACTGTCGAACGTCGACTACGCACCACTCGCGGAGCAGATGGGCCGGTCGTTCATCGCGCCGTACGTCTTCAACTGCAACGCGCCCGACACCGGCAACATGGAAGTGCTCCTCAAGTACGGCGATGAGGCGCAGCGCAGCGAGTGGCTGGAGCCGTTGCTCGACGGCCGGATCAGGTCGGCGTTCACCATGACCGAGCCGGCTGTTGCCTCATCCGACGCCACCAACATGGCCGCTACCGCCGTGGTCGACGGTGACGAGGTCGTCATCAACGGCCGCAAGTGGTGGTCGACCGGGGTCGGCCACCCGAACTGCAGGATCTTCGTCTTCATGGGCCTCTCCGACCCGGAGGCCGACCGGCACCGGCGACACACGATGGTGCTGGTGCCTCGGGATGCTCCAGGGGTCAAGGTCGAGCGGCTGCTGACCACGATGGGCATCCACGACGAGCCGTTCGGGCACGGCGTGGTGTCGTTCGACGAGGTCCGGGTGCCCGCCTCCAACATCATCCTCGGCGCGGGGCGGGCCTTCGAGATCGCCCAGGGCCGCCTCGGGCCCGGCCGGGTGCATCACTGCATGCGGCTGATCGGCCAGGCCGAGGTCGCCCTGGAGCTGGCCATCAAGCGGGGACTGGCCCGTACGGCGTTCGGCAAGCCGCTGATCAACCTCGGCGGTAACCGCGAGCGGGTCGCCGACGCCCGGATCGCGATCGACCAGGCCCGGCTGCTGGTCCTCAACGCCGCCTGGAAGCTCGACGAAGGTGGCGCGATCGCTGCAGTTTCAGAGGTCAGCCAGATCAAGGTGATCGTGCCCAACATGGCACAGCAGGTGATCGACATGGCGATGCAGATCCACGGCGGTGGGGGGTTGTCCTCGGACTTCCCGCTCGCCGGGATGTGGACGAACGCGCGGGCGCTTCGGCTGGCCGATGGGCCGGACGAGGTGCACCGGGGCGTCATTGCTCGGCTCGAGATCGGGAAGTACCAGTCGTGAGGGTGCTGATCACCGGAGGTTCTTCCGGGCTGGGGGCGGCCCTTGCGCGGGCATTCTCTGCTCGTGGGGACTCGGTACTCATCTGCGATCTCAACCCACCGGTGGTTGGGGCGCCCTCCGGCGCCACCTCTGCCCCGGAGGGGGCCGGGGCGCCCAGCCACCCCTTCCGCTCGTTCCTCGCTCCAGGGGGGCCAGTCCCATCCACGGTCGCCCCGGCCCCCTCCGGGTCCGAGGCAGCGCCGTCCGCGGCCGCCCCCGCTTCCCCGGCGGACACCGCGTCGCCTGCGGGCGACGCGGCGCCGGCCACGACTGCTTACCTGCACCTGGATGTTCGCTCGGAGGACGACTGGGCCGCTGCGCTCGACTGGGTCACCCGGAACTGGGGTGGGCTGGATGTGCTGGTCAACAACGCTGGTGTGGCCGGGGGTGGGCGGATCGATGTCGCGACCCTGGAGGAGTGGGAGTGGATCACCCAGATCAACCTGTTCGGGGTGGTGCGGGGGACTCGGGCGTTCGTGCCGATGTTCAAGGCACAGCGGTCCGGGTACATCGTGAACACTGCTTCGCTGGCCGGACTGGTTCATCCGGCGGGGATGGGGTCCTACAACGCGGTGAAGGCTGCTGTGGTGGCCTTCACCGAGACGACCGGGCACGAGCTGGCGTCGTACGGCGTGAAGGCGAGTGCGGTGTGCCCGTCGTACTTCAGGACCAACCTGGTCAGCTCCATGCAGGGTGCTGACAAGGGACTCGCTGCGATCATCAGCCATCTGGTGGAGAGCTCACCCGTCAGCGCGGACGACATCGCGGCTGCCGTGCTCGCCGGGATGGAGCGGGGCGACGAGATCATCCTTCCCGACGAGGCGGCCAGGCAGGCGTGGGGACTCAAGCAGTCCGACCGGGCGGCGTACGACAAGGTGATGCGGGCGCAGGCCGCGAAGCTGGAGGCGCTCGGTGAGTGAGGACATCGAGGGCGCCGGGTCGGTCCGCGACGAGGACTCGTTCGACGTCGATGCCGTCGTCGACTGGCTGCGCGGACAGGGCGAGGCGATCACCGGCGAGGTCGCGGTGCAGCAGTTCAAGGGCGGGGCATCGAACCTCACCTACTCACTGCGATCCGTCGACCGGGACCTGATCCTGCGTCGGCCGCCGAGCGGGCAGAAGGCGAAGGGCGCACACGACATGGGGCGCGAGTTCACCATCCAGTCCGCGCTCAAGGAGCCGTTCAAGCTGGTGCCGGCGATGGTCGCGCTCTGCCAGGACGACTCGGTGATCGGCTCGGAGTTCTACGTGATGGAGCGCGTCGACGGGCTCATCCCGCGGCGTGACTTCCCGCCCGAGATGCGGCAGCTCGACGAGGCTCAGGTCCGGACGCTGTGCACCAACGCCCTCGACGTACTCATCTCGCTGCACCAGGTCGACCTCGAGCCGACGGGGCTGGCGAGGATGGGCAAGGGGACCGGGTACGTCGAACGGCAGGTCTCCGGCTGGTCGACGCGCTATCGCAACGCTCGCACCGAGGACGCCTCCGACTACGAGCAGGTGATGGCCTGGCTCGACGAGCACCAGCCGGCCGACGTCGCGAACTGCATGATCCACAACGACTTCCGGTTCGACAACCTGGTCCTCGACCGCCACGACCCGACGCGGCTGATCGCCTTGCTGGACTGGGAGATGGCCACGCTGGGCGACCCGCTGATGGACCTCGGCGGCACGATGGCCTACTGGGTCACCGATGCCGACGACGAGTTCTTCCAGATGTTCCGCAGGCAGCCGACGCACGTCGCTGGAATGTTCAGCCGCGAGGAAGCCGTCGACTACTACTGCAAGGCGATGGGCTTCACCGTGACGCCGGAGCAGTGGCGCTTCTACGAAGTCTTCGGGCTGTTCCGGCTCGGCGTGATCGCGCAGCAGATCTACTACCGCTACTTCCACAAGCAGACCCACAACGAGGCGTACGCCGTCTTCGGTCCGGCTGCGGTCTACCTCGATGAGCGTTGCCGCTCGCTGATCAGCTGATGGGGCAGCTTCTTCTGGTGCGCCACGGCCAGGCTTCCTGGGGCGCCGACGACTACGACGTGCTCTCGTCGACCGGTCATGAACAGTCGGCGGTGTTGGGGAAGGCGCTTGCCGCACGAGGGATCCTGCCCGATCGCATCGTGCACGGGACGATGCGCCGGCACCGGGAGACGGCGGAGTCGGCAGGGCTGGTCTCGGCCGGAGTTGGCCAGGCCGTCGTCGACCCGGGCTGGGACGAGTTCGACCATGTCGGCATGCTCGCGGCACATCCCGCCGACTTCGAGGGCCGCAAGCCGAGCAAGGCCGAGTTCCAGGAATGGTTCGAGGCTGCGACCGACCGGTGGACGAGTGGCGTGCACGCCGACTATGCCGAGTCGTTCGCGGCCTTCACGGTGCGAGTCGACGACGCCCTGCGACGTACGGCGGAGGCGACCGGCTCGGGCACCACGATCGTGTTCTCGAGCGGCGGCCCGATCTCGTGGGCGACGGCATCCCTGCTGGCAGACCTGCCGGGTGGCGCGACAGCGTTGTGGCGCAAGCTGAATCCGGTCTGCGTGAACTCCGGCGTCACCAGGATCGTGACGGGTCGGCGTGGGCTGACGCTGGTCAGCTTCAACGAGCACGCTCATCTCGACGGCCGGCCAGAGCTGCTCACCTACCGCTGAGTCCGGGTGGCTCAGCTCGCCGGATCGGCGCTCGCCGTCAGGGCCTCGACGTCGGCAGGGGTGAGCCCGGAGAGGTCGGGTACGCCGGACATCACCTCGATCCGGGTGCCGTCCGGGTCGAGCAGGTAGAGCAGCTGCGTCGCGCCCGGACCCTCGCCGAGCGTCGTCAGGGTGTGCTCGAGGACGGCGCCTCCATGGGTGCGGACCAGCTCGGACAGGTCGTGGATCCCTTCGACCCGGAAGGACAGGTGGGTGAAGCCGAGCGCGGTCATCGACTTGCGCTCACCGGTTCCGGTCGTGGGCACGTCGACCCACTGCAACAGCTCCACGCGCACATCACTGCGGAGGAGCATGGCCGACTTGAAGGCGCCCGACTGTTCCATCGTGGCCGCGACCTCGTCGGCCGAGAAGTCCAGCGCGTAGAGCTGGGCGAAGCCGAAGACCTCGCGATAGAACCGCACCGACCGGTCCAGGTCGGACACGCAGATTCCGACGTGTGAGAACCCCTGCAGCGGCATGCGGGACAGCAAACCACACCATTGCACCGAGGCACCTGTCAGGATTCACGGATGTCGAAGACGATCCTCATCACCGGTGCCAGCTCCGGTCTCGGCGCCGAGATGGCCCGCCAGTTCGCCGACCTCGGTCATGACCTCGCACTGTGCGCCCGGCGTACCGAGAAGCTCGAGACCCTCAAGGCCGAGATCCACGCCAGCCATCCCGAGCGCCGGGTCGAGGTCCGCGCGCTCGACGTCAACGATGACGCCCAGGTCTTCGCGGTCTTCAACGCGTTCAGGGACGACTTCGGCACGATCGACCGCGTCATCATCAACGCCGGGGTGGGCAAGGGCGCGCCGCTCGGCACCGGCAAGTACGACGCCAACCGGCAGACCGCGATGACCAACTTCGTCGCGGCCCTGTGCCAGACGGAGGCGGCGATGGAGATCTTCCGCGCCCAGAACGCGGGGCATCTGGTGATGATCAGCTCGATGTCGGCGATGCGCGGCCTGCCGAAGGCGCAGACGACGTACGCCGCCACCAAGGCCGGCGTCGCCCACCTTGTCGAGGGGCTTCGGCTCGAGCTCCTCGGCAAGCCGATCAAGGTGACCGTGCTCTACCCGGGCTACAACGTCTCGGAGATGAACGACGTGGTCGCCTCGGAGACGCCGATGATGGCGTCCACCGAGAAGGGCGTGCGGGCGATGGTCTCGGCCATCGAGAAGGAGAAGGCTGCGGCGTGCGTGCCGCCGCTCCCGTGGGCCCCGTTGTCGGTGGTGATGAAGCACGCCCCGCTGCCGGTGCTCAGGAAGCTGCTCTGAGGAACTGGCGAAGCAGCCCGGGCACGGCCTCGTCGGCGAGAGCGATCGCGACACCTTCGGACAAGTCGTACGCCGTATAGGCCTGCTTGCCCGCGGATGTCGTCGCCGTCAGCCGGACGACGCCGACGCGCTTCTGGAACCAGGACTGCCGGATGTTCCAGCCGATGATGCCGCTGCGCTGCAGGGCATCGCGGCGGCCGCGGAACGATCCCGACCGGACGATCAGGTACTTCGACGTGAGCGCATGTCCCAGACCGGCATAGCGGTCACGGGCGAGCGCGGTGGCGGCGACGAAGACGAGCAGCGAGACGGGCACCAGCCAGGGCGGCCAGTCCCACGCCAGCCAGCCGACCACGAGGAACGCCGGGAGAACAGCTGCCCCGGAAAGGGCTCGGGCGTAGCGCCGTCTCCTCGCAGCAGGACCGTGTGGCAGCAGGGCCGCGGTGAACGGACCGGTCTCCTCGAGCACGGCCTCGCCGACCCCGACGACGACGGCGGTCGGCGCGGGTGGCACCAGCGGCGAGCTGCCGCGAGAGCGTCTGTCGAGCCCGGTGACGATCGCGCTCAGATGGCCCGCGCCCGCGAGCCGGAGGCCGAGCGGCTCGTGAATCTCCAGGCCACGCACGCGTTCCTTGTCGAGGCTGGTCTCGCGGGTGGTGAGCAGCCCGCGGCGGATGTGGAAGGACCGGCCGTTGCGGTCGCGCGAGAGCGTGAAGCCCCAGTTGGTCAGGATGTAGCCGAGCGCGGACAGGACCGAGATCACCACGATCACGATGACCAGTCCGACGAGGACCGACAGCCAGACAGGGCTCTCCTTGACGCGGGTGGTGAGCTCGGAGCCGTTGACGTCGTTGACCAGCCGGGCCAGGAAGGAGTTCGTCGCTGCCAGCGCGCCGAACGCGATCAACAACCCGGACGTGGTCAGTGGGGCGTACCTGACCCAGGCCGGATCCAGCCGGAGCAGCACGATGTCGTCGATCAGCGCTCCGGTGGTCGAGCCAGTCCTGGTGGTGGAGCCAGTCCCAGTGGTCGAGCCAGTCCCAGCGGTCGAGCTTGTCGAGACCCCGGAGTCCTCGGAGACCCCGGAGACCTCCGAGACCTCCCTGGAGCGGTGCAGCAGCTCGACGCGGAGCGCACGGGCGTCGTGACCCCTCAGCGAGTCGAGCTCGAGCTTCTCCGAACCGGACTTCGACGCGCTGCCGGTGCCGATCTTGACCTTGGCCAGGCCGAGGATCCGGTGGATCGGAGACGCGGTCAGCTCGACGGTGCGGACCCGGTCGATCGGCGCGGTGAGCACGTTCCTGCTGATCAGCCCGCGACGCAGCTCGATCTGGCTGCCGGTGATCCGGAAGCTGGTGGTGGCGAACCGCATGATGCCGAGCAGGATCGGGACGGCGATGCCACCGATGTGCCAGTAGAGGCTGCTGCCTTCCTGCGAGGAGCCGACGAAGAAGAAGCCGATCACCAGTGGCAGAAACCGGATCAGCTCGTTGACCGGGTGCACCAGCAGCATCCGGCTGTCCAGCCGCCGCCAGCCTGCGGCCCGCTGCAGCTCGCGCGCTTCGGTCACGTGGCGTCGCCCGGCTCTGCCTGGGTACGGCGGGTCAGCTCGTCGACGAGCCGTTGGGCGACGTCCTTGTCGAGTCCGTGGATCTTCAGTGGCCCGGCCGCGGATGCCGTCGTGACGGTGACCGAGGCGAGCCCGACGATCCGGGAGATCGCACCCTGCTCGAAGTCGACGGTCTGCACGCGGGACATCGGAGCGATCCGCCGCTCGAGGGTCAGCCAGCCGGTCTGGATGAACACGGCGGTCTCGGTGCTCTCCCAGCGGTGCACCCGGTAACGGATCATCGGCATCAGCACGAGGTAGGTCAGCGCGACGACGACGTACAGGACCCAGACCCACCACGGCATCGAGAACCAGTTCCACCGCCCAGTCACGAGCCAGAGGACGACAGCGCCGATGATCGCCTGTCCGAGTGCCAGGCAGACCCAGAGGACCGGCGCCTTGGTGGAGACCCGGTGCACAGGATCGCGGAGCTGCAGATCGGTCATGGAGTCCACCCTAGGCAGTTGGGGCGAGCAGTTTTCCCACGGTATGAACCCAAACCTCCTCTTCGCACACGTCGTGATGTGTGCGAAGAGGAGGTTTGGGTTCACAGCCTGTGAAAGCGGTAGGCGGCGGCCCTTACTCTGGGAGGCATGAGCGGACGAGTCGTACATTTCGAGATCCCCTTCGATGACGGGGACCGCGCACGGAGCTTCTATCGGGACGCCTTCGGCTGGAACGTCCAGGAGATCCCGGACATGCACTACACGATCGTGTCCACCGGGGAGGTGGGCGAAGACGGCTTTCCGGCCGAGAAGGGCTACATCGGCGGCGGCATGCTGAAGCGCGAGAGCCCGACCGACCGGCCGGTGATCACCATCGAGGTCGATGACATCGATGAGGCGCTGGCCAGGATCGAGTCGCTCGGCGGGATGACCCTCGTCGGTCGTCAGGCCGTCGGCGAGATGGGCTTTGCGGCGTACTTCAAGGACGTCGAGGGCAACCTGATGGGTCTGTTCCAGCCGCGCTAGATCAACTTGTCGATGAGCGCCCGCATCCGGGGGAGCTCATCGGTGAGCCCGAGTACGCCGGCCTGGTCCTCGATCATCGCCCGGAAGATCAGCCCGTGCTCGACCACGCGTGGGTCGAGGTGCCCGTAGACCTCGAGCGTGACGGTGCCGTAGAGCGCTGCCCAGGACCGCATGAAGACCCAGACCAGTCCGTACAGCTCCTCGGGGACGCCCTTCATGTCGATCGGGATCTGCGGGTCGCACAGCAGCGAGACCAGCTCGGGTTCGAGGGTCTCCGCAGCCGGGAACGGGAACTGGTACTTCTCCCAGACCCGGAACAGCAGCTCGTGGAACATCAGCCCGGACGCGGCCTGGGTCTGGAGCAGCGCGTTGTGGTCGACCTCGGGGTTGGTGAAGACCAGGTGGAACTCGGCCTTGTTCGTCAATGCCCAGGTGCGGAAGGCGACGGCGGCGGCCATCAGCTGCGCTGCCGGGTCCTCCGCAGACTGCTTGTCGCGTTCCTTCTTGAACTCCTCCGTCGCTGTCGAGTCGATGTCGACGGCGACCAGCTGCATCAGCTGCTCGTGGCTCTCGACGTACCGGTAGAGCGCCGGTGCGGTCATGTCGAGCTGGGCGGCAACGGCACGCAGGGTGAACCCGCCCTTGCTGGTCAGCAGCTTCCGGGAGGCGCGGACGATCTTGCGCATGGTCTCGGCGCGGGTCTGCTCGCGACTGGTCAGCACCGAACGTGACTCCCGCCTCAGCTGGATTGGCTTGACAGAATCGGAGTTTACACCGTTCACTGTTTACACCGTTAACTGTTCTGCCACCCCGAAGGAACTCCACCATGCTGCTCCGCTGGGCCAACGTCATCGTGCACCGTTCCCGGATCGTCCTGGCCCTCGGCGTGATCGCGACGATTGCCGCTGCGGCGTACGGCCTGGGTGTCTTCGGGGCTCTCGGCCAGGGCGGCTTCGACGACAAGAACACCGACTCCGCGAAGGAGCTGGTGCAAGAACAGGCGGCGTTCGGCAACGTGGGCATCGACCTGATCGCGATCTACCGGAGCAACACGCTGACGGTCTCCGACCCGGCGTTCCGGGCCGAGGTCGACCGGACCCTCGCCGGGATCCCGAAGGGCACCACGACCTCCGTGGCGACGTACTGGCAGACGCACGACCCGTCGATGGTGAGCACCGACGAGCACGCCACGACGGTGTTGATCTCGCTGGTCGGCAAGGACCAGGCGACGATGAGCGACAACAACGACCTGGTGATGCCGAAGCTGGAGTCTGCGGACCTGCAGACCGACATCGCCGGGCCGTGGGCGGTCTACCGAGGCGTCAACGTGACGGTCAAGTCGGACCTCGAGCGTGCCGAGCTGTTGTCGTCGCCGCTGGTCATCCTGCTGTCGCTGCTGATCTTCGGTTCGGTGGTCGCCGCCCTGATGCCGATGGCAGTCGGCGCGGTCTCCGTGCTGGGCTCGTTGGCGATCGTCCGCCTGTTGACGAGCTTCACCGAGGTGTCGGTCTTCTCGATCAACGTGATCACCCTGCTCGGCACCGGCCTGGCGATCGACTACGCGCTGTTCATGATCAGCCGCTATCGCGAGGAGCTGGGCAAGCTCCCGCTCGATGACCCGGACGCACCGGCGAAGGCGATCCGGACGACGTTGCAGACCGCGGGTCGCACCGTGATGTTCTCCGGGTTCACCGTCGCCGCGGCGATGTCGTCGCTGCTGATCTTCCCGCAGAACTTCCTGCGCTCCCTCGGGTACGGCGGCGTGGCAGCCGTGCTGATCGCGGTGGTCGCAGCGGTGACCGTGCTTCCGGCGCTCCTCTTCGCCCTCGGCCGCCGCGTCGATGCCGGCCGGCTGCCCTGGCGCCGGCACCGGGCCGTCTCGGTCGGCAGCGACCACGGTGCCTGGGCTCGGCTGGCTCATGCAGTGATGGCCAAGCCCGTGGTGGTGATGGTGGTGATCATCGGCGCCCTCCTGGCCGTCGCGTCCCCGTTCCTCGGCGTGAAGTGGGGGTCGGTCGACTACCGGGTGCTGCCTCCGGACAACTCGGCACATGTTGCGGCGGTCAAGCTCAACACCGAGTTCGGCCAGGAGCAGTCGTCCGCCAACCTGCTGGTGGAGACGAAGGACCAGTCGGCGATTGCGGCGTACACCGCTGCGGTGAAGAAGGTGCCCGGCATCCTCGACGTACGCCCGATCGTCACGCCCGCCGAGACCGAGAAGGCCGGCGCGAGCGTGCTCCGCGCCAGCTGGGCCGGCAACAGCCAGACGGAGTACTCGCAGAACATCGTCAAGGAGATCCGGGCGGTGCCTGGCCCAGGGGGCGGGCACGTCCTCGTCGGCGGGCTGAGCGCCGCGACCGTCGATCTGGTCGGCTCACTGCGCCACCACCTCCCGTGGATGGCCGGGATCATCATCCTGGTCATGCTGGTGCTGCTGTTCCTGGCGTTCGGCTCGGTGGTGCTGCCCGTGAAGGCGGTGCTGATGAACCTGCTGTCGATCAGTGCGTCGTTCGGTGCGATCACCTGGATCTTCGCGGACGGGCACCTGCAGGGCTTCTTGCACTACACCTCCTCCGGCTTCCTCGACGCGACGCAACCGATCTTCATGCTGGCGATCCTCGTCGGGCTGTCGATGGACTACGAGGTCTTCCTGCTCAGCAGGGTGCGCGAGCAGTGGGACGCCACGCATGACAACACCGGCTCGGTCGCGGTCGGCGTCCAGAAGACCGGCCAGATCATCACCAGCGCGGCATTGCTGCTGGCGGTCGTGATCGGGGCCTTCTCAACGAGTGGCGTCGTGTTCATGAAGATGATCGGGGTCGGCATGCTGGTGGCGCTGCTGGTCGACGCCACCATCGTCCGCGCGCTGCTCGTGCCCGCGACCATGAAGCTGCTCGGGTCCTGGAACTGGTACGCACCCGGGCCGATGAAGCGATTCTGGGAGCGGTACGGCGTCAAGGAGGGGTAGCACCCCGCCGGAATAGCCGCACGCGGACGGTGGTTGAATGGTAAACAACACCGGTACGGAGGCTTGCATGCAGTTCGGAATCTTCACCGTCGGGGATGTCACCGAGGACCCGACGACGGGGACCACACCCACGGAGCACGAGCGCATCAAGAACACCGTGGCGATCGCGAAGAAGGCCGAGGAGGTCGGTCTGGACGTGTTCGCGACGGGCCAGCACCACAACCCGCCCTTCGTCCCGTCCGCGCCGACGACCACGCTGGCCTACATCGCCGCGCAGACCTCGCGGCTGATCCTCTCCACGTCGACCACCCTGATCACCACCACCGACCCGGTCCGGATCGCCGAGGACTACGCGACGCTGCAGCACCTCTCGGACGGCCGGATGGACCTGATGATGGGTCGCGGCAACATGGGCCCGGTCTACCCGTGGTTCGGCAAGGACATCCGCGAAGGCATCCCGCTCGCGATCGAGAACTACGCCTTGCTGCGCCGGCTCTGGCGTGAGGAGAACGTCGACTGGCAGGGTCGTTTCCGGACGCCGCTGCAGGGCTTCACCTCGACACCTCGTCCGCTTGACGGCGTACCTCCCTTCGTCTGGCACGGCTCCATCCGCAGTCCCGAGATCGCCGAGCAGGCGGCCTACTACGGCGACGGATTCTTCGGCAACCACATCTTTTGGCCGGCCTCGCACACCGAGCAGATGGTGGGCCTCTACCGCGAGCGGTTCGAGCACTACGGGCACGGCGCCGCCGATCAGGCCATCGTCGGGCTGGGCGGGCAGGTCTACCTGGCGCGCAACAGCCAGGACGCGGTCCGGGAGTTCCGGCCGTACTTCGACAACGCCCCGGTCTATGGTCACGGCCCCTCGCTGGAGGAGTTCATGTCGCAGACGCCGTTGACGGTCGGTACGCCGGCCCAGGTGGTCGAGCGGACCCTCGGCTTCCGGGAGTACGTCGGGGACTACCAGCGGCAGCTCTTCCTGGTCGACCACGCCGGTCTGCCGCTTGCCACCGTGTTGAAGCAGCTCGACATGCTCGGTGAGGTCGTCGCCGAGCTGCGGCCTGCGTTCGAGGCGCTGCGTCCCTCGCACGTGCCGTCCGATCCGCCGACCCACGCGACCCAGCTCGCCAACCAGACCGCCAGCCAGTCGAGCGCAGCCGAGACCACCGGAGGCCAGCAGTGACCCGCTCCATCGTCGTCGTGACGGCCGGCCTGTCCGAGCAGTCGTCGACGAGCATGCTGGCCGACCGGCTGGCTACGGAGTCCGTTGCTGCGTTGGCGAAACGTGACGTCGAGGCGACCGCAGAGATCATCGAGCTGCGTCCGCTGGCGCACGACCTGACCAACAACCTGTTGACCGGTTTCGCCGCCGGGCCGCTGGTGGCGGCGCTGCGATCGGTCAGGGAAGCCGACGGGGTGATCGCGGTGACACCGGTCTTCTCGGCGTCGTACTCCGGCCTCTTCAAGACCTTCTTCGACGTGCTCGAGGTGGGCGCCCTCGATGGCAAGCCTGTGCTGATGGCGGCCACAGCCGGTACGTCGCGGCACAGCCTGATGCTCGAGCACACGATGCGGCCGCTGTTCTCCTACCTCAGGGCGGTCATCGTGCCGACTGCGGTCCTCGCGGCCTCCGAGGACTGGGGATCCGCCGGCGGGGTGTCCGGTGAGCTCTCGACCCGGATCGCACGCGCAGCCGGTCAGCTCGGTGATCTCGTTGCCGGCTTGCCGAACCAGCAGGTCAAGCGCGATCGGTTCGCCGACGTACCCGACTTCGAGACGCTGCTCAACGCCTGAGTCAAGTGCTCAAGTGGCTGCCATGGCGACCACCTGGGCACACAACTCGCTCAGTAGTCCTGGGGCTGGGTGAAGAAGCGCTGCGGATCGTAGGTCGTGCGGACCTGCGCGAGCCGGGCGGCGTTGGCGCCGAAGTAGGCCCGCCGGTAGTTGCCGATCGTCTTGTCGGAGTAGTTCACATAGGCGTGCCGGCCCCAGTGCGGTGTCATCGCCGAGCGGAAGCCACGCACGTAGGAGTCCGCTGCGCCGGGCGTGCCGGTGCCGCTCGCAAAGGTGGCGGTGTACTGCACGGTCATCAGCGCGTTGCGGTGTACGAACGCCGTGTCGGCCGGGCCGACGTCGCGCACCTTGCCGCCGAGGGCGTCCATCGAGATCCCGGCTTCGAGCAGGCCCGTCGTCTGGGCATGCTCGACCTGGCCGAGCAGATCGGCGATCCCGCTGCTGGTCAGCTTGGCGTAGGCGACGTGGGAGGTCGCGCCGAACGCCTCCCGGTCGAGGCTGCCCCCCGGCCCGGTGTGACAACGGCTGACGGGGATGCTCGAGCAGCCGGCGTACGACGCCATCGCCTGCCGGTAGCTCTTGGTCGTCGTGGATCGCACCGACGGGGCAGGGCAGTGGTTGAGCAGACCGGCCAGCTGCGCGTTGAGGCTGCCCGAAGGCCCGGTCCATGTCCCGGACATCAGCAGGATCGGGCCGCCCGGGTGCTTGTGCCCGCCGAGGGCCTTGAGCGTTGACCAGAGCCGCGCGTCGGCCGTCGGAGCCCACGCCTGCCAGGCCTCGATCACCTTGCTGGCAGCCGTCATCGGCCAGGTCAGGTAGAAGGTGTGGAGCGTCGGGGCCGGCTGGGTCGCGAACGTGAACGACGTGACCACCCCGAGGTGTCCGCCGCCTCCGCCGCGCAGCGCCCAGTACAGTCGGGGTGGTTCGTGGCGTCGGCCGTCAGGGTCTTGCCGTTGGCCGTGACGACCCGCATCGACCTCACGGCATCGCAGGTCAGCCCCATCGCGCGGGTGAGGACGCCGACCCCACCGCCGAGGGTCAGCCCGCCGATCCCGACGGTCGCGCACGAGCCGCCGGCGATTGCCCTTCCCTTGCTGGCGACTGCGTCATAGACGGGGGCGAGGGCTGCACCGGCGCCGATGGTCGCGTGGGTGCCGTTGACGCTCACCGAGTCGAGGTCGCGACAGTCGATGACCAACGATCTTGGTACGCCGGTCCCGGCACCTCCACCCGCCGACCAACCGGGGTAGCTGTGCCCGCCGGAGCGGATCGCCACCGGAATGGCGTGGTCCTGGGCGAACGAGATCGCGGTGGCGACGTCCGCGGAGCTGGCCGCGGTCAGCACCGCGAGCGGCCGGTTCGCGTCGTAGCGCGGGTTCTCGACCAGCCGGGCGACGTCGTACGCCGTCGAGCCGGGCCGGGCCAGCTGACCGTCGATGTGCCGGCGCAGCTGGGCCCAGCCGGCCTTGGTCGGCGGTGTGGTGCTCAGTGTCGGCGGCGTGGACGTCGCGCCTCCAGCGGTCGGCACCGGCAGTCTCGAGGTGGCCTTCGTCGATGAGCACGCCGAGACCAGCCCGATCGTGCCGAGGGCGAGCAGGCCGCGCCGACTCAGGGTCCTGCGCTGTTCCATGTCCACGAGACTAGGACGCCGGCCGCGGCCGAAAGGTTGGCGCCCGCCGCTGACTACGATTGAGCGATCAGCTCGACAGCCGGAGGTCCCGATGAAGCGCGCCATCTACGAAGCCGACCACGAGGCGTTCCGCGAGTCCGTCGCGGCCTTCCTGGACCGGCAGGTCAAGCCCCACCTCGAGGCCTACCAGGAGGCGCACGCGCTTCCGCGTGAGTTCTGGACCGACGCCGGCAAGCAGGGCTTCCTCGGCCTCGAGATTCCTGAGCAGTACGGCGGCGTGGAGGCGAACGACTACCGGTTCAACGCCGTACTCACCGAAGAGCTGGCGAAGGTGAACATGGCGCTGCCGAGCTGTGTCGGCATCCACGCGGACATCGTCGCGCCGTACCTCGTGCACCTGACGAGTGAGGAGCAGAAGGAGCGCTGGCTGCCGAAGTTCTGCACCGGCGAGCTGCTCACCGCGATCGGGATGACCGAGCCCAGCGTCGGCTCCGATCTCGCGAACCTCAAGACCACGGCCGTTCGCGATGGCAACGACTGGGTGATCAACGGATCGAAGACCTTCATCACCAACGGCTACAGCGCCGACCTCGTCGTGGTGGCCGCTCGCACGGCGCCGGAGAAGAAGGCCAAGGGGATCTCGCTGTTCGGGGTGTCGACCGAGCTCGAGGGATTCTCCCGTGGCCGCAAGCTCGACAAGGTCGGGCAGGACGAGTCCGACACCGCCGAGCTGTCCTTCGTGAACGTCCGGGTGTCCGACGCCGATCTGATCGGCCCGCTCGACACCGGCTTCATCTCGATGATGCAGTTCCTGCCGCAGGAGCGACTCAGCTGCTCGGTCACGAACATCGCGCATGCCGCCCAGATCCTCACCGAGACGATCCAGTACGCCCACGACCGGAAGGCGTTCGGCCAGTCGATCGGCGCCTTCCAGTGGAACAAGTTCCTGATGGCCGAGCTGGTCACCAAGGTCGAGGTCACCCAGGCGTACGTCGACCAGTGCGTGCTGGCCCACACCAAGGGTGAGCTCACCCCGATCGACGCAGCCAAGGCGAAGTGGTGGACCTCGCAGGTGCAGAACGAAGTCCTCGACCACTGTGTGCAGCTCCACGGCGGCTACGGCTACATGAACGAGTACCGTGCCGCCCGTGCCTGGCGCGACGCCCGCGTCACCAAGATCTGGGCCGGCTCCAACGAGATCATGAAGGAACTCATCGGCCGCGACCTCGGCTTCTGACCCGTTGAGTTGGGTCTCCGTCACCGTCGAGTTGGGCCTCGGTCACCGTTGACTTGGGTCTTGGCCACTGTCGAGTTGTGCCTGAGTTACCCGACAGCTCGTAACTCGCGCCCAAGTCAACGGTGACGGAGACCCAAGTCGACGGTCACAGGCGCCCAAGTCAACGGTGACGGAGACCCAAGTCAACAGGTGGGTTGACGGGGCGGGTGGAATAGCGGGATGCGGATGTTCGTGGCGGCGGTGCCGCCGGCTTCGGTGGTCGAGTCGCTCGACGCGTTCCTCGACCCGCGGCGTGATGCGGCTGAGTTCCGGTGGACGCTTCCCGACCAGTGGCACCTGACGCTGGCGTTCCTCGAGTCGGTGCCGGATCGGTCGCTCGACGAGCTGGTCGAGCGGTTGGCACACGCAGCCTCCCGGCGTACGCCGATCCAGGCAGTCGTCTCGGGTGGGATTGCGTTTCCCCATGTGGGCAAGGCGAAAGTACTCGCGGCCGGCGTGGCTTCGACAGTCCCGACCACCCGAGACGAGGGAGATGAGCTCGACCGGCTCGCCGCCGGCTGCCGGGCTGCGGCGGTGAAGTCCGGTGTCGAGGTCGATGGCCAGAAGTTCGTGCCACACCTGACCCTGGCCAGGTTCGGCGTCCGCCCGATCGAGGGGTCCAACTGGGTGCGGCTGCTCAACAGCTATCAGAGTCCGGCGTGGCCGATCGATGAGGTGGCGCTGATCGCCTCGCACCTGCGCGACGGGCCGGGGCGGCGTCCGCGCTACGAGGTGGTCGAGACCTTTCCCTTGGGGGGTTGAGGAAGCAGGAACGACTTCTGCCAGATGCCGAGGTGCGGCTTCGCGACGAGTCCCTGCTCCATCAGGAACGGCATCACCTTCTCGCCGGTCCAGGCGATGCTGGCCCGGTAGTGCGGGTTGTTGACCGCGACCTCGTGGGCCTCCCGCGGGTCGAGCCCGACCGATGCGTAGACCCTCGGGTGCACCAGGCAGCGCATCGAGACGATCGCCATCTGGGCAGCGATCGCCTGGTGCCACGTCCGTTCGGCACGAGACATCGTCGGCATCACCCGGGCGAGCTCGTCGCGCGCAAACGTGACGTGCCGCGCCTCCTCGGTCACGTGGATCCGGGCCACCATCCGGGTCAGCGGCTGGATCCGCTCGTCGTGCATGATCTCGCGCTGCCAGCGGTCCTGGGTCTCCTCGACAAGGAGCGCGCCGGCGTACAGGCTCGCGCCGCGGATCACGAGGTTGAAGAGCGTGCCGACGCGCTGCAGCTGGCGGGGCGGTCCGTAGCGCGGGAGGTCACCCTTCGCGAGCACCCGGCCGAACATCGTCGAGTGCCGGGTCTCGTCGCCGATCTCGGTGAGCGCGTACTGCGTGCGGGCGCTGCGGGGATCGGACTGGTAGATCTCCCGGAGCAGCCCCTGCATCAGCAGCACCTCGAACCACCAGCCCATGTGCACGATGCTCGCCACCTCGTGCCGGGACAGCTCGATGCGCTGGTCCTCGGAGAGGGACTCCCACATCGGCGTGCCGAAGAGGGACATCCGCTGGGGCGCCATGAACCACTTGTCGGGCTCGAACGGGAGGTCCCAGTCGACGTCGACATCGGGGTCGTAGGAGTGCCGGGCACTCGAGTTGAGCAACCTGGTGGACACCGACTTCGATGTGACCGTCATGGCCGAACCTCCGTTATATGTTACGTGCAGTAACAGATAACTAACTGTGTCTCGCGAGCAGCCTCGCGTCAAGGCCTGACGCTGCCGGATCCGACAGGACTGAAACAGCGTTGAAATGGACGGCGGCTAGGGTCGAACACGACGTACCGACCTGCGAAGGGCCCTCCATGTCGTACCTGCTCCGTGTCGAGCTGCCAGACGTACCCGGTTCGCTGGGCCGGCTCGCGACCGCAATCGGTATGGCCGGAGGCGACATCGGGGCGATCGAGATCGTCGAGCACGGCGCGGACGGGGTGGCGGTCGACGACGTCTTCCTCGAGACCGACGGCACCGTGATGCCCGACAGCATCGTCTCCGCCTGCAACGCCCTCGCGGGTGTGAAGGTGCTCTGGATCTCCCGGTACGCCGCGGGCAGCAACCTCACCCGCGACCTGGAGGTCGTCGAGGAGATGACCTCCGACCCGGTGCAGTCACTGAACCGCCTCGTCGAGCTGATCCCCGCGACGTTCGTCGTCGACTGGGCGATGCGGGCACGACGTACGCCGGGCGGGCTGGAGCTGGTGCACGGTACGACGGCCGCACCCTCGAGCGTGCCCCCCGAGATCACCTGGCCGAGTGACCTGACGAAGGGGCGTCGGGTCGACGCCCCCGGGGACTGGGGCTGGCTCGTCGCGGCCTGCCCGCTCGGCGAGGACGAGGTGATCGTGATCGCCCGGCACGGTGGCCCGGAGATCCTCGACTCCGAGATCGCCCGGCTCAACCACCTGGTCGCGCTGGCGAGCTCGATCTCACGCGCCTCTGTCGGCTGACCCGACTAGCCTGCCGAGGTGAGCCTCCACCTCCACCTCGCGGATCGCACCGACCGCCTTGCCGACGAGCTCGCGGGGCTGCTCGCGACGCCGCTGGACGACCCCTTCGCCGAAGAGGTCGTGGTCGTCCCCGCCAGGGGCGTGGAGCGCTGGCTCACCCAGCGGCTCTCCCACCACCTCGGGGTCGGTGCGCGGGGTGGTGACGGAGTCTGCGCAGGAGTGCGGTTCCTCAGTCCGCGGTCGCTGGTGGCGATGCTGACCGGGACCGACCACGACGACCCGTGGGACCCCGACCGGCTGGTGTGGCCGCTGCTCGAGGCGATCGATGCCTCCCTGGACGAGGCGTGGTGCGCCACGCTTGCGAACCACCTCGGTCACGGCGTCTCGGGCGATGATGGCGATCTGCGGCGCGACCGGCGCTACTCCGTCGCCCGTCGGCTGGCCGGCCTCTTCGCGTCGTACGCCGTCCAGCGGCCCACCCTGATCGGCGAGTGGCGCTCGGGGCAGTCGACCGACGGCACCGGCGAGCCGCTGGCCGAGGACCTTGCCTGGCAGCCCGAGCTCTGGCGGCGGCTCGTGACCCGGGTCGGAGCTCCGCCTCCCGACGAGCGGCATGCCGCCACGATCACCGCCATCCGGGCCGGTGCACCCCTCGCCCTGCCCGACCGGCTCTCACTCTTCGGGCACACCCGCCTCCCGCGGACCGAGATCGAGCTGCTTCGGGCCGTCGGCGAGGTGCGCGACGTACACCTCTGGCTGCCGCAGGCCTCGCACACGCTCTGGGAGTCGCTGGTGCCCGTGGTGGCCGCTGGGCCGGTACGTCGTGGCGACGACGAGTCCGGCGCGCTGGTCCGCAACCCGCTGCTCTCCTCGCTCGGGCGTGACTCCCGCGAGCTGCAGCGCTCGCTGGCGGGGATACCGGTCGAGCCCGGTCCGGTGGTCGAGCTTGTCGAGACCAACCCCCAGACCCTCCTCGGCTGGCTGCAGTCGGACCTGAGGCGAGACGAAGTGAGCCCGGTCCCCGACGCGGCTCGCGTTCTGGATCCCGCGGACCGGTCCGTGCAGGTGCACGCATGTCATGGCGCGGCCCGTCAGGTCGACGTACTCCGTGAGGTACTGGTCGGTCTGCTCCAGGACGACCCGACGCTCGAACCCCGCGACATCCTGGTGATGTGTCCCGACATCGAGGGCTACGCACCGCTGTTCCAGGCCGGGTTCGGGCTGGCCGGCGTGGTCTCGACAACCCCGACCACCGGAAACGGCTCGACCACCGGAGGCGGCTCGGTCGGTGGAGCGGCGCATCCCGCGCATTCGCTGCGGGTCCGGCTCGCGGACCGGGGGCTGATGAGCACCAACCCGCTGCTGGCCGTGGCTGCGCAGCTCGTCGAGATTGCCGGTGGCCGGGCGACGGCGACCGAGGTGCTCGACCTGGCGTCCGCAGCGCCGGTGCGCTTCCGCTTCGGCTTCGGCGACGACGAGCTCGCCACGATCACCAACTGGGTCGAGGAGTCGGGCATCCGGTGGGGGCTCAACGAGGACCTGCGGGCGCCGTACAAGCTGGAGAAGTTCGACCAGAACACCTGGCGCAGTGGGCTCGACCGGATCCTGCTCGGCGTCGCGATGGCGGAGGAGGACGGTCGCTGGCTCGGCGCGACGTTGCCCCTCGACGACGTGGCGAGCGGGGCGGTCGACCTGGCCGGTCGGCTTGCTGAGTACGTCGACCGGCTGGAGACCTGTGTGCTCCGGCTGCGGGACTCGCGCGCGCTGTCCGAGTGGGTCGACGCGCTCCACGACGGGGTGCTCGCCGTGACCGGTGTGCCGCTCCCGGATGCCTGGCAGGTCGCCCAGTTCGAACGTGAGCTGGCGACGGTGGCCGAAGCAAGCCGCGGCGACGGCACCGAGCTGCGCCTGGCGGACCTGCGGACGATGCTCGAGCTCCGGCTCCAGGGCAGGCCGACGCGTGCGAACTTCCGCTCCGGCACCTTGACGGTCTGCACGATGGTGCCGATGCGGTCGGTGCCACACCGGGTGGTCTGCCTGATCGGGCTCGATGACGGCGTCTTCCCGCGATCGACAGCGGTCGATGGTGACGACGTACTCGCCCGCGATCCGATGACCGGTGAGCGCGATGCCCGGAGCGAGGATCGGCAGCTGCTGCTCGACGCGATCCTTGCGACGACCGACAAGCTGGTGATCACCTACACCGGAGCCAACGAGCACACCGGCCAGCCGCGACCGCCAGCCGTTCCCCTCGGCGAGCTGCTCGACGCCCTGGACCTGACCGCTGCCGGCGACGTTCGGCGGCAGGTGCTGGTCAAGCATCCGCTGCAGTCCTTCGACACCCGCAACTTCATCGACGGCGCGCTGGCACCCGGAGGGCCGTTCGCTTTCGACCGGACGGGCCTGGCCGGAGCGAGGGCCGCGGTCGGGACGCGGACACCGAAGCCGGTCTTCCTGCCTGCGCCGCTGGCCGGTGAAGTCAGCCCCGATGTCAGCCTTGCCGACCTCCAGGCGTTCTTCGCCCATCCGGCACGTGCGTTCCTGCGGCAGCGACTCGACGTCGGGGTCTCCGACGACTACGAGGAGATCGACGACGCGATGCCTGTCGAGCTCAATGCCCTCATGTCGTGGGCGATCGGCGACCGCGTACTGCGTCAGGCAATCGATGGAGCTGATGCGCAGTCGGTCTTCAGCGCCGAGCTGTATCGCGGCGAGCTGCCTCCCGGACTGCTCGGCGAGCGCCTCCTGAAGGCGGAGGTGGCCGAGCGGGTCGGGGCGCTGCTCCACCACAGCGCGGCCCTGCGCGAGTTCGAGCGCCGCGCGGTCGATGTGACCGTTGATCTCGGCAACGGCCGTCGGCTGACCGGCACCGTTCCCGACGTACGGCGCAACCGGATCGTGCGCATCCACTACGCCAACCTGTCGGCCAAGCACCGGCTGACGAGCTGGGTCGACCTGTTGGCCCTGTCGGCCGGCCTGCCCGACATGTCGTGGACCGCGAGCACCGTCGGCTGGCACCGGACCAAGACCCCGCAGGAGTCGCTGATGGGGCCTCTCGACCACACCGCTCTCGGGCACCTGCGCGACCTGGTCGACCTCTTCGACCGGGGGATGGCCGCGCCGGTGCCTCTGCCCGTGAAGACCGCGTTCGCGTGGGCCGACAAGGTCCGGGTGCACAGCAGCCCGACGTACGGCGCGCGCAATGCCTGGGAGAGCGGCCAGTTCCCCGGCGAGCAGGACGACGCCCACCACGTCAGGGTGTACGGCGCGCATGCCCCGCTCGGCGTACTTCTCGGGCAGCCGCTGGCCGGCGAGGACTGGAACTCCGAGCAGACCCGGCTGGGTCAGTACGCCCTGCGTCTCTGGCAACCGATCTTCGACCACGAGCGGGTGGGTTGAGCAGATGGACGCCTTCGACATCACCGACCCGCTGCCGACCGGGACGACGCTCCTCGAGGCGAGTGCAGGGACCGGCAAGACCTGGACGATCGCTGCGCTCGTGACGAGGTACGTCGCCCAGGGCGATGTCCGGCTCGAGGAGATGCTGGTCGTCACCTTCGGAAGGGCCGCCAGCCAAGAGCTCCGCGAGCGGGTCCGGGAGCAGCTCGTCGAAGCCGACCGGGTGCTCGCCGACCCCTCGCGCGAGCACGGTGAGCTGCTCGACCTGCTCCTCGACGCACCGGAGGAGGAGGTCCTTGCCAGGCGTACGCGGATCCGCGATGCCCTCGCCGCCTTCGACTCCGCGACCATCGCGACGACCCACCAGTTCTGCCAGCTTGTGCTCAAGAGCCTCGGCGTTGCGGGCGACACGGACGCGGGTGCGCACCTGGTGGAGGACCTCGACGAGCTGCTGGTCGAGGTCGTCGACGACCTCTACGTCCGGGGGTTCGCGCGTGACGACCAGCCGCCGATCTTCAGTCGCGCAGAGGCCCTCACGATCGCCCGCGGGGCAACGGGTGATCCCCAGGCCCGCCTCGAGCCCGAGGCCGCTCCCGGCGACTCGCTGGCGGGTAGGCGGCGCCGCTTCGCCCAGGCAGTCCGAGTCGAGATGGATCTGCGCAAGCGGCGGCTCGGCGTACTCAGCTATGACGACCTGCTCAGCCAGCTCGCCGACGCGCTTCTCGACGAGGACGCGCCTGCCCGGCAGCGGATGCGGTCGCGCTGGAAGGTCGTCCTCGTCGACGAGTTCCAGGACACCGACCCGGTGCAGTGGCAGGTGCTGGACCGGGCGTTCTCCGGCCACGCCACGATGGTGTTGATCGGCGATCCGAAGCAGGCGATCTACGCGTTCCGCGGTGGCGACGTGACCACCTACCT
>JAOPXK010000112.1 GCA_025965195.1 Marmoricola sp.
AGGCCAGCATGGGGTTCGCGAGGACTCCGATCGCTCGTGCCCGCAGCTGGTCGAGGGTCTCGACAGTCTCCGAGTCGGCGCCCTGTTCAGCGAGGATCCGGGCGATCTGGTCGGCCATCGCGGCGAAGCGGTGCACGTCGGCGGCATCGGCCCGTGCGGTCAGCGACCTGAGACCGTGGTCGATACGGTGCCCGGCATGGACGAACCGATGCCGGCTGGCCTCCTCGGCCTTCGCGTCGGATGCAGCCTGATCGGCCTCGATCACCCGAGCCTCGACGAGACCGAGCAGCCGGCCCGGCGGCAACGAACCGAGAGCCTCGAGGATGGCCGTATCAACCTGACCCGCCTGCGCCCGGGTCAGCTCACGGGTGGCCTTCGCGATCTTCCGCCCGACCCACGCCTCGAGCGTCAAGGACCGGACCGCCTCCCAGGTGTTCGGGAGCCGGTCGATCAGGTCGATCGCGTCCGCCATCAGATGCTGGGCCGTCAGCGGATGCAGCTCGAGGCTGATGCCGAGCTCGGCTGCGGCGTACTCATAGATGTCGGTGCCCTCGGCCCCGAGCGAGATCCAGGTCCAACCTGAGCGCTGGTCGTTGGGTGAACGACGGTGAAGCTGAGCCCACTCATAGGCCAGTTCGAGACGCTCTGCCCCGGCAGCTCTGCTGTGCCGCAGGTTCTCCTCCGCACGCGCCAGCACCCGTTCAGCGCTGGTCGTGTCCGACGAGTTCATAGAGCCACGTTACTCGAACATACGTTCGATGTCAAGCACATTCGACACGGCCTGGGGCTCGCTGGATGCCTGCCCGACGGCATCAGCAACCCCGGGGGCGCCGGTGGTCCTGGAGTGCCCGGCCGGCCTGCTCAGCCCTTGATCAGCGGGTCGAGCGCCACTGCCACGAAGAGCAGGGAGAGATACATGTTCGACCAGTGGAAGAGCCGCATCGGCTTGACCACGGTGAGCTCGTCGCTCGTGCGGGCACGGGCCCACATCAGGTGCGCCTCGACGAGGAACGCAGCGCCCAGCACGATGGCGACCACGGGGTAGACGATCCCGGTGTTGGCGATCGGCCACAGCGCCAGCGAGACGGCCACCATCACCCACGAGTAGGCCACGATCTGCTTGGCCACGGCCTCAGCGTTGCGGCGTACCGGAAGCATGGGTACGTCGACCCGCGCATAGTCCTCGCGGTAACGCATCGCCAGCGCCCAGGTGTGGGGCGGGGTCCAGAAGAACACCACCAGGAAGAGCACGACCGGGGGCCACGCCAAGTGGTTGGTGACGGCGGTCCAGCCGATCAGCGCCGGGAAGCAGCCGGCCAGTCCGCCCCATACGATGTTCTGGGTCGTCCGGCGCTTCAGGATCATCGTGTAGACGAAGAGGTAGAACGCGGACGCCGCGAGCGCGAGACCCGACGAGAGCCAGTTCACGAAGAAGCCGAGCACCAGTGTCGAGACGACGACCAGCGCCATCCCGAAGATGAAGGCCGCCTTCGGCGTCACCATGTGACGAGGCAGCGCCCGCCGGCGGGTGCGTCGCATGTGCTCGTCGATGTCGCGGTCATAGACGCAGTTGAGGGCGTTCGCGCTACCGGCCGACAGGGTGCCGCCGAGGACGGTGGCGACCACCAGCTCGAGCGACGGGACACCACGCTGGGCGAAGAACATGACCGGCACCGTGGTCAGCAACAGCAGCTCGATCACCCGAGGCTTGGTGAGACCGACGTACGCAGCGACCACGTCGCGCAACGTGGGGTCTTCCGAGGTCTGTCCGGTGACGGACGCCTGGGAGTCGACCGCGGTCACACACGCCTCGCCTTCGTTGCTTGCTGGGCTCCCCCGGATCTTGCAACAGGGGCTAGCGCAGTGTATCTGCGCCCGGCTGGGCCCTCCGACCCGGACCGGCCATCCGTCATGTGATGTCTGTCCCGGGCGCCACGAGGGTAGGTGCCGGTCATCGCCGGGCGTGAGTAGGCTCGGATGTGACGGGCCACAGCGCCCCGAAACAGACGTTGAAAGTCGCGAGACAGAGCTTCATTCGCGAGACCGTGCACCTGAGAGGAACCTGCTGCCTTGACCAGCAACCGAGCCCCGTTGGAGTGGACCGACCTCGACAAGCGTGCGGTCGACACCGCACGTTGTCTGGCCATGGACGCCGTCCAGAAGGTCGGCAATGGCCACCCCGGTACGGCGATGAGCCTTGCGCCCGTTGCGTACCTCCTGTTCCAGAAGCGGATGCGCCACAACCCCGCCGACCCTGCCTGGACCGGTCGTGACCGGTTCGTGCTCTCGTGCGGACACTCCTCGATCACGCTGTACACACAGCTCTTCCTGGGCGGCTGGGGCCTCGAGCTCGACGACCTGAAGAGCCTGCGCACCTGGGGCTCCAGGACTCCCGGTCACCCCGAGCACGGCCACACCGCCGGCGTCGAGACCACCACCGGTCCGTTGGGTCAGGGCGTCGCCAACGCAGTCGGCATGGCTGCGGCCGCCCGCCGCGAGCGTGGCCTCTTCGACCCGAGGTCGCAGGCCAGCCCCTTCGACCACCAGATCTATGCGATCTGCAGCGACGGCGACCTCGAGGAGGGCGTGTCCGCCGAGGCATCGTCGTGGGCCGGTCACCAGCAGCTCGGCAACCTGACGCTGATCTACGACGCCAACCAGATCAGCATCGAAGGCAACACGAACATCGCCTTCACCGAGGACGTCGGCAAGCGCTTCGAGGCCTACGGCTGGCACGTCCAGCACGTCGACTGGACCAACGGCGGCAAGGAGTACGTCGAGGACGTGCCCGAGCTGTGGACCGCCCTCGACAAGGCCGAGGCGGTCACCGACCAGCCCAGTCTGATCGTGATGCACACCATCATCGCGTGGCCCGCACCCGACGCCCAGAACACCGGAGCCGCCCACGGGTCCGCGCTCGGTGCTGCCGAGGTCGCGGCAACGAAGAAGGTGCTGGGCTTCGACCCGGACAAGCTCTTCGACATCTCCGACGACGTCCTGGCCCACACCCGCTCGCTGATCGAGCGTGGCAAGGCCCAGCAGGCCGAGTGGCACAAGGACTTCGACAAGTGGGCCTCATCGCACACCGAGGCGAAGGCACTCTTCGACCGGATGTCGACCCGGTCGCTGCCCAGCGGCTGGCAGGATGCGCTTCCGACGTACGACGCGGACCCGAAGGGTGTCGCCACTCGCAAGGCCTCCGGCGCCGTACTCAGTGCGATCGCGCCGCTGCTCCCCGAGATCTGGGGCGGTTCAGCAGATCTGGCCGAGTCCAACAACACCACGCCGGAGGGTGAGCCCTCGTTCACACCCGACGCGTGGCAGACGTCGGAGTGGAGCGGCAACCCCTACGGCCGCGTCATGCACTTCGGCATCCGCGAGCACGCGATGGGTTCGATCATGAACGGCGTCGCGCTGCACGGTGGCACCCGTGTGTACGGCGGCACCTTCCTGGTGTTCTCCGACTACATGCGCCCGGCCGTCCGGCTGGCCGCGGTGATGAAGCTGCCCGTCACCTACGTCTGGACCCACGACTCGATCGGTCTCGGCGAGGACGGCCCCACGCACCAGCCGGTCGAGCACCTCGCCGCACTGCGCGCGATCCCGGGCCTCGACGTGGTCCGTCCCGGTGACGCCAACGAGACCGTCGCTGCCTGGAAGGCGATCCTCGAAAACACCGACCGACCCGCAGGCCTCGCTCTGACCCGGCAGAACATCCCGACGTATCCCCGTGGCGCCGAGGGCTTCGCAACCACCGAGGGTGTCGCCAGGG
This sequence comes from Marmoricola sp., assembly GCA_025965195.1. GTDB lineage: Bacteria > Actinomycetota > Actinomycetes > Propionibacteriales > Nocardioidaceae > Marmoricola. The sequence continues at coordinate 3,773 of JAOPXK010000112.1, forward strand.
GTGGCTACGTGCTGATCGACGCCGAGGGCGAGCCCGACGTGGTCCTGATCGGCACCGGCTCAGAGGTCCAGCTCGCAGTGGAGGCCCGCAACCAGCTCGCCGCGAAGGACATCGATGCCCGCGTCGTGTCGATGCCGTGCATCGAGTGGTTCCACGAGCAGGACCAGGCCTACCGCGACTCCGTCATCCCGCCGAAGGTCAAGGCGCGCGTCAGTGTCGAGGCCGGCGTCGCTCAGGGTTGGCGCGACATCGTGGGCGATGCGGGGCGCAGCATCTCGCTCGAGCACTTCGGAGCGTCTGCCGACTTCGCCACCATCTACCAGGAGTTCGGCATCACCGCCGAGGCCGTCACCCTGGCGGCCGAAGAAAGCATCCGGGCAGCCAACTCATAGGCAGGCCGGATACACCAGCCAGATCGAGCAGTACGCAACTTGGGAGGCAGAACATGTCAGAACGACTGCAGCAGCTAGCGGAGGCTGGGGTCTCCATCTGGCTCGACGACCTGTCGCGGGAGCGGCTCGAGACCGGCAACCTCGCCGACCTCGTGAAGAACAGCTCCGTGGTGGGTGTCACCACCAACCCGTCGATCTTCGCCGCGGCCCTGGCCAACGGTGAGCGCTACGACGACCAGGTCCGCCAGCTCGCCGCCGAGGGCGCCGACGTCGACAAAACGGTGTTCGCCCTGACCACGACCGACGTACGCGATGCGTGTGACGTGCTCCGGCCGACGTACGACGCCACCAACGGCGTCGATGGCCGGGTCTCCATCGAGGTCACTCCCGGAGTGGCGCACGACACGGACGCCACCGTCGCCCAGGCCAAGGAGCTCTGGCAGGCGGTCGACCGGCCCAATGCCTACATCAAGATCCCCGGCACCACCGAAGGCTGCCCGGCGATCACCGCGACACTCGCCGAGGGCATCAGCGTCAACGTGACCCTGATCTTCGGACTGGGCCGCTACCAGGACGTGATGGAGGCGTTCATCGCCGGCATCGAACAGGCCAAGGCAAACGGCCACGACCTGTCCACGATCCACTCGGTCGCGTCGTTCTTCGTGTCCCGGGTGGACACCGAGATCGATGCCCGCCTCGACAAGGCGGGAGCCGACGCAGCGTTGAAGGGCAAGGCCGGCATCGCGAACGCCCGCCTTGCCTACAAGGCATTCGAGGAGTTCTTCGCAAGCGAGCGCTGGTCGGTGCTCGCGGCCGCCGGCGGTAACCGGCAGCGGCCGCTGTGGGCCTCGACGGGGGTCAAGAACCCGGACTACGACGACACGATGTACGTCGTCGACCTCGTCGTCGAGGACACCGTCAACACGATGCCGCAGAAGACCCTCGAGGCCGTTGCCGACCATGGCGAGGTCAAGGGCGACCAGGTCCGGCCGAACTACGCTGACGCCGAGCAGGTGATGGCGTCGCTCAAGGCCGCCGGCATCGACTACGACGACGTGATCGACACCCTCGAGACCGAGGGCGTCGACAAGTTCGTCAAGTCGTGGCAGGACCTGCTGGCGACGGTCCAGAAGAGCCTGGACGCGTCGGCGTGACGGACTGGAGCAGCACCTCGGGTGTCGGCGCAGGTGGGATGAACTGCGAGCTCCACTTCGGATACCGCGACGAGTCGGCCTACGTTGCCGCGGTACAACAGCTCGTCGAGGACAAGGTGGCTTCGCAGATCGCCGTGCGCACGCCGACGCTGTGGGGCCCCGCCGCCGAGCCGGAGTCGGCCAAGCGGCTGGCCTGGGTCGGGCTGGCCGAGGAGTCACGACCGCTGGTCTTCGAGATCGCGGAGCTGAAGGCGAAGCTCAACGAGGCCGGCCTCGACCACGTGGTGCTCTGCGGCATGGGTGGCTCCTCGCTCGCCCCGGAGGTGATCTGTCGGACCGACGACGTCGAGCTGACGGTCCTCGACTCCTCGGATCCCGACTACGTCCGGGCCGCCCTGGGCGACCGGCTGGAGCGCTCCATCGTGGTCGTCTCCAGCAAGTCCGGCGGCACGGTCGAGACCGACAGCCAGCGACGTGCGTATGAGAAGGCGCTGACCGGCATCGGCCGCAAGCCGGCCGACCACATCGTCGTCGTGACCGATCCCGGCTCACCGCTCGACACCTCCGCGACCGCGGCCGGCTACACGGTCTTCCACGCCAACCCCGATGTCGGTGGTCGCTACTCCGCACTGACCGCGTTCGGACTGGTTCCCAGTGGGCTCGCCGGCGCCGACATCGACCGGCTGCTCGGCGAGGCCGCGGCCATCCAGGACGCACTCGAGTCCGATGACGTCGAGAACCCGGGCCTCCGCCTCGGCGCGCTGCTCGGTGTCGCCAACCGGGCAGGTGCCGACAAGGTGGTTCTGGCCGAGCACGGTTCCGGAATCGTCGGCTTCGGCGACTGGGCCGAGCAGCTGATCGCGGAGTCCACGGGCAAGGACGGCAAGGGCATCCTGCCGGTCGTCGTACCCGATGTGAGTGCTCCCAACTTCGACCCCAACACCCCCGACGAGGTCCTGGTCACGATCGGTGACCTCTGCGACTCGGTCAGGCCCGCCTCCGGGTACGGCGCCTCCGTGAAGGCGCCACTCGGTGCGCAGATGCTCCTGTGGGAGTACGCCGTCGTGGTGGCGGGCCGGCTGATCGGGATCAACCCGTTCGACCAGCCGGACGTCGAGAGCGCCAAGGCCGCCGCCCGAGAGATGCTCGACGGCAAGGGCGAGAGCCCGAAGCCCGCGTTCAGCGACGGACCCGTCGAGGTCTACGCCACCGAAGGGCTTCTCGGCGCGGACGTCGACACGGTGGCCGACGCCGTGGCTGCACTGCTCGCACAGCTCGACGACCAGCGTGGCTATCTCGCCGTGATGGCCTACCTCGACCGACTCGTCGACGCGCCTCTGGCGAGTGCGCGTGAGGCGCTGGCGAACAGGACCGGGCGGCCGACCACCTTCGGCTGGGGACCACGGTTCCTGCACTCGACCGGGCAGTATCACAAGGGCGGACCGGCTGTCGGTGTCTTCCTGCAGGTCTCCACGACGCCCGACCAGGACCTGGAGGTGCCCGACCGGCCGTTCACGTTCGGCGGGTTCATCGCCTCCCAGGTCGCCGGCGATGCGGCCGTCCTGGCCCAGCACGGCAGGCCGGTGCTCAGGTTGCACCTGACCGACCACGACGCCGGGCTGGCCGTCGTACGCGAGGTGCTGCAAAGGAGCTCAGTGCGTTGACCAACATGTCCGCCGCACACTCGACCAATCCACTGCGCGACCCACAGGACCGTCGGCTGCCCCAGATCGCTGGCCCCTGCGGGCTGGTGCTCTTCGGAGTCACCGGCGACCTGGCGCGCAAGAAGGTGATGCCTGCGATCTACGACCTCGCCAACCGTGGGCTGCTCCCGCCGGGCTTCAGCCTCGTCGGGTTCGCTCGCCGCGACTGGGCCAACGAGGACTTCGCCAAGGTCGTGCACGACTCGGTCCGGGAGAACTCCCGCACCGAGTTCCGCGAAGAGGTCTGGAAGCAGCTCGCCGAGGGCTTCCGGTTCGTCCCGGGTGACTTCTCCGACGACGTCGCCTTCGACAAGCTCCGGCAGACCATCGAGGAGCTCGACACCACCCGCGGCACCGGCGGCAACCACGCGTTCTACCTGGCGATCCCGCCGTCCTTCTTCGGAGACGTGGTCGGCCAGCTCAAGGAGCACGGACTGTCCGAAGGCCCGGGCGACGCCTGGCGCCGGGTGGTCATCGAGAAGCCGTTCGGACACGACCTCGAGTCGGCGCGCGAGCTCAACAAGGTGCTCAGCGACGTCTTCCCGTCCGAGTCGGTCTTCCGGATCGACCACTATCTCGGCAAGGAGACCGTGCAGAACATCCTCGCGATGCGCTTCGCGAACGCCATGTTCGAGCCGCTGTGGAACTCCAACTATGTCGACCACGTGCAGATCACCATGGCCGAGGACATCGGCATCGGCAGCCGCGCCGGCTACTACGACGGCATCGGCTCCGCGCGTGACGTCATCCAGAACCACCTAATGCAGCTGATGGCGCTCGTCGCGATGGAGGAGCCGACGTCCTTCGACGCGGCATCGCTGCGGCTGGAGAAGCAGAAGGTGCTCTCGTCCGTCGTGCTCCCCAAGCGGCTGGACCTCACCACCGCCCGCGGGCAGTACGCCGCCGGGTGGGCCGGTGGCGAGGAGGTCGTCGGCTATCTCGACGAACAGGACATCCCACCCACGTCGACCACGGACACGTTCGCGGCGGTCAAGCTCAACATCGAGACCCGCAGGTGGGCCGGCGTGCCGTTCTACCTCCGCACCGGCAAGCGCCTGGGCCGACGGGTCACGGAGGTGGCTGTGGTCTTCAAGCGGGCCCCGCACCTGCCGTTCAGCTCGACCCAGACCGAAGAGCTCACCGAGAACGCCCTGGTGATCCGGATCCAGCCCGACGAGGGCATGACCATCCGGTTCGGCTCGAAGGTCCCCGGCACCGCGATGGAGATTCGCGACGTGAACATGGACTTCGCCTACGGGGGCACCTTCACCGAGGTCAGCCCGGAGGCCTACGAGCGACTGATCCTCGATGTCCTCCTCGGCGACCCGCCGCTGTTCCCCCAGCACGAAGAGGTCGAGCTGTCCTGGCAGATCCTCGACCCCGTGCTGGCGCACTGGGCGAAGAAGGGCAAGCCCGAGCAGTACGAGCCGGGCGCCTGGGGTCCGGACTCTGCTCACGCAATGCTGGCCCGCGACGGCCGCACCTGGAGGCGACCATGATCTCACCCCACAAGACCGCTCGCTGCGCTCCCGTTCTCGCGAGGACCCCGAGATGATCGAACTGACCGACACCAACTCGTCGGCCATCGCGGCAGCCTTCGTCCACGGTCGGACCCAGGCCGGCAGCCCTGCGATGGGCATGGTGATGACGCTGGTGATCGTCGTCGACGAGGACGTTGCCGACGACGCCATGGAGGCGGCTCGCGCCGCCTCGCAGGAACACCCCGCCCGGGTGCTCGGCGTGATCGTCGGCGACGGCCGTGGCGCGGCTCATGTGAACGCCCAGGTCGGGATCGGCTCGGGCTGGATCGGTGAGACCGCACTCATCCGACTGTCCGGGCAGGTCGTCAAGCACGCCGACTCCGTCGTACTCCCGCTACTGCTTCCTGACTCCCCCGTCGCGGTCTGGTGGCCGTCGAACCCGCCGGCCGATCCGGCGGCAGACCCGCTCGGTGCGCTCGCGACCCGGCGGATCACCGATGCTGCTGCCGCGTCGTCGGGCAAGACGCTCGCGATCTACAGCCAGTGCGAGTCCTACGCGCCGGGCAACACCGACCTCGCGTGGACCCGGATCACCGCGTGGCGCGCGCTCCTCGCCGCGTCGCTCGACCAGCATCCGCTCAAGGTTCGTCGAGCCTCGATCACGTCCGAGCGGATCAGCCCGAGTGCCGACCTCCTCGGCGCGTGGCTCTCCGACCGGCTCAAGGTGCCGGTGGATCGCGCCAACTCCAGCGGGCCCGGCATCACCGAGGTCGTGCTCGAGACCAAGGAAGGTCCGATCCGGATCACCCGCACCGACGGCAAGCTCGCCACGTTCTCCTCACCGGGGCGGCCGGACCGGCCGATCGCGCTCAAGCGGCGAGACCTGCCCGAGCTGCTGGCCGAGGAGCTCCGCCGGCTCGACGAGGACAACGTCTACGCCGCCACGGCCCGGCGACTGGTGGCTCTGGGGAAGAAGAAGTGACCGCACCCCGTACGTCGATCTCCGCCGATGCCGCGGGACTTGCCGATCAGGCGGCAGACGCCTTCATCAGCCGGCTCCTCAGCATCCAGGGCAGCGGCAGTGATCCTTCCGTCGTACTCACTGGTGGCGGCATCGCCGACGAGATCCACCACCGCATCGCCACCCACCAGCGTGGGTCGGGTGTCGCCTGGGACCGGATCGACTTCTTCTGGGGTGACGAGCGCTTCGTCGCTGCCGACTCACCGGATCGCAACGAGGGGCAGGCTCGCGCCGCGCTCCTCGACCAGCTGCCCGTCGATCCGGCCCGGCTGCACCCGATGCCCGCCGAAGCCGGTGCCTACACCGGCCACCCGGAGGCTGCTGCCGCCGCCTACGCCTCGGAGCTCCAGGCGGTGCTCGGCGATCGCCCGTTCGACATCGTGATGCTCGGGGTCGGGCCCGACGGTCACTGCGCGTCGCTGTTCCCGGGCCAGGACCAGGTGCTCGCGACGGCCCCGGTGGTCGTCGTTCCGGAGTCACCCAAGCCGCCGCCGGTGCGGCTCTCGCTGACGCTCCCCCGGCTCTCGCACGCCGACGTGGTCTGGTTCGTGGCGTCGGGTCGGTCGAAGGCTGCTGCGGTCGCGGCCGCCCTGGATCCGGACGCCGAGCCGCTGCAGGTTCCGTCGGCAGGCCCGCGGGGACGCAAGGAGACGCTCTGGTTCCTCGATCAGGACTCGGCGTCGTCGCTCAGCTGATGCTTGCGACCCGTTCGGTCAGGTAGCTGCGCTCGGCATCGTTCGTGCAGAGCTCGATCGCGATCTGGTACGCCGCCACCGCGGCGGCAGGGTCGCCGGCGCGGTCGAGCAGCTCGCCACGGACCGCGTACAGCCGATGGTTCCGGGGCAGCTGCTCCTCCAGCCCTTCGAGCAGCGCCAGCCCGGCGTCCGGGCCCTTCAGCTCGGCGGCGGCGACGGCGCGGTTCAGCCGTACGACGGGCGACTGGGTGTGCGCCTCGAGGGCCTCGTAGTGCGCCTCGATCCGCTCCCAGTGCGTCTCCCCGGCGGTCGGCGCGACAGCGTGCTCCGCTGCGATCAGGGCCTGCAGGAAGTACGCCCGGCCTGCACCAGACGGCTCGACGGCAAGGTGGGGTTCCAGCAGCCCGAGGGCCTCGACGATCTCGTCGTGCTGCCAGCGCGACCGGTCCTGGTCGGGCAGCAGCACGATCCGGTTCGCCGAGACCCGGGCGTTGCGGCGGGAGTGCTGGAGCAGCATCAGCGCGAGCAAAGCGTCGATCACCGGCTGGGAGCCGGCCAGGTCCCGGACGACCCTGGCGAGGCGGATCGCCTCACCGGCAGTCTCCACGCGCAGCAGGTCCTCGCCGGTCGACGGTGCGTAGCCGGTCGTGAACGCGAGGTAGATGACCGCGGCGACGACCTCGAGACGATCGGCCAGGGCCGTGCCTCCCGCCATCGCGAACGGCACTCCGGTGGCCGCGAGCTTCCGCTTCGCCCGGGTGAGCCGGGCAGCCATCGTTGCCTCGGACACCAGGAACAGCCGGGCAACCTCCGCGGTCGGAACACCGAGCACCAGGCGGAGCGACAGCGCGCTCGCGGACTCGGGCGCCAATGAGGGGTGCGCACACAGCAGCACCAGCCGCAGCCGTTCATCAGACAGCAGCCCGCCCGGATCGGCCATCGTGCTCTGCACCTCCTGTCGCAGCGACTCGTCGACGACGAGCATCGGCTCCTTCCGCGCCGCGACCGCCTCGGCCCGGAGCCGATCGAGGATCCGGCGGCGGGCCGCGGTCAGGAGCCAGGCCCCGGGATTGTCCGGTGGCCCGTCGACGGCCCAGTGCCGAGCCGCCGCTTCGAAGGCGTCGGCCAGCCCGTCCTCGGCAAGGTCAAGTCGCCGATAGCGCGCGACCAGCAGGGCCAGAAGTCGGCCCCACTGGTCGCGAAACGCTTCCTCGACGGCGCGCTGCATCAGTTCTGGTCGAAACCGTCGATCTGGATGACTGGCCGGATCTCCAGGCTGTACGCCGAGGGCAGCAGCTCGCACAGGCTCGTCATCACGTCGAGGTTGGCGGCCTCGATCAGGTAGAAGCCTCCGACGATCTCGGCGGACTCCGCGAACGGTCCGTCGGTCAGGACAGGTTTGCCGTCCACGTGACGCATCGTGGTGGCTGTCTCCGGCCCGGCGAGGGCCTCACCGGAGATCAGCTGGGCTCGTTGCTCGACGGCGTCGTGGAACGCCAGATGCGCCTGGTGGTAGGTCTTCTGGACCTCTTCAGAGGCGTCGGACCACACCGTCGGCTCGTAGGCGATCGTGACGAAGTAGCGCATCACATTCCTTCGTGCACGACCGTCGCACGGACTTCGACCGCGCCGTCGCCCGCAAGGATGCCGCAGACGTTGAGCAGGTCATCGAGGTTCTCGGTGCTGACCAGGTAGAAGCCGGTCAGCTGCTCGACGGTCTCGGCGTACGGCCCGTCGGTGACGGTGACCGTGTCGAGGGAGCCGCGGACGACCTGAGCGCTCTTGCTCGGCGTCAGCTCCGCACCGCCCGCCATGGTGTGTCCGCGCTCGGCGAGCAGCTGCATGAACTGGTTGTGCTTCGCGTACATGGCGGCCTGGTCCTCAGGCGTTGCCGACGACCACTTGCTCTCGTCGCCCGGCAGCAGGATGGCGTATTCAGTGCTCATGTCTTCGTTCCTTCCGATCTGTGTCAGCGGGAGGTGTTCCCAGCACGATGACGTGCGTGGGCACCGACAATCGACACTTGCCAGAAAAAAACCGAAGAAACTTGCCGCGAAGCTGGAGATCGGTGCTTAGAAGATGACCTCGCCGCGCTTGCGACGATCACGAAGGGTCTGGATCGCCTCGTCGAGGATATCCGCCGCTTCCTTGTCGGAACGACGCTCCTTCACATACGCAAGATGCGTCTTGTACGGCGCAACCTTGGTCGGCGGGGGCGGGTTCTCCGAGTCGAGGCTGGCGGGGAGTCCACACCGCGGGCAGTCCCAGGCCTCGGGCACCGTCGCCTCGACCGCGAATGCGATCAGCGTCCGGTGCTGTTGCGAACAGAAATAGGTGACGTTCTGCCGGGGTGCCGCCTCGCCGCGCTCGGCCTCGCCCATGGGGCCTGCCCCCACCCGACTGCCACGAATTGCGCTTCCTCCGCCTGCCACGCTTCTCCTAAAGAGTTGGGGAAATCAGTTCTGGATCTTGAACAGCAGACCCAGTCCGATCACACACGCTGCCCACACCAGGCCAATACCGATCGTGATCCGGTCCAGGTTGCGCTCGGCCACCGAAGAGCCGCCCAGCCCGCTGGACACGCCTCCGCCGAACATGTCGGAGAGCCCGCCGCCCCGTCCCTTGTGGAGGAGGACCAGCAGAATCATCATGAGGCTCGACAGAACAAGCACAATTTCAAAAGCGGTGATCACGGCGGGAAGCCTAACCGATGAGGGGACGAATCCCAGCACAGGGAGCGCCACGTCCGCCTGGCGACCCCAACGTCACAGGATGGGCATGTCGTAAAAACGACAGATCCCGCCGAACTCATCGGCCTGCAGGCTGGCGCCACCGACCAGCGCACCATCGACGTCTTCCTTCTGCATGATGCCCCCGACGTTGTTGGCCTTGACCGAACCGCCGTACAGGATGCGTACGCCGGCGGCGGCGGCGTCACCGTGGATCTCCTGGATCCGGCCCCGGATCGCGGCACAGACCTCTTGCGCGTCCTCAGGGGTGGCCACCTCGCCGGTGCCGATCGCCCAGACCGGCTCGTAGGCGATCACGAGTGACGCGATCTCCTTGGCGGTGAAGCCGGCCAGCGACCCGTCGACCTGCGCCAGGGTGTACTCGACCTGACGACCTTCCTTGCGTACGTCGAGGCCCTCGCCCACGCACACGATCGGGGTCATCTTCGCGTCGAACGCCTTGTGCGCCTTGGCGTTCACCTCGGCGTCGTTCTCGGCGTGGTACTCGCGGCGCTCCGAGTGACCCACCACCACATAGGAGCAGCCCAGCTTGGCCAGCATCGACGCGGAGATCTCGCCGGTGAAGGCGCCGCCGTCGTGGGTGGAGATGTCCTGTGCGCCGTACTGCACCTGAAGCCGGTCCCCGTCGACCAGCGTCTGCACGCTGCGCAGGTCGGTGAACGGCGGAACCACCACCACCTCGACCTTGGCGTAGTCGTGCTTCTTGTCCGCCAGCGTCCAGGCAAGCTTCTGCACCAGGACGACGGCCTCCTGGTGGTTGAGGTTCATCTTCCAGTTGCCGGCCATCAGCGGCACGCGCGTCTGCTTCGCCATGGTCAGTCCTTCAGTCGTCGAGTACGTCGATGCCGGGAAGTTCCTTGCCCTCAAGGTATTCAAGGCTGGCCCCACCCCCGGTGGAGATGTGTCCGAACTGGTCATCGGCGAACCCGAGCTGGCGAACCGCGGCAGCGGAGTCGCCGCCGCCGACCACGGAGAGCCCGTCGACCTTCGTCAGTGCCTCCGCGACCGCCCGGGTGCCTGCCGCGAAGGCGTCGACCTCGAAGACCCCCATCGGGCCGTTCCAGAACACCGTCCTGGCGCCCGTCAGTGCAGCCGCGAAGGCGGCACTGGAGTCGGGGCCGATGTCCAGCCCGAGGCAGTCGTCCGGGATCGCACTGGCGCTGACGACCGTGGGCTGCGGCGTCCGGTCCCCGGAGGGGAACGCGGTGTCGACGACGATGTCTGTCGGCAGCACGATCTCGACGCCGGAGTCGGCGGCCCGCTTGAGGTACTCGCGACAGGTGCCGAGCTGGTCGTTCTCGAGCAGGCTCTTGCCGACGCCATGGCCCTGGGCAGCAAGGAAGGTGAAGACCATCCCGCCGCCGACGAGCAGCTTGTCGGCCTTGCCGAGCAGGTTGTCGATGACAGCCAGCTTGTCGGAGACCTTCGAGCCGCCGAGCACGACGACGTAGGGACGCTCCGGGTCGACCGTGAGCCTGCGGAGTACGTCGATCTCGGCCGCGACGAGGCCGCCCATCGCGTGCGGCAGCCGCTGCGCGACGTCGTACACCGAGGCCTGCTTGCGGTGCACCACCCCGAAGCCGTCGCTGACGAAGGCATCACCGAACGCGGCGAGCTGGTCGGCGAACGCACCTCGCTCCGCGTCGTCCTTGCTGGTCTCGCCCGGGTTGAACCGGACGTTCTCGAGAAGCGCGACGTCACCATCGGAGAGGCCGGCAACGGTTGCCTGCGCCGAGTCCCCCACCGTGTCGGTCGCGAACGCCACCGCCGACCCGACGAGCTCGCTGAGGCGAGCTGCCACCGGAGCCAGGGAGTACGCCGGATCCGGTGCGCCCTTCGGCCGGCCGAGGTGGGCCATCACAATGACGCGTGCACCGGCGTCCGACAGCTGCTTGATCGTCGGCGCACTGGCGCGGATCCGGCCGTCGTCGGTGATCGTGCTCCCGTCGAGCGGGACGTTCAGGTCCGAGCGGACCAGGACACGCTTGCCCCGCAGGTCGCCGAGGTCCGCAACGCGGTTGATGCTCACCGCTGTTCCCGGACCGCGCTCAGAGTGATGCGCCGATGTGGGTGACCAGGTCGGCGAGCCGGTTGGAGTAGCCCCACTCGTTGTCGTACCAGCCGATGACCTTGACCTGGTTGCCGATCACCTTGGTCAGCGGGGCGTCGAAGATGCAGGAAGCGGGGTCGGTGACGATGTCGGTGGAGACGATATCGTCCTCGTTGTACCGGAGGTAGCCCTTCAGCGGACCCTCGGCGGCGGCCTTCACGATCGAGTTGACCTCGGCGATGCTGGTCTCGCGACCTGCCTCGAACGTCAGGTCGGTGGCCGAACCGGTCGGGACCGGGACGCGCAGCGCGAAGCCGTCGAGCTTGCCCTTGAGCTCGGGGAGCACCAGGCCGATGGCCTTCGCAGCGCCCGTGCTGGTCGGAATGATGTTCAGAGCCGCGGCGCGGGCACGGCGCAGGTCCTTGTGGATGTTGTCCTGCAGGTTCTGGTCGGCGGTGTACGCGTGGATCGTGGTCATCAGGCCCTTGACGATGCCGAGCTCGTCGTTGAGCGCCTTCGCCATCGGCGCCAGGCAGTTCGTCGTGCAGGACGCGTTGGAGACCACGTTGTGCTTCGCGGGGTCGTACAGGTCGTGGTTCACGCCCATCACGATCGTGATGTCCTCGTTGCTCGCAGGCGCCGAGATGACCACCTTCTTCGCGCCGGCATCGATGTGCGCGTGCGCCTTGGTCGCGTCGGTGAAGAAGCCGGTGGACTCGATGACGACGTCGGCGCCGATCTCGCCCCACTTGAGGTTGGCCGGGTCGCGCTCCTCGAACGCCGTGATGTTCTTGCCGCCGACGACGATCGAGGTGTCCGTCGAGGACACATCCGCGTCGAGACGACCGAGGATCGAGTCGTACTTCAGGAGGTGGGCCAGGACCTTGTTGTCGGTGAGGTCGTTGATGCCGACGATCTCGATGTCGGCACCGGACGCACGTACGGCGCGGAAGAAGTTGCGGCCGATGCGGCCGAAGCCATTGATTCCAACGCGAACAGTCACAGGGGTTACTCCTGGTAGTCGGACAAGGTGAACTCGACCTTATCGCGACGGCGCTTCTGGCCGCTTCAGGCGTCCTCGGCGAGCATCTCCGGGGTCAGCGACGCCTCGGTGTCGGGAATGCCGAGCTCCTCGGCCTTCTTGTCGGCCATCGCGAGCAACCGCCGGATGCGACCCGCGATCGCATCCTTGGTGAGCACCGGGTCGTGCAGCTGACCGAGCTCCTCGAGCGATGCCTGCTTGTGCTCCAGCCGGAGCTGCCCGGCAAGTTGGAGGTGATCGGGGATGTCCGCACCGAGGATCTCCAGCGCACGGTCGACCCGAGCGCCTGCCGCGACAGCTGCGCGTGCAGACCGGCGGAGGTTCGCGTCGTCGAAGTTGGCGAGCCGGTTGGCGGTCGCCCGGACCTCGCGGCGCATCCGGCGCTCCTCCCAGGCCAGCAGCGACTCGTGCGCGCCGAGACGAGTGAGCAGCTGGCCGATGGCGTCGCCGTCGCGAATCACGACCCGGTCGACGCCGCGGACCTCACGAGCCTTGGCGCTGATGCCGAGCCGACGGGCGGAACCGACCAGGGCGAGCGCGGCCTCGGGGCCCGGGCAGGTGACCTCGAGCGAGCTCGAGCGGCCGGGTTCGGTGAGTGAGCCGTGGGCGAGGAAGGCACCCCGCCAGGCGGCGACCGCGTCACAGCCGGAGCCGGACACGACCTGCGGGGGCAGTCCACGGACCGGACGGTTGCGCTGGTCGATGAGCCCGGTCTGGCGAGCGAGCGACTCGCCGTCCCTGGCGACCCGGACGATGTAACGAGTGCCGCGTCGAAGACCGCTGCCCTTGACCATCACGACCTCGGAGTCGTGCCCATAGACCTCGGCGATGTCTCGTCTGAGGCGGCGTGCTGCGGCACCGGTGTCGAGCTCGGCCTCCACCACGATGCCGCCGCCGACGAGGTGCAGGGCGTCGGCGAAGCGGAGCATGGAGGACACCTCCGACTTGCGACAACACGTCTTGGTGACCTTGGTGTTGGCCAACTCCGCCTTGACTTGTGCCGTCATCGCCATGCGCTCGATCCTGCCGTCTCATCGATTGCCTGTGTTGGCTGTTTGATCAGCGACCAGGGGTTGATGGCCGCGAGGTCCTCACCTTAGTTCGCTCTCGTCAGGCGCGCATACGCACGGGCAAGTTTCTCGGGATCATGCTGGCCGATTGCCAATGGATCGGACACATCCGCGACCTCGAGCCGGGCACCAATGGCTTCGACGGCCTTGCGCAGGTGATCCGGATGTACGACGGAACCGACGTCGACCAGCACGGTGTCGATCCGAAGGTCCGGTGCCTGGCGGAGGAGTACGTCGAGATGGTCCTCGGGCGTGAACCCCTCGGTCTCGCCGGACTGTTCCTCCAGGTTCATCGTCACGATCAGCCTGGCCGGCGTACGGACCAGAGCGTCGCGCAGACCCGGGACCAACAGGTGCGGGATCACCGAGGTGTACCAGGAGCCGGGGCCGATCACGACCCACTGGGCTTCCTCGATCGCCGTGACGGCTTCGGGACAGGCCTGCGGGTGCTCGGGATCGACGCTGACCGACAACACCTCGCCGGGGGTGGTCGCGATCTCCACCTGACCGCGCACCGTGGTCACGTCGTCGGGCCTCGCGGGATCCGCACCTCGGACCTCGGCCGTGATGTCGATCGGGGTCACCGCCATCGGGAGCACCCGGCCGCGGGCACCGAGCAGGTTCCCCACCCAGTCGAGACCCTCGATGTGGTCGTCGAGCAGCTCCCACAGGGCCACGATCAGCAGGTTGCCGACGGCGTGGCCGTCGAGTGAACCCTCGGACTCGAACCGGTGCTGCAGCACCCGCGCCCAGGTCTGTCCCCACCGGTCGTCACCGCACAGTGCTGCCAGCGCCATCCGCAGGTCACCGGGCGGGAGCACGCCGAACTCGGTGCGCAACCGACCGGAGGAGCCACCGTTGTCGGCGATCGTGACGACCGCCGTGAGGTTGTTGGTGATCCGCCGCAACGCGGACAGTGACGCGGCGAGGCCGTGTCCACCGCCGAGCGCGACCACGGCAGGCTCCGTCGACCAGGCCATCACTCGCGGCCGAGGTCGCGGTGGTTGGCGGTCGCCTCGAGCCCGATGCTGCGCAGTCGAAGGGCGAGCTCCTCGGACATCGCGACGCTGCGGTGCTTGCCGCCGGTGCAGCCGATCGCGACGGTCATGAAGCGCTTGCCCTCGCGGAGGTAGCCGTAGCCGACGGTCTGGATGACCGGGACATAGCGGTCGAGGAACTCCTCCGCGTCCTCCCGGGTCTTGACGTACTCGGCGACGTCGGCATCGAGGCCGGTGTGGTCGCGGAGCTCCGGAATCCAGAACGGGTTGGGCAGGAAGCGCATGTCGGCCATCAGGTCGGCATCGACCGGAACGCCGTACTTGAAGCCGAAGCTGACCACCGTGATCTGCAGGTGCATCGCCTCGGGCGAGCCGAGCGCGGAGCCGACCTTCTCCTTGAGCTGGTTGACGTTGAGGCTGGTGGTGTCGATGACCAGGTCCGCGTCGCCGCGCAACGCAGCCATCGCGGCGCGCTCACGCTGGATGCCCTCGAGCAGCCGGCCCGAGCCCTGCAGCGGATGTGGCCGCCGGGCTGCTTCCTGACGACGCACGAGGATGTCGTCGTCGGCCTCGAGGAACACCAGGGTCGTCCGCCGGGTGGGGACATTCTTCGCGAGCTGTTCGGGGAGGGTGTCGAGCAGCGAGCCGGCGCGTACGTCGACAACCACCGCGATCGGCTGATCCCTGCCCTGGCGGCCGTCGACCAGCCGCACCACGTCACTGACGAGCTCGGGCGGCAGGTTGTCGACCACGAAGTAGCCGAGGTCCTCGAGCTCCTTCGACGCGGTGCTGCGGCCTGCTCCGGTCATCCCGGTGACGATCACGAGCTCGCCCCAGGCTGCCTCGGTCGGCTCGTGCATCAGGACTCCTCGATTTCGCCGGTCGCGGTGTTCACAGTCTGGCGGCGGCCGGGCCTCTCTGCTTGCTTTTGGGCGACAGCGTTCGCGATCGCGGTCGCCGTGCGGGTGCCGATGCCGGGCACCTCGGCGATCTCCTCGACGGTCGCGCTGCGCAGCTTCTTCAACGAGCCGAAGTGCTTGATCAGCGTCTTGCGGCGTACCTCTCCGAGACCGGGTACGTCGTCGAGCATGCTCTCGACCATCGTCTTCGAACGTCGGGAGCGGTGGTGGGTGATCGCAAACCGGTGCGCCTCGTCGCGGACCCGTTGCAACAGGTAGAGGCCCTCGCTCGACCGAGGCAGGATCACCGGGTCGGCCTGGCCGGGCAGCCAGACCTCCTCGAGTCGTTTCGCCAGCCCGCACACCGGGATGTCGTCGATGCCGAGCTCGTCGAGCGCGCGCTGGGCGGCGGCGACCTGGGGCGGGCCACCGTCGACGACCACCAGGCCGGGCACATAGGCGAACTTCTTCGGCCGGCCGGTCTCCGGATCGATCAGCATCGGCCCGGTGTCCTGCTCGGCGTCGATCTCGCCGCTCGCCAGATCCGGGTGCTCGATCCGCTCGTCGAGCAGCCGCTTGAAGCGCCGGGTGATCACCTCGTGCATCGAGGCGACATCATTCTGGCCGTCGACACCCTTGATCACGAAGCGGCGGTACTCACTCTTGCGGGCCAGTCCGTCCTCGAAAACCACCATCGAGGCGACCACCTCGGTGCCCTGGAGGTTGGAGATGTCGTAACACTCCATCCGGAGCGGGACGCTCGGCAGCTCCAGCGCCTGCTGGATCTCCTCGAGGGCCTGGTTGCGGGTGGTCAGGTCGCTGGCCCGCCGGGTCTTGTGCAGGGCGAGCGACTGGGCGGCGTTCTGGGCCACGGTCTCCTGCAGGGACTTCTTGTCGCCGCGCTGTGGCACCCGGATCGACACCCGGCTCCCCCGCGTCTCCGAGAGCAGCTCCTCATAGGTCGAGGCGTCCTCGGGCAGGGCCGGCACCAGGATCTCCTTGGGGATCGCGTCCGCTTCCTCACCGGCATAGAGCTGGAGCAGGAAGTCGCCGACCAGGGCCGCGGTGTCGGAGTCCTCGACCCGGTCGGCCACCCAGCCCCGCTGCCCGCGGATCCGTCCGGACCGCACGTGGAAGATCTGGACGGCGACCTCGAGCGGGTCCTCCGCCAGCGCGATCACATCGGCGTCGGTGCCGTCACCGAAGACGACTGCCTGCTTCTCCAGGGCCTTGTTGAGCGCGCCCAGGTCGTCGCGCAGCCGGGCAGCCTTCTCGTAGTCCTGGCGCTCGGATGCGGCGTACATCTCCTGCTGCACGCGGCGTACGAACGCATCCGTCTTGCCACCGAGGAAGTCACAGAAGTCCTCGGCGATCCGGCGATGCTCGTCCGCATCGATCCGGTCGACACACGGCGCCGCGCACTTGTCGATGTAACCGAGGAGGCATGGCCGCCCGATCTGGGAGCTGCGCTTGAAGACCCCGTTGCTGCACGACCGCATCGGGAAGACCCGCAGGAGCAGGTCGACGGTCTCGCGAATGGCCCAGGCGTGCGAGTAGGGGCCGAAGTACTTGACCCCCTTCTTCTTCGCGCCGCGGCCCACCATCACGCGCGGGTACTCCTCGTTGAGGGTGACGGCCAGCCAGGGATAGGACTTGTCGTCGCGGTACTTCACGTTGAAGCGCGGGTCGTACTCCTTGATCCAGGAGTACTCCAGCTGCAGGGCCTCGACCTCGGTCGCGACGACGGTCCACTCCACGCTTGCGGAGGTGGTCACCATGGTGGCGGTGCGCGGATGCAGGTTGGTGATGTCCTGGAAGTACGACGACAACCGGGCCCGGAGGTTCTTCGCCTTGCCGACGTAGACGACGCGGTGGTCCTTGTCGCGGAACCGGTAGACGCCCGGCCGGGTAGGGATCGACCCGGTCTTCGGACGGTACGTCGACGGGTGAGCCACGGCCCAACCCTACTGAGCGCCGCCGACAGGACACTCCAATGAGCGGGTTCGGTTCACGATGTCTTTGTTTAGTGACTTACTATCGTATGCGTGACACTTCTCGACCGGGCGGGACACCGGCTCAGCGGATCGGCGGAAGCCGTGGCGGCGTACAACCGCGGCGTCGACCGGTTGCTGCAGCTGCGCGCGGGAGCGCTGACCGAGCTGTCGATGGCGATCACGTTCGATCCGACGTTCGCGGTGGCCCATGCTGCGCTGGCTCTGCTCGGTCAGGAGTTCTGTGCGCCCGTCGACATCCGCGCCCGGCTCGCCTCGGCTCGGCTGCACTCTCGTCGTAGTACGGACCGGGAGCGCAGCCATGTGGACGCCGTCGTACGCCATGTCGGCGGGGACCGGACCGCGATCGTCTCGCACCTCGGCCGCTACCCCGACGACGCCTTGCTGCTCTCGGTTGCGGTGCCGACGATCGCGTTCGCCGGCGTGACCGAGGTGCCTGCTGATGCCTGGCGGATCGTGGAGTCGTGCGCGCCGGTGTACGGCGATGACTGGTTCTTCAGCGGGCTGCTCGGCTTCGTCCGCCAGGAGCAGGGTCGCTTCGACGAGGCAATGGCGCTGTCCTGCGCGTCACTCGAAGCGATGCCGTCGGCTGGACACTCGGCTCATGCTCGGGCGCACGTCCACTACGAGACGGGTGACCATGCGGCCGGGCTGGCCTGGATCGACCGCTGGATCACCGACGCGGGCGCCCACACCGACAACCTCGCGCACTACGCCTGGCATGCCGCGCTGCACGAACTCGCCGATGGGGACCTGGCCGCGGTCGGACGCCGCTACGACGCGCAGCTGTCCCCCGTCCACGTCCGTGGCTGTCGATCGCTGGTCGACACGGGTTCACTGATCTGGCGCTGGGGCATCACGCCCGGCGCCACGGCCGTTCCGGCGATCGCTGCGGCCATCGACGTCCCCCGGTTCCAGCTGTTGCGGCCACCGACCGTGTTCATGGCACTGCACGCGGCGGTCGCCCTCTGCGCCGACGACGACAGCACCGGGCTGTACTCCCTGGCACTGTGGGCCGGCAACCACGAACACCCCTGCTATCGGTCGGTGATCGCTCCGCTCGCCGAGGCACTGCGGCTGCTGGTCGATGGCTGTCCGTCCGCCTGCGCCGACGTACTGCAGAGGATCGCCTCCGAGGTCTGGCGGGTCGGCGGCAGCGATGCCCAGCGCGAGGTCGTCGAGGAGACCCTGCTGACCGCGTTGCTGCGTGCGGACAGATTTGACGAGGCCGGCCGGCTCATCGACACCCGGTTGGACCGGCGGCCGTGCCGCCGTGATGAGTGGTTTCGCGAACTGGCCCAGGAAACCGGGTAGCTCAGGCGATGCTGATCGAGCCGCCCTTGACGTTGATCTTCACGGCCGGGAGCGGACGCGGGGCCGGCCCGCCGACGACCTTGCCGGTTGCGATGGCGTACTCGCTGCCGTGGCAGGCGCACCGGATGTCGCCGCCGGAGACCGAGGAGACCGTGCAGCTCGCATGCGTGCAGATCGCGCTGAATGCCTTGAAGACACCCGCGGTCGGCTGGGTCACCACCACCGACTGCTCGGCGAAGATCTTGCCACCCCCGACCGGGATGTCGCTGGTCTTGGCAAGCACCGTCCCGGCCTTCGCAGCGGAGGTCGTCGAGGCGGCGCCACAGGCCGCCAGGAAGGGCACCGCGGCCCCGCCGATGACAAGGCCCTGGATGACGGTGCGACGGCTGGTGTGCTCTTCGGTCACGTTTTGACTCCTCGGTGGGGATGCGGCACGACGTTAGTAGTTGAATCCGTGTGTTTCCTGAGCAAGACGGATGAACTACCTGTCAGGTTCAACGTGCGCGCGCAGCCGCCTTCTTGGCCGGGTTCTTCTTCGCAGCGGCCTTCTTCGCCGCAGGCTTCGATGCAGGCTTCGACGTCTTCGCGGGCAGCGCATGCCGGCCGCCCTCGAGCAGCGGCTTGAGGAACTGACCGGTGAAGCTGTCCTCCTGCTGCGCCACGTGCTCGGGCGTGCCCTCCGCGATCACCAGGCCGCCACGCTTGCCGCCGTGCGGGCCCATGTCGACCAGCCAGTCGGCCGTCTTGATGACGTCGAGGTTGTGCTCGATCACCAGCACCGTGTTGCCTTGGTCGACCAGGCGACCGAGCACCATCAGCAGCTTGCGGATGTCCTCGAAGTGCAGCCCGGTGGTCGGCTCGTCGAGGACGTAGACCGTCCGACCGGTCGAGCGCTTCTGCAGCTCGGAGGCGAGCTTGACGCGCTGGGCCTCACCACCGGACAGCGTGGTCGCGGGCTGCCCGAGACGGACGTAGCCGAGACCGACCTCGCCGAGCGTTACCAGGTGACGCGAGATGGCCGGGATCGCTGCGAAGAAGTCGGCGGCCTCCTCGATCGGCATGTCGAGGACGTCCGCGATCGTCTTGCCCTTGTAGTGCACCTCGAGCGTCTCGCGGTTGTAGCGCGCGCCGTGGCACACCTCGCACGGGACATAGACGTCCGGCAGGAAGTTCATCTCGATCTTGATGGTGCCGTCGCCCGAGCAGGCCTCGCAGCGGCCGCCCTTGACGTTGAACGAGAACCGGCCCTGCAGGTAACCGCGCATCTTCGCCTCGGGCGTCGAGGCGAACAGCTTGCGGACGTGGTCGAAGACCCCGGTGTAGGTCGCCGGGTTGGACCGGGGCGTACGCCCGATCGGTGACTGGTCGACGTGGATGACCTTGTCGACGTGCTCGGTGCCGGTGATCTTGGTGTGCCGCCCGGGGACCGTGCGCGCGTTGTAGATCTGCTTGGCGAGCGAGGTGTAGAGGATGTCGTTGACCAGCGTGGACTTGCCCGATCCCGAGACTCCGGTGACCGCGACGAACAGCCCCAGCGGGAACGAGACGTCGACGTTCTGCAGGTTGTTCTCGTGGGCCCCGTGGACCGTCAGCTCGCGGCCGGGCGTCCGCGGACGGCGTACGGCGGGAACCGGGATCGACTTGCGCCCGGACAGATACATCCCGGTCTCGGAGTCGCGGTGCTTGAGGAGACCTTCGACCGAGCCGGAGTGCACGACCTGTCCCCCGTGCTCGCCCGCGCCCGGCCCGATGTCGACGACCCAGTCGGCCATCCGGATGGTGTCCTCGTCGTGCTCCACCACTATCAGGGTGTTGCCCAGGTCCTTGAGCCGGACCAGCGTCTCGATCAGCCGCTGGTTGTCACGCTGGTGCAGGCCGATGGACGGCTCGTCGAGCACGTAGAGCACGCCGACCAGGCCGGCGCCGATCTGGGTTGCCAGCCGGATCCGCTGCGCCTCCCCACCCGACAGCGTCCCGGAGGGACGGTCCAGCGAGAGGTAGTCGAGACCCACGTCGAGCAGGAACCGGAGTCGCTCCTGGATCTCCTTCAGCACCCGCTCGGCGATCTGTCGCTCCCTGGTGCTGAGCTCGAGCGTCGCGAGGAAGTCGGCGGTCTCGTTGATCGACATCGCGCAGACCTCGGCGATGTTGCGGCCACCGTCCTCGCGGGCGCCGAGCGTGACCGCCATCGACACCGGCTTGAGCCGGCTGCCGTGGCAGGAAGGACACGGCACCTCGCGCATGAAGCCCTCGAACCGGTCGCGGCTGGTGTCGGTCTCGGCCTCGCGGTGCCGGCGCTCGATGTAGGGCCGGACGCCTTCGAAGTTCGTGTAGTAGGAGCGCTCTCGTCCGTAGCGGTTGGTGTGCCGCACGTGGACCTTGGTGCCGTGGCCCTCGAGGATCGCCGCCTGTGCCTTCTTGGGCAGCTGCTCCCAGGGCGTGTTGAGGTCGAAGCCGAGCTCGTCACCGAGTGCACCGAGCAGCCGGGTGAAGTAGTCGGCGACGTGGGCGCCCGACCAGGGCCCGATCACGCCCTCGCCCAGGGTTGCTCCCGGGTCGGAGACGACCAGCTCCGGGTCGACCTCCATCCGGGTGCCGAGGCCGTGGCAGGCCGGGCAGGCGCCGAACGGGGAGTTGAACGAGAACGACCTGGGCTCGAGGTCGTCGGTGTCGATGTCGTGCTCGTTGGGGCAGGACATCTTCTCCGAGAACCGCATCTCGCGACCCGGGTCCTTCGCGTCCAGGTCGACGAAGTCGAAGATCACCAGCCCGGACGCAAGGTTGAGTGCGGTCTCGACCGAGTCGGTGAGCCGGCGCTTCGACGAGGCCTTCGCCGACAGCCGGTCGATGACGACCTCGATCGTGTGCTTCTTCTGCTTGTCGAGCTTGGGCGGCTCGCTCAGCTGGATCGTCTCGCCGTTGACGCGGGCCCGGCTGAAGCCCTGGGTCTGGAGCGAGCGGAACAGCTCGACGTACTCACCCTTGCGGCCCCGGATGACGGGCGCGAGCACCTGGAAGCGGACGCCTTCGTCGAGCTGCAGGATCCGGTCGACGATCTGCTGGGGGGTCTGCCGCTCGATCGGCGCGCCACAGGTCGGGCAGTGCGGGCGACCGGCGCGGGCATAGAGCAGGCGCAGGTAGTCGTAGACCTCGGTGATCGTGCCGACCGTGGAGCGAGGGTTCTTCGAGGTGGACTTCTGGTCGATCGAGACCGCCGGTGAGAGCCCCTCGATGAAGTCGACGTCCGGCTTGTCCATCTGGCCCAGGAACTGCCGGGCGTACGCCGAGAGCGACTCCACGTAACGCCGCTGGCCCTCGGCGAAGATCGTGTCGAACGCGAGCGACGACTTGCCCGAGCCCGAGAGGCCGGTGAAGACGAT
The DNA here is from genome assembly GCA_025965195.1 of Marmoricola sp. Classification (GTDB taxonomy): domain Bacteria; phylum Actinomycetota; class Actinomycetes; order Propionibacteriales; family Nocardioidaceae; genus Marmoricola. The sequence continues at coordinate 25,734 of JAOPXK010000112.1, forward strand.
CAGGGAGTCGCGCGGGAGGTCGAGAGACACATCCTTGAGGTTGTGCTCGCGCGCGCCTCGGATGACCAGCTGATCTGCCACGAAAGTTCCCAACGGTGTCGACTGATGATGCTCAACAAAGGTGCCCAGAGATGTCCAGTGAGATGTCCAGCGAAATGTGCTGCGAAATGCCCAGTGAGATGTCCGAAACAGCGTTCGAACAAGTGTTCGCTATCCTACCGGATCACGCAACTCGCCACGCCTGGGGCCAATCCAAGCAGCAGCCACCGACAGGTCTCAGGGCCGGAAGATCTCGAAGACGCTCTCAGCCAGGTTCGTGCCGGGCCTCAGCCAGAAGCCGGCCGGAATGCCCGGATGCCTGGCGAAGGCGTTGCAGGGCACGTCCGGGTTCGTCGCGTTCTGCTGGGTGAGCACGACGTTCCCGGTGCAGGTGGCGTTGCCGTCGACGGTGATCTCGCGGGTCGGCCCGGCCGGAGCGTCGTAGTAGTCGTCGTCGAACGGATAGGACAGGTGGTGCGCCACGGCGTACGCCTTGCCGGCGGCGTCGTTGCCGTAGGTGCGAAACGGCCGCACGGTGAAGGTGAGGCCGCTGACGATCTTCACGTGTGCGGTGAGGTACGTCGGCATCGGCGGCAGCGGCGCGCCATCGCTGGCGAACTTGGCTGAGTTCAGGATCGCGGCCGTCTCCGGATGGTCGAGGTAGTCAAGGATCAGCACCTTCGACGTCGGCAGGAACCATGCCTGCGGGGTGAACCGCGATCCGTCCTTGCAGGTGGCAGTCCACTTGTTCCAGCTGGCCTTGTGGTCACCGACCGGGCGCAGGCCGTTCTCGAACTTCGCCCCGACCGTCACGCCGTTCAGGTGGTTGCCAGCGCTCGCCTGGCCAATCGGGCACGGCTGCACGTCGGTCGCGGAGTACCAGCCGGCCGCCTCGCCGGCCCGGTAGTCGCTCGCGTTCGCGCCCGGAAGGTGCTGCCCGTAGTAGATGCGGACGCCGCCGCAGCCGAACAACGGATGCGGGTTGCCCTGCGGTGCGAGACAGATCGAGCTGGGGCCACCGGTGGACGGCTCACCCCGGATGATCTCCCAGCCGGTGGGAGGTACGACGGACAGCACCGTGCCGACCGCGATCGCGTTCGGATCGACTGCGGGAGTCGTCGCCGTCGGAGTCGATGTGACGGGCGCAGACGCAGCCGGTGACGTTGCCGGCGAGGTCGGCGTGCTGTCGACGGCAGGAGGTGTGTTGTCCGTGCCGCAGCCGGCAACCAGGACGAGGAGCGCGCAGCCGAACAACCCGAGAACTGCCCGATTCTTCATGGTCCGACGTTAGTGCGTGCGCTTGGATGGATGCCATGACCCCATCGCCCGTTGACTCCAGCGCCCTGGCCGAGATCGCCCGGGCCACCGCGGCCGTGCAGGCCACTGTCGCTTCGGCGTCCGGCGCCGAGCTCGCCGAGCCGTCGGTGTTGCCCGACTGGTCGCGGGCACACGTCGTCGCGCACCTCGGGCTGAACGCGGCTGGGATGATCCGGCTGTTCGAGGGCCTTGCCAAGGGCCAGGTGCTCCCGTTCTACGACTCGGTCGAGAAGCGCAATGCCGACATCGAGGCGTGGGCCGCTCTCCCGGCCGCCGACCTGCGGGCCCGCTTCAACGACGCGGCCGACGGCTGGGAGCCAGCCGTCCTCGGCGTTCCAGCGGATGGCTGGCAGACCGCGGTCGAGCGGGTGCCGGGCCAGCCGTTCGGATCTGCGCTCCGTTTCATCACGACACGACACCGCGAGGTCGAGATCCACCATTGCGATCTCGATCTCGGCTACCCACCCGCGGCCTGGCCCGAGTCCTTCGTCATCTCGTTGCTGGACTCGACTTCGCTGGACCGCGCGGCCGGGCCGGGGATGCTCCTCGAACCCGACGACATCGACCAGCACTGGCTGATCGGCCCGTCCTCCGACGTACCCACTGTGCGAGGTCACGCGGCAGCCATCGCCTGGTGGCTGATCGGGCGAGGCGACGGGTCTGACCTGAGGTCCGACGCGGACGGCGGACTGCCTACGATCGGGGCATGGGTATGAACTACACCGGCAAGGTCACTCCCGGCGGCACTCCTGACACCCGGGAGCTGGCCGAGCTGATGATCACCAAGCTCGCGGTCGACCCGAAGATGTCCAACAACTGTTACGTGCTGCGCTGCCGCGCGACCGACGAGCAGGTGCTGATCGACGCGGCTGCCGAGTCCGAGGGTCTGCTCGCGTTGATCGGCCCCGCCGGCATCTCGAAGGTGATCACCACACACGAGCACTGGGACCACCACCGCGCGCTTGCCGACGTCGTCGCCTCCACCGGTGCCGTCGTCGTGGCGGGGGCTGCCGATTCGGCCGGCATCACCGAGCAGACCGGCGTCCGGGTCCAGGACCAGGTCGAGCACGGCGACACGATCGAGTTCGGCAACTGCCGTCTCGAGGTGATCCACCTGATCGGTCACACCGCAGGCTCGATCGCCTTGCTCTACGACGACCCCGAGGGCACCCCGCACCTCTTCACCGGCGACTCACTCTTCCCCGGCGGTGTCGGCAGCACCCGCGGCGACAAGGCGGCCTTCGCCACCCTGATCGACGAGGTCGCCGCCAAGGTCTTCGACCGGCTTCCCGACGAGACCTGGTTCTACCCCGGCCACGGCAACGACTCGACCCTCGGCGCCGAACGCCCACACCTCCCCGAATGGCGCGAGCGCGGCTGGTAGCGCCTCCGGCAGGACTGTGCGGTTGATCGGTGCCACCAGGTGACTCCGATCAACCGCCCAGACGGGATTCAGACCCCTAGTCTCCTCACATGCTGGTCGACTGGGTGGGCGCCGAGAACGGCGGACGGTTTCGGCTCGACCTGCCGGTCCCTGTACGGCCGGGGCTCCCTCACGTCGACGGGCTCCTCGCCGGCGCGGCCGAGGTCGACATCACGCCGCCACCGGGGATGCCGAAGTCCGGGCACTCGAAGAATGCCCATGACGGCAACGGGTTCCGCACCCGGCTGAAGGCCCGGGTGATCCATCTCCGGGCGGGTGAGACATCGCTCGCGCTGGTCGCGCTCGACCTGCTGGCCGGGTCCGCGATCGTGCATCGGGCGCTGGCCCACGAGATCGCTGCCGACGTACCGATCGAGGGCCTGTTCCTCGGCGCCACCCACACGCACGCCGGGCCCGGGCAGTACAGCGGCAGTGAGTTCTACAACCAGTGGGCGTCCAACCGGCCCGGCTTCGACCCGGTCTACACCCGGTTCCTGGTCGGGCAGCTGAGCTCGGCAGTGCAGCAGGCCGTCGCATCGCGGGTGCCGGCCCGCCTCGCAGTCGGTACGTCCGACGTCTGGGGCCTCACCCGCAACCGGTCGCTCGGTGCGCATGTCCGCAACGAGAACCTCACCGACCACCGGGTGGAGGACCAGCGCAAGTACGCCGCGATCGACCCGCGGCTGCACCTGCTCCGGGTCGACAGCGAGGCCGGCCCACTCGCGGCGTACAGCTGGTTCTCGATCCATGGCACTGGCATCAGCCACCACGACACGTCGTACAACGCAGACGTGTGGGCCTACCTCAACCGTGAGCTCGCCGATCGCGTGGAAGCGGGGACCGGCCATCGGCCGATCAGTGCCGCGGCGGTCGCATCGCACGGTGACATGACGCCCGCCGTTCGACCCGGGATGCTGGTCTTTCCCGAGGCCGAGCGAGTTGGACGAGGGATCGGCGCAGCGGCCGCCGAGCTCCACCACAGCCTGGAAGCCCAGCTCAGCAACGAGGTCACGCTCGGTGCGGCGTTGCGGGAGATCGATCTCGCGACCGACCCGGAGGTCGACGGGATCCGCCTTCCGGAGCCACGCATCGGTTGGGCGAAGACCGCCGGCGCCGCCGAGAACACCACACCCGTCCTGCATCTGCTTCCCCCGTTCAAGGCGGGCATGGGCCGGCGGCCGAAGGGTCCGCACGGAGAGAAGCGCATCGCCGGCACCGAGCTCGGCCACAGCCGCCTCGCCGGCCGGACCGAAGCCTTCCCGCGCATCATTCCTGTCCAGATTCTCCAACTGGGCAACGCGCAAGTGATCGGCCTGCCGTTTGAGGTCACCGTCGAAGCTGGCCGCCGGATCGCGGCCGACGTGGGCGCCGGCGCGTTCGTGTCGTCGCTGGCGAACGACCACTGCGACTACCTGACCACTCCGGAGGAGTACGCCGCCCAGTACTACGAAGGCGCGAGCACGCTCTTCGGTTCGCAGCAGCAGGCCTTCATCGCCGGCGCGGCGCGGGATCTCGCATCCGGCCTGCGCAGCGACGTGCTGGATCGCCGGTTCGACTTCACGGTCCATCACTACCTCGCTGAGCCCACGGGCAGGGCCGCCAGCCGGTCGCTGGAGTCAGCCCGGTTCGTGGAGGCGACGCCGGCGGAGGACGCCTACTGGGAGCTGATCTGGCGCGACGTGGCTCCCGGTGACCTGCACTGGCACGAGCCGCTCGTCCGGGTCGAGACCGAGGCAGGCACTCCGGTCGCCGACGACCAGGGCTGGCGCGTCGGCGTCGTCCACCTGGGCGAGCGCAAGGGTGTGCACCAGTACGCCGCGCGCTGGTTCGCCCCGCCGCTCGGACGGCCCGGACGGCACCGGTTCGTACTGTCCGCGAACGCCGGCCAGCCCGAGACGGTCAGCCTGCCGTTCGACTGAGGCTCAGCCCTGGCGCCAGGCCCGCCGGAACAGTGCGAGATACGCGACCGCGCTCGCCGCAGCGTGGATCTCCAGCGTCGTCCCGTCGCTGCTCCGCGCGCCTTCGGACCAGCCCGCGTTGCCGGTCCAGACGAGCTGGCGGTTGCGCTTCCGGCCGAACCTGCCGTCGACGACCAGCACCGACTGGCCCGTGCGAGCCTTCCGGATCCCGATGCGACCGGCCGCAAGAACCTTCCGGACGGCCTTCGACGTACCAGACCCGTAGACAGCACGAACGTCACAGCCGGCCCGTTCCAGCGACGCGAGCCGGTGGGCGATCGCGACACCCCGGGGCCCCGACCACGCCGACATCACCACGCGTACGTCGGTTCGGCCGTCCTTGGTCCGCGGGCTCCGGGAGCCGCGACACCTGACCGGCGCAAGGACGTGCACCACCGGGTCCACGCGTGCCGAAGGCACCGGATAGAACTGCGCGCGGAACGGGCCGTAGCTGTGTACCTGGTCGGGTCCGGCCTTCGCGTCCTTCATCTGTCCGAACAGGCCGCGATAGCCGACGTACAGCTTCAGCGCGGAGGCGATGTACGCATCGGACCAGCGCTGCGTCGAGCCCGGACCTGCAGGACCCGAACTGGTGATCGTCAGGTTCGAAACCACCCCGCTGCGGCTGACCACCATGAAGTTGGCGTGCTGGGCGCCCTTGCCCACGCGACAGCCGGCCCTGCACCGATGCGCCCACGAGGCTGCGGACAGCCGGCCACCGAGCTCCGCTGCGACCCGGCGCTCGGCGGCGGTCGAGCTGCTGTCGCCCAGGATGACGCGCACCTGCACTCCCCGCTGATGAGCGGCAATCAGGGCGTCCGCGAGGTAGCGGTCCCCGAGCTGTGCCGTCGCCAGCCGGATCACGCTTCCGGGCTCGGTGTCCTGGACCGCCCGGGTCAGCCGGGTGAGCACCCGACGGCGTACGCCGGGATCTCCGTGCGGATTGTTGAAGACCGGCCCGGTCGCGAACAGGTTCTCCGGCTGGTACGTCGCAACCACCGCGTCGTGGTCGGAGTTGAAGCCGTGCACGATCTTCGAACCGAGCAGGTGCAGCCCGCTGCCGTTCTTCATCGTCATCAGGTAGTCCATCAGCGAGGTCCTGCCGCGCGATCCGGCCAGCGGCATGTCGAAGGACACCAGCTTGCCGAGCACCGCAGTCGGAAAACCGGCCACCTTGCGGCGTCGGTCGGCGAGGTAGTTGATGTTCAGGTCGCCCATGGCGACGGTGTTCTCGGTGCGCCGGAACATCAGCTGCATGGTGTTCCGCAGAGCCAGGATGTGCTTGCGCAGCCGGGGATCGCGGTGCTTGCTGGTGGCCTGTGCTCCGAAGGAGCCCTCGGAGATGGCGTGGGTGTTGATGACGCCGAAGATCTTCCCGGTCTGCAGATCACGCAGCCGAACCCTGTCGATGAACCGGGCCGGTGTGACACCGGCCTCGAAGCCGTAGATCTTCTGGGTTGCGGCGTCGACCAGGCTGAAGCGCCGCGAGTTCCAGACGATCGGGGTGGCGATCCCGCCGCTCCGTGGCATGTACCAGCTCCAGCCATGGTTGCGCAGGATGCGCACCAGCTCGTCCCGGTCCGCCTGCTGCGACATCTCCTGGAACCCACCGACGTTGCCGAGGGTCAGGGCCTTTCGGACGTCCGCGGCCGCGGCGGACCTGCTCAGCGTGTGCGCCACGTTGAGCGTGAAGAAGCTGACGGCCGGCCAGCGCCTGGCAGCCGCCACCGGCGCGGTGCCCAGCGGCTGGGCGGTCGCGGGCGTGACCGACAGTGCCGTCGCAGCGAGCCCGAGCGCCAGGACAGCAGTCACTGCCTTCGTCAGCATGGTCGACCCTCCGTCCGAGTGTGGGCGGTTTCATCACAACAGCCCCATCTGCAACATGCAAGCACTGAGCCGCGGACTGAGAGACTGTCTGCTGCGAACCATTGGATCCGTCCCCCTCAGGAGAACCCATGACCGTCCAGCTGCGCGGCGCCCGCATCCTGCTCACCGGAGCGACAGGCGGCATCGGCCATGCCATCGCCCGCGCCCTTCATGCCGAAGGCGCCGAGCTGATCCTCACCGGCCGCAAGGTCGACGTCCTCGAGCCGCTCGCGAAGGAGCTCGGCGCGATCAGCATCGCCACGGACCTCGCCGATGCCGACGCGGTCACCAGCCTCCTGGAGGAGGCCGGCACGCTGGACGTGCTGGTGGCGAATGCGGCGCTGCCCGGCGTCGGGAACCTGACCGGGATGAGCGTCGACCACATCGAGAAGAACCTCGACGTCAACCTGCGCGCGCCCATCGTGATGACCCGGCACCTGCTGCCCGGGATGCTCGAGCGGGGAAGCGGCCAGATCGTGCTGATCGGGTCGGTCTCGGGCATTGTCAGCTCACCTGGCAGCGCGATGTACAACGCGACCAAGTTCGGGCTCCGCGGCTTCGCGAGTGGTCTGCGCCAGGACCTGCACGGCACCGGCGTCGGAGTCTCCATCGTGATGCCGGGCTTCGTCCGCGATGCGGGGATGTTCGTGAACAGCGGGATGGTGCTGCCTGCCGGCGTACGCACCGTCTCCCCGGAGCAGGTCGCCAAGGGCGTCGTGCGCGCGATCAGGAAGGACAAGGGCCAGGTCGTCGTCGCACCCGCCGAGCTGAAGGCCGGCGCGAAGCTCGGCTCCATCGCCCCCGAGGTCAACGCCACCATCCAGCGCCTCAGCGGCGCGGCCGACATCGTCGGAGGCCACTCCGGCACCGAGTGACCTGAGTGATCGCCGGCAGAACCTCAGCCGTTGTAGGTGATCCGGAGCTTCTCGCTGGCCGGCATCGACTGGCAGACCAGCCGGATCCCTTCGGACAGGTCCTCGGCCTCGAGGATCTCGTTGTGCTTCATGGTGACCTCGCCCTCGAGGACCAGGCAGGCGCAGGCGCTGCACTGGCCGGCGCGGCAGGAGAAGGGTGCGTCGACGCCCTTCTCCTCCAGGAACTCGAGCAACGGCTTGTCACCTTGCCAGTCGTCGAACGAGTAGTGCTCCCCGTCGAGCTCGACCTCGACCGTGATGGGACCCGTCACTGCCGACGGTGCCTCGTCGTCACTGTCGTCGTGGTCATCGGCCTCGGCGAGAGTTGCCGCGGCGGCGCTCATCTCCTCGACATCGCCGAACGGGTTGCCACCGAGGGAGACGAACTTCTCCTGGTGGCGACGGTCGCGCGGAAAGCCCAACGCCTTGAGGGAATCCGTCACGGCCTTCATGTACGGCGCCGGCCCGCAGACGAACGCCGTGTAGTCGGTGAAGTACGCCGCAAAAGCCGTCAGCTGCTCGGTCGACGGCAGGCCCTGGACCGACTCGAGCCAGTGCACGACCACGAACCGGTCGGGATGGGCACTGGACAACGCAGCCAGCTCGGAGCGGAAGATGACCGACTGCTCGTCGCGGTTGGCGTAGAACAGCACCACCTTGCGGCTGCCCTTCTCCAGCGCCGTGCGTGCGATCGAGATGACCGGGGTGATGCCGGATCCGCCGCCGAAGAGGAGCAGGTCGACGTCGAGCGACTTGGGGGTGAAGATCCCGCTCGGCGGCAGCATCCGGAGCGTGTCGCCCGCACGGAGGTTGTCGCAGATCCAGTTCGACGCATAGCCGTCGACCGTGCGCTTCACCGTGATCTGGTGCCTGCCCGAGTGCGGCGCGCTCGAAAGCGAGTAGCACCGAGCCGCGAGGCCGGTCTGGTCGCTCGGCACGGCAACCGTGAGGAACTGGCCCGCGGTGTAGGCGAAGGTCTCGCGAAGCTCGTCGGGCACGTCGAAGACGATCGAGTGCGCGTCCGCAGTCTCCTCGATGACGTCGACCACGGTGAGCACGTGGGACTCAATAGCCATCGGCTGCGCCGACCTCCAGTTCACCCTCGAGGACGGCGCTCTCAATCGACGCCATCAACCGAGGACATGAGTCATGCACCGGGCGGCCGCCCGGTTGCGCAGCCATTCTGGCGAACTCCGGGCACTGCTCGAGCGAACCACCCGTCCACTGGACGCTCGTCTGGTGCTCGCTGTTCTTCTTCACGCGCACCTTGGCGAGGCAGTCGAGGCAGGCGATCTCCGTGAGCCTGCCGTCGAGATAGAGCTTCTGGTCCGACCGGGTCTCCTCGGTCGTCCCTCCGAACGAGAGCATCAGGACTCGGCCGGACCAGTGGTCGAGCCGCCTCCGGTGGTCGAGCCTGTCGAGACCACGTCCCCTTCGGACCCGGCGTCGGCTGCCCTCTTCGCGAGGTTCTCGGTGACTTCCTCGTGCCAGTACTCGTTGGCCTTGGTGGTGTCGACCTCGAACTCGAACCGCGCCACCATCTCCGGGGCGATGTCCGCCTTGTCGACGTAGAACTGCTCGTACCAGCGGCGCAGCTGGTAGACCGGGCCGTCCTCCTCGCAGAGCAGCGGGTTCTGGACGGGGACCTTGTTCTTCCAGATGTGCACGTCCTGCAGGAACCCGCCGCCGAACATCTCGGCGTACTTCTTGCTGATGTACTGCGCGGTCTTGTCATCGATGCCCTCGGGCTTCTTGACCGTGATGCCGTACTGCAGGGTGAACGAGTTCGGGCCGGTCGGGATGTGGCAGTTGATCAGGATGACCTCGGTCTCGAACCCCTTGTAGTCCACGTCGAGCCAGTTGATCATGTAGGCCGGTCCGTAGTAGGTCGCCACCGACTTGAGGAACAGGTCGGCGTCGCCGTACCCACCGCTCATGTCGGGGCGGCCCTTGGACTCCATGAACTGGGTGGCCACGTGATCTTCGAAGACGTTGCGAAAGCTCGTCGGGAACGAGAAGTGCACGTAGTAGAAGTGCGCCATGTCCACGACGTTGTCGATCAGCTCGCGGCAGTGGGAGTCGGTGATCGGGACGACCTCCCAGGTCCAGTCGGTGTACTCCGAGGTGCCGATGCCCGGAAGCTCCGGCGGCAGGATGTCCAGGTCCGCCTCGGAACCCTCGGTGTCGTGCCAGATCAGCAGCTGCCCGTTGCGGACCGCGGTCGGGTACTTCTGGGTGCGCGCGCGCATCGGGATCCGCCGGGCATACGGGATCGCCTTGCACTTGCCGTCGCCGCCCCAGCGCCAGTCGTGGAACGGGCACGCGATCTCGTCACCCTTGACCGAGCCCTGGGTCAGGTCGCCACCCATGTGCCGGCAGTAGCCGTCGAGGACGTTGAGCTCGCCCGTGGTGTCCTCCCAGACGACCAGCTTGCCGCCGAAGGCCTCGATCGCATGCGGTTTGCGATCCCGGAAGGAGTCGGCCAGTCCCAGGCAGTGCCAGCCACGAGCGAACCTGTCCGGCGGGGTGCCTCCGTCGAGGGAGCGGGCTTCGGTAGTCGCGCTGGTCATGGGTCCTCCAGTGGTGCCGACAGTCATTGCCGAAAACAAGAACAGGTTATAGTTTTACGCGGGAGAAGGCCAGTCTTCTGCTCCGAGAGTCTATGAGGTCAAGCTGATGAAGATCGCCCTGAGCGCCGAGCACGAGGCCCTGCGCAGCGAGCTCCGCGAGTATTTCGCCGGGATCGCGACGCCCGAACGTCGTGCCGCGCTCGCCATGTCCACCGGCGAGTTCGGAGACGCCGGCGTCTACAAGGAAGTGATCCGCGAGATCGGCCACGACGGCTGGCTGGGCATCGGCTGGCCCAAGGAGTACGGCGGCCAGGACCGCTCGATGATCGAGCAGCTGATCTTCACCGACGAGGCCGCCGTTGCCGGCATCCCGATCCCCTACCTGACGCTGAACACGGTCGGACCCACGATCATGCGGTTCGGCACCGACGAGCAGAAGGCGGAGATCCTGCCCAAGATCCTCAAGGGCGAGATGCACTTCTCCATCGGCTACTCCGAGCCCGCCTCCGGCACCGACCTCGCCAGCCTGCAGACCCGTGCCCGTCGCGAGGGCGACGAGTGGGTGATCAACGGCCAGAAGATGTGGACGTCGCTGATCCAGTACGCCGACTACATCTGGCTCGCGTGTCGCACCGATCCGGACCTGCCGCGCCACAAGGGCCTCTCGATGATCCTGGTGCCGGCCGACGCCAAGGGGTTCTCGTACACCCCGGTGCACACCGTCGCCAGCGTGCACACCAGCGCGACGTACTACGAAGACGTCCGGGTGCCCGTGGGCAACCTGGTCGGCGAGCTCAACGGCGGCTGGTCGCTGATGACCAACCAGCTCAACCACGAGCGCGTCGCGCTGACCTCGTCGGCACCACTGACCCAGTCGCTCAAGCAGGTCCGCGAATGGGCACAGCAGACCAAGAACCCCGACGGCTCCCGCGTCATCGACACCGAGTGGGTGCAGGTGCTCCTCGGCCGCGCCCAGGCGCGCATCCAGATGCTGACGCTGCTCAACTGGAAGCTGGCCTCCGCGACCAAGGACCTCTCCCCCGCGGACGCCTCGGCCACGAAGATCTATGGCTCCGAGCTCGCCACCGAGGTGTACCGCTCGCTGATGGAGATCACCGGTCCCGAGGCGTACGTCGCCGACGGCTCACCCGGCGCGATCCTGCACGGCAGGCTCGAACGCTACTTCCGCTCCGCCCTGGTGATGACCTTCGGCGGCGGCACCAACGAGATTCAGCGCGACATCATCGGGTACGTCGGCCTCGGCCTGCCGGCGGCGAAGCGATGACCTGCGCCACCTCACGAGGAGACAACTGATGGACTTCGACTTCACCCCCGAGCAGGTCGACGCGACCGAGCTCGCAGCGACGATCTTCACCGATGCCTGCACCCCCGAGCGCCTGAAGGCCATCGACGGCGAGACCGGACGTTTCGACCGTGAGCTCTGGTCGACCCTCGGCAAGGCCGGCCTCCTCGGGCTGGCCGTGCCCGAGGCCTACGACGGCGGCGGGCTCGGCCTGCTCGAGCTCTGCAGCGTGCTCGTCGAAGCCGGTCGGGTGGTGGCTCCGGTCCCCCTGGTCGTGCATGCGCCGACCGCGATGGCGATCGCCGAGTTCGGCACCGACGCACAGAAGTCCGACTGGCTCACCCACGCCGCCACCGGAGAGGTGGTGCTCAGCACCGCGATCAGTGAGGAGCGCAACGCGCTTCCCGACCGGCCGACGACCCGCGCCGAGCTCGCGGGCGACAGCTGGACGCTGACGGGCACGAAGGTGGCCGTCCCCGCCGGGACCGTCGCGGATCTCTTCGTCGTGCCCGCGGACACCGCGGACGGCGTCAAGGTGTTCCTTGTCAGGCCTTCCGAGGAAGGTGTCACCGTCTCGGCCCAGCGGATCAGCGACGGGGACGAGGTGGCGCGCCTCGAGCTCGACGGTGTCGTCGTATCCGCCGACCAGGAGCTCGGCACCGGCCGTGAGGTCGTCGAGTGGCTGCAGCAGCGCCTGGTCGTGGCGCTGTGCGCCCAGCAGGTGGGCACGCTCGACGGCGCGCTGAAGCTGACCAGCGCCTATGCCCGGACCCGTGAACAGTTCGGCCGGCCGATCGGCACCTTCCAGGCCGTTTCGCAGCGGCTGGCGGACGGCTACATCGACGTCCTCGGCACGCAGCTCGCGCTGTGGCAGGCCGCCTGGCGCCTCGACGAGGGCCTGCCTGCGGGGGTCGAGGTCGCCAGTGCCAAGGTCTGGGCGGCCGACGCCGGCCACAAGCTCGCGCACACCACCGTGCACGTCCACGGGGGCAACGGCATCGACCTCGATGGTGAGGCGCACCGCTACTTCACCGCCGCGAAGCGCAACGAGTTCACCTACGGCGGTGTCACCGAGCACTCGCTGCGGATCGGCCGGGCCCTCGCCGCCGAACCCGCCTGAGTTCGGACGTGACGACGCTCCGCGAGACGTTCTCGGGACTGGCGGAGGTCGACTCCCCAGGGCTGCTCACCGCCTCCGGGAGCTGGTCGTGGCGGGAGTACGTCGAACAGGCGGAGCTGCGGGCCCGCGCGATCGCCGGCATGCTCGACCCGGCACGACCTCCGCACGTCGGCGTCCTCCTCGACAACACTGCGGAAATGGCCTTCCAGCTCGCGGCAGCGGGCATCGGCGGCCATGTGGTCGTCGGACTGAACACGACCCGACGCGGGACGGGGATGGCGAGCGACATCACCAGGTCGGACTGTCAGTTCGTCGTCACCGACGCCGCTCACCGCCCCTTGCTCGAGGCGACCGACGTCCCGATCCTCGACGAGACGCAGGTGTGGCAGACACCGAACACAGCCGGTCCGCCGCGCACGGTCGGCCCCGCCACCCTCTTCATGCTGATCTTCACCTCCGGGACGAGCGGTGAACCCAAGGCCGTCCGGATGACCCACGAGAAGGTCACGTTCCCCGGCATCATGCTGGCCGACAGGTTCCAGCTGACGGCCGAGGACGTCTGTTACGTCTCGATGCCGCTGTTCCACTCGAACGCGATCATGGCCGGTTGGAGCGTCGCGATCGCAGCGGGTGCGGCGATCGCGCTCGGCGAGAGGTTCTCCGCGAGCGGCTTCATCGAGGATGCCCGCAGCTACGGAGCGACGTACGCGAACTATGTCGGCAAGCCTCTTGCGCACATCCTGGCCACACCGCCGAAGCCCGACGACGACGACAACCCGTTGCGGGTGGTCTTCGGCAACGAAGCCGGGGAACGCGACATCACCGAGTTCGGCCGGCGTTTCGGCTGCCTGGTCTGGGACGGCTTCGGCTCGACCGAGAACGCCGTCATCGTCACCCGCACCCCCGACACCCCGACCGGCTCCATCGGGCAGCCGCTGGACGGGGTCGCCGTGCTCGACCCGGAGACGAGCCGGGAGTGTCCCCGCGCCGTGGTCGACGAGCACGGCAACGTCAGCAACCTCGATGACGCCGTCGGCGAGCTGGTGAACACCTTGGGAGCCGGTCAGTTCGCGGGCTACTACAACGACGAAGCCGCAACCTCGGCGCGGATGCGCGACGGGATGTACTGGAGCGGCGACCTGGCCTGGCGCGACCAGGCCGGCTACGTCTACTTCGCGGGACGGACCAGTGACTGGCTCCGGGTGGACGGCGAGAACCTGGCCGCCGCGCCCATCGAGAGGATCCTGCTGCGGCATCCGCTGGTCAGCGAGGCCGCGGTGTACGCCGTGCCCGACCCGTCCTCCGGCGACCAGCTGGTCGCGGCTCTCGTGCTGCGCGAGGACGTGACGCTCTCGCCTGCGGAGTTCGAGAGCTTCCTTGCCGGCCAGGAGGACCTCGGCACCAAGGCCTGGCCGCGCCACGTCCTGCTGGCCGTGAGCCTGCCGAGGACCGCGACGAACAAGGTCCTCAAGCGCGCCCTCCAGCAGCAGGGGCTCGACCAGATGACCTGGATCCGCGAGGAACGCGGCCGGGCCTACTCCGCGCGCTGAGTCAGCGCTGAGTCAGGGCTGGCTCATTCGGTTGCCAGCCGGACGCCGAAGCCGATCAGCACGACTGCGGTGATCGCGTCGAGCCGGCGGCGGATGTGTGGTGTGTTCATCCAGCCCGTCACCCGCGTCGCGAGGCGGAGCAGCAGCACCCAGTAGAGCGCGGTGATCACCACGAAGATCGCGCCGAACAGCAGCGACGTCAGCCCGACCGAGTGCCCCTTCGGCACGAACCCGGGCAGGAAGGTCACGAAGAAGACGCCGACCTTCGGGTTGAACAGGTTGGTGAGCAGGCCGGCGCGGAAACCGGTGCCGAGCACGCCGCCACCCTGGCCTCCGGCCTGCTGGATCGCGCCACGCGACCGCCAGGCCTGGACACCGAGATAGACGAGGTAGCAGGCGCCGACGATCCGGAGGAGGTCGTAGCCGACCTCGCTCGCCCTCAGCATCGCCGCCAGACCCAGAGCCGCAGCACCCACCCAGACCCCGAGTCCGCAGAGGTTGCCGAGCGCGGTGAGCACTCCTTGACGCCGGCCACCGCGCAGGATGCTCCGGACCACGACGAGCGTGTCAGGGCCCGGCAGCAGCACAATCAGGACGGCCGCGAGGGCGAAGGTGAGCACGGGGACCAGCACCGCCAAATGGTACGTCGAATCAGGTGCCCGGACTGCTGCACTAGCGTGACCGACATGCCGCTGTACTCCTTCGAGGGCACCAGCCCCACCGTGCACCCGTCCGCCTTCATCGCTGCCAATGCCGTCCTCGTCGGTGACGTCGTCGTCGAGGCGAACGCCTCGGTCTGGTACGGCGCGATCCTTCGTGGCGACTACGCGCAGATCGCTGTCCGTGAGGGCGCGAACGTCCAGGACGGTTCGGTGCTGCACGCGGCGCCCGACCTGCCGTGCATCGTCGGGCCGGGGGCGACGATCGCCCACCTCTGCGTCGTACACAGCGCGACGATCGGTGAGGAGGCCCTGATCGGCAACCACGCAACGGTTCTCGACGGCGCGAAGATCGGCCGCCGGACCCTCGTTGCCGCTGGCTCGCTCGTGGTGCCGGGGTCCGACTTTCCCGACGAGGTGCTCGTCATCGGCTCACCGGCGAAGGTGAAGGGCCCGATCGCGGGAACTGCGTCCGAGTTCTGGATCGCCGCCAACCCGCAGGCCTACCGCGACCTCGCGCAGCGCCACCTCAAGGGCGTGGCAGAGGTCAGTTCATCAGGGCCGCGGCCCGGTTGGTCAGCTTGACGTCGTAGAAGCCCGAGTTGACGTCGGAGTACCAGATCGACTTGCGCTTCCGGTCCCACGCCGGCTGCGACATGGCGTAGCCACCCGGCAACGGGATCGTCAGTCGGGTGCTCGACACCAGCGGCTTGTTGAAGTAGGCCACCTCGCGAGGGTGCTTGACGTCACGGATGTCGAAGACCCGCAGACCCGAGAGGATCATCGAGCAGGCGGCGAGGTTCGGGTTGGTGCGCGTCGGCATCGAGCAGTAGTGCGCGGCGTACCCCTGCGCTGGGAACCAGGCACCGGGGTCGTCCTTCTCGGCTCCACGGCGAGCGTCGGGCTGTTGCACCCGCAGCCGGATGTTGGAGACCACCCGGGGATGCCGGGGATCCTGGACGTCGATGATCCGGGCAGCCCCGACGCTTGCCTGGTTGAGGTTGGACAGTCCCTTGAGGGTGAACAGGTCGACGAACTCGTCGACCTCGAACACGTAGTGATGGCCGTTGCGGGTGAACGGCTCCGCGACCTGCGGGATCGACACCTCCCGCCAGCTCAGCGAGGACCGCACCGGCACGCTCGGATTGGGTGTGCGGTCCTGGATCTGACTGACGTCCAGGATCCGGAGCCCACCGTCGGTGATGCCGCCGAGTCCGACGGTGCCGATGTTCGCGACGTACATCGTCCGGCCGTCGTCGGAGAGCCGGAGCCCGTGGTACTGCACGCCGAACTGGGTGAAGATCGTCCGCGGCTGGCGCGGGTTCGTGACGTCGATCGCGACCAGGCTGGCGGTCGCGCTCGAGGCGTAGAACGTCTTGCCGTCAGGTGCGAACCCGCTCTCGTGTCCCAGGATGGCGGACAGCGTGCTCGACATCAGTTGAGGGTGCCGGCAGTCGTTGTGGACGTCGTAGATGTCGAAGAATCCCGGAGCGGTCGCGGCGGTGCCCATGTCCGCCGCCAGCAGGCCGCGGCGGGTGTTGAGCAGCAGCGACTCGTGCGGGCTGAGCATGGCGGGCGTGGTCAGGTTGGCCGTCTTGCGCGGATGCCTGGGGTCGTTCATGTCGAGCACCACAACGCCAAGGCCGTCTCCGGAGATCAGGTTGGCCAGGACGTCCTTCGGCAGGGTCAGGGTCGAGTCGTAGTACGCGCAGGTGTTGCCGTGAACGTCGGTGTAGCGGATCACCTTGAAGCCACCTGAGGCACCCTGATGGGAGACCTGGACCGTGTTGCAGCGATAGCCCTTCGCCGCTCGGCCCGACCGGAAGTCCGCCAGCGGCACCCGTCCGTCGATGCTGGTCTCCGGGTGGGCGCCCGGGCCGCAGTGCGGCTTGGCCAGCGCCTTCGGAAAGGCCGCCTCCGCGCCTTCGGACGAGCCGGGCCAGATCAGCAGTACGCCGATGGTGGCGCAGATCGTGACGATCAGGCCGAGGCGGAGCCATTCGGAACGGTGACGTGCTGGCAGGACCGTCATCGGCGGACCGGTCAGCCCTTGAACGTCTCGAGCCGGGCCACCGCTTCGTCGTACTCGCTGATCAGGTCGGCGATCACGTCAGCCACCGGGCGTACCTCGTTCATTCGGCCGACGATCTGCCCGACCGGCATCGAGACGGTGTCCGGGTCGTCGCCGACGTTCATCCGGTTGTGGGCATTGGCGACCAGCAGGTTCTGCAGCGGCATCGGCAACGGTGTCGGGGCATCCTCCGCGGTCCAGGCCTCGGTCCACTTGGTCTTCAGCAACCGGGCCGGCTTGCCGGTGTAGACCCGGGTCCGAACGGTGTCCGAGGACCCGGCCCGCAACAGGCCCTGTCGAATGCCGGTGCCTCCGGTGAGGTCGTACTCCGCGACGGTCAGCCAGATCGAGCCGGTCCAGACGCCTTGCGCACCGAGTGCGAGCGACGCGGCGATCTGCCGACCGGAGCCGATGCCACCAGCCCCGAGCACGGGTACGTCGGGCCCGACGGCATCCACGACCTCCGGAGTGAGCACCATGCTGGCGATCTCTCCGGTGTGGCCGCCGGCCTCGTAGCCCTGGGCGATGATGATGTCCACGCCGTTGGCGACGTGGGAGAGCGCGTGCTTGGCGGCGCCGGCCAGAGCGGCGACCTTCACCCCGGCAGCATGGGCCTGCTCGATGACGTCGACCGGAGGCGAGCCGAGCGCGTTGGCGATCAGCACGGGCCGGTGCTTCAGCGCGATGTCGACGTGGGAGCGGGCGACAGAGTGCAGCCAGCCGAGCACGCCCTCACGGCCTTCACCCTCCTCGTCGGGCAGCGGCGGGACACCCAGCTTGCGCAGCGTCTCGGCCACGAAGTCCTTGTGTCCTTGGGGAATCAGCTCGGCGAGGTCGACGGCCTTGCCCTCGGTGGGGATCTTCATCGGCATCACGACGTCGACGCCGTACGGCTTGCCGTCGGTGTTCTCGTCGAGCCAGGTCAGTGTCGTGTCCAGCTCGTCGGCGTCGTTGAAGCGGACGCAACCGAGCACACCTAGGCCGCCGGCCTTGGACACAGCCGCGGCAACGTGCTCGGACGGGGTGAACGCAAAGATCGGGTACTCGATCCCGAACATCTCGCACAGGTCGGTGCGCATCAGGCGAGCGCTCGCTCTTCGTTGGCCTTGGTCTCCATCGCGAGCTCCTTGGCACGTGGGTACTGCGCCTTGCCTGTCGCGTTGCGCGGGATCTCCGCCACGATCGTGAGTGCGCGCGGCAGCTTGTACCCCGACAGCGACGGCCGCAGGAAGTCACGCAGCTCCTCGAGGACCACGGTCGCGTTCTCACGTGGCTGGACGACGGCCGCCACGGCCTGGCCGTACTTCTCGTCCGGGATGCCGACGACGAGGCAGTCGTAGACGGCAGGGTGCGCCTTGATCGCCATCTCCACCTCTTCGGGGTAGACCTTCTCGCCACCGGTGTTCACGCAGTTCGAGCCGCGACCCAGGAGCGTGACCCGGCTGTCGGTCTCGATCCTGGCGAAGTCGCCGGGCACCGAGAACCGCTCACCGTCGACCACGAGGAAGGTCGCTGCCGACTTCTCCGGGTCCCGGTAGTAGCCCACCGGCACCGAACCACCCCGGGCGAGACGACCCACCACACCGACGTTCGTGGCCATGTCGAGGACGTTGTTCTCGTCGTCGAGGACGACACTGTTGGGCCCGAGACCGATCACCGGGCCGTCGCTGCTGATCGCGTTCTTGTCCTGCAGGCCCATGCCCTGGAACCCGGTCTCCGAAGCGCCCACCGAGTCGGTGAAGACGCTGTTCGGGAACGCGGCCATCCAGCGCTCCTTGATGGGAGGGCTGAAGATCGCGGCACTGCTGGAGATCGCGAACAGGCTCGTGCCGTCGTACGCCGTTCCGGTTTCGGCCTTGCGCTCGAACTCCTCGATCAGCGGTCGCGCCATCGCGTCACCCGTCATGAAGATCAGCTGGACCTTGTTGGCCTCGATGATCTCCCAGGTGCGCTGGGCATCGAACTTCGGCTCGAGGATCGTCAGGTGACCGGCGAACAGGTGCATCAACAGGCCGGCCTGGGCACCGCCGTGCATCAGCGGGCTGAGCGGGAAGGTGACCATCCGGCCGTCCTGCTTCGCCTGCTCGGACTGGTCGAACTCCTCCAGCGGCGCACCGGTGTAGAAGTCGATGCCGCCGCCGAGCACCCTCCAGAAGTCTTCGTGCCGCCACATCACGCCCTTGGGGAACCCGGTGGTGCCGCCGGTGTAGATGATGTGCAGGTCGTCGGCGCTTCGCGGACCGAAGTCACGCTCCGCGCTCTGGTCCGCGACCGCGTCCTCGAGCAGCACGCCGCCGTACGACGAGACGTCCTCGGTGCCGTCGGGCTCGATCACGTCCGGTATCACCACGATCGTCTTCAGCTTCTCGTGCTTGGCAACGCACTTCGCGACCAGGGGCGCATAGGAGCGCTCGTGGATCAGGGCCACCACGTCGGCGTTCTCGAAGAGGTAGTTCAGCTCGCCCTCGACGTAGCGGTAGTTGACGTTGATGTTGACGGCACGGATCTTGACCACCGCGAGAACCGCGACAACGTGTTCGATGCTGTTCTTGGCGTAGACGGCGACATGGTCACCGGGCTGCACGCCCTGTGCGGTCAGATAGTGAGCGAGACGATTGGACTCGGTCTCGAGCTCGGCATAGCTGATCACCCGGTCGCCCACCTTGACGGCAGGTTTCTCTGGCGCAGCGTCGACGGCGTGCTCGAAAAGGTCAGCAATATTCAGGGCCACGCGCCCGAGACTAGAACACGTTCTCGTTCTTGGCTAGGCTGAAACGCATGTCTGAAGCCGCTGAATCACCCCACTGCCTGGTCGAGCTCGAGGGCCACACCCTGGTCGTCACGATGAACCGCCCGACGGCGCGCAACGCGTTGTCCGGCGAGATGCTCGCGATCATGTCCGACGCCTGGGACCGGGTGAACTCCGATGTCGACGTACGCGTGGTGATCCTGACGGGAGCGGGCGGCTACTTCTGCGCCGGGGCGGACCTGAAGGCGATGTCGAAGTCCGCACCGTCCGACAGCTTCGAGTCCGGAGCGTTCGACCCGGCCTACATCAAGTCGCTGCTCAAGGGTTTCCGCCTGACCAAGCCCCTCATCGCGGCGGTCGAGGGACCCGCCATCGCCGGGGGCACCGAGATCCTGCAGGCCACCGACATCCGGGTCGCGGGCGAGTCCGCTCGGTTCGGGGTCTCGGAGCCGAAGTGGGGCCTCTATCCGCTCGGCGGGTCCGCGGTACGGCTCCCCCGCCAGATTCCGTACACGGTCGCCGCCGAGCTCCTGCTCACCGGCCGGCACATCACCGCTGCCGAGGCGCTGTCCTATGGGCTGATCGGCCACGTCGTGCCCGACGGGTCCGCCCTCGAGAAGGCGCACGAGATCGCGGCCGTGATCAGTGCCAACGGGCCGGTCGCGGTGCAGGCCGTGCTGAAGACCATCCGCGACAGCGAGGGCAAGCACGAGAACGACTGCTGGAAGGACGACGCCCGCGTCGGTGCCGCCGTCTTCGCCTCCAACGACGCGAAGGAAGGCCCCCGCGCGTTCGCCGAGAAGCGGAAGCCTCGATTCACCGGGTCCTAGCTCGCGCCGACCACGATGGTCAGCGGCGGCAGCTTGCGTCCGCCGTACCCGACGGTCTCCTTGCCGATGGTCAACGTCGACCGCGAGCCGGCCGTCAGCCGGCTGAGGGAGTCGTCGAGTGAGATGTTCCCGCGTTCCCTCCTGCGACGCCGCTCGGAGATGATCCCGAACCAGGCGTAGTACGCGATGCCGGCGTCGAGCAGCAGAAAGGCCAGACCGAGCAAGGCCACCGTCACGTAGGCGTGCCCGCCGACCAGGTAGGCGCTGTCGTCGCCCCCGAGCGGGTCGTTGACCACGGTCCACCGCTGCCCCTCGTGGGGGGTGTTGCCCTCGGCGTCGGCTGCGCCATCACTGGTCTGCAACCGATAGATGGTCCCGCCGCCACCGCGGCCGGAGACCGGTTGGGTGTAGCTGGTGAACGTCGCGTCCTTGCCGATGGTCACCACGTGGCCACCCCGCCCGTGGTTGCCTTCGTACGTCGGCCACACGTTGACAGCAGTCGCAGCGACCATCCCGGTGAAGACCAGGAAAGCGGTGAGCACCCCGAACCCGACGTAGCCGGTCCTCCGGAGCGCCGGGAGCAGACCGGCGACCGCGTCACCGCCACTCACGACGTTCAGTGGGGCGGCCGGCCCGATCTCCGGCACGATCAGCGCAGCGGCCTTGCCGGCGCGGCCGACGACCCGCAGCGCGGTCTGGGCGGCAAGAGCCAGACCCGCCACCACGAGCAGGATGATGAACCCGGGCGAGGCGTCAGCGTCGACGCGGTCCCATTGCGCGGATCCTTCCGGTGTGGACCTCTCGACAGTGAGGACGAACGCTCCCCACAACAGGCAGCCGAACAGCGCGAACCGCCACAGGAACCTCAGATCCCGGCCGATCCGCACCAGCCGCACCAGGGTGCGGGCGTCCACATCGAAGTCGCGCCCCACCGGGTTCAGCTGAGTCACGGATCCACTTTCTCATTTGCGGTGATAACGG
Organism: Marmoricola sp.; assembly: GCA_025965195.1. Lineage (GTDB taxonomy): Bacteria > Actinomycetota > Actinomycetes > Propionibacteriales > Nocardioidaceae > Marmoricola. Next base: position 47,084 of record JAOPXK010000112.1, read on the forward strand.
ACCTAGACTTCACGACGTGGAACTGCTCGAACGAGAACGTTTCCTCGAGGCGCTGACCGAGTATGCGGCGGAGGCGGTGGATGGCCACGGCCGTTTCGTGATGGTCACTGGCGAGCACGGGATCGGCAAGACCTCCTTGATCGACACCTTCCGTGAGCTGCACGGCGAACTGCGCTGGCTCTGGGGAGCGTGTGACGGAAGCTTCACGCCACACCCGCTCGCACCTCTCTACGAGATCGCCCAGGACATCGGTGGTCCCCTGCTCGAGCTGTGTCGGTCAGACGCCGATCGTCGGGCGATCTTCGCCGCCTTCCTCGACGAGCTCGAGTCGTCCGATCAGCCGACGGCGGTCGTCGTGGAGGACCTGCACTGGTCGGACGAGTCCACGCTCGACTGGTTGCTCCATCTCGCTCGCCGGATCGGTAAGACGCGGACGCTGGTGATCGTGAGCTACCGCGACGACGGCCTGCTCGCCGACAGCGCACTGCGGACCGCCATCGCCCAGATCGTGACGCACCGGTCGACCAGCCGGCTCTCCCTGCTGCCGCTCTCGGCCGACGGCGTACGGCGTCTTGCTGCCGGTGACGGCTTCGAGGCCGAGCGACTCCACGAGCTGACCGGAGGCAACCCCTTCTACCTCACCGAGGTCCTGGCCGCCGGCCTGGATGAAGTGCCACAGAACGTCGCCGACGTGGTGACGGCCCGCGCGGCAACGCTGTCCGAGGCTGCGCAGACGATGCTGCAGGCAGCCGCGGTCCTCGGGCGACCCAGCGCGCTGGAGCTGCTGGCCGCCGTCGGAGACGTGGACCCCGCGGTCCTCGACGAGTGCCTCACCGCTGGCGCGCTGGTCGGCACGACTGGCCACTACGGTTTCCGGCATGAGCTGAGCCGACAGGCAGTGGAGTACTCCATTCCTGATCATCGGCGTACCCAGCTGCACGCGGCGGCTCTCAGGCTGATCCAGAGCGGGCCGGGAGCCAGCGACCACGCGCGTCTCGCGTTTCACGCCGATGGCGCCAACAGCCGCGCTGCCGCGGTGCGCCACGCGTCCATCGCTGCGCGCAAGGCGGCACAGCTCTCCTCGCATCGTGAGGCGATCGCTCAGTACGAGCGCGCGCTCCGGTTCGCCGAGGAGGCCGACGTCGAAACCCGGGCCACCCTCCTCGAGGGACTCTCCGAGTCCCTGTCCCTGCGAGATCGCTGGGAGGAGGCGAGCATCCACCGCGAGGCGGCGCTCGGTCTCCGCCGTCAGCTCGGTGATCCGGAGGCCGTCAGCAAGAACCTGCGTGCCCAGGCATCCTGCCTCTGGCGACTCTGCCGGGGCGACGAAGCCCAGCGGGCGTCCGACGAGTCGTTTCAGCTGATGGCCGGCGCTCCCGACTCCTTGGAGAAGGGCTGGGCGCTGACGTCGTACGCCGCCGGATGGCTCGATGACCCGGCGGAGTCGCTGAGGCTTGCCACCACGGGCCTCGCACTCGCGGAACACCACGGAGACGGTCCGCTTCGAGCACGTGCGCTCGCGACGATCGGCTACCAGAAGTTCAACCTGGGTGACGAAGGCTGGACGGAGATGGAGCAGTCACTCCGCATCGCGGCTGACGTCGGATCCGCCCCGGCGGTCACACACGGCTACGTCAACCTCTACGAGGCCGCCGTCGGCCACCTGCGCGAGAAGGACTATGAGTGGTGCTTCACCGAGGGCATGGCCGCTGGTCGCGACAACGACCTGAACGTCTACACGATCTGTCTGCGGGGTTCCCGGGCAATCGTGTTGATGCGCAGGGGACAGCTCGCCGAGGCGATTGAACTCAGCACCAGGACTCTCGCTGAGGAGATGTCAGCGATCAATCGCATGCACCTGCTGATCCCGCTCGCGCTGTCCCTCGCCAGGCAGGGCGAGCCCGCCGCTCTCGGCCACCTCCGCGAGGCACGGGTTCTCGGTGACGCCAGCGGCGACGCCGAGTGGATCATCCAGATCGCGGCAGCTCACGCACAGGTCGCCTGGCTCACCGGGGACGGCGGCCTCGTCGACGAGGCCATGATCGGCGTACTCGACCGCGGTGAGCTCCAGGACCCCTGGCATCGAGGCGCATTCGCCGTCTGGCTGCAACGGATCGGGCGTCTGGACCGCGAGCTTGGCACCGTGCCGCCGCCCTACGGCCTCGAGCTCGCCGGCGACAACCTCGGCGCAGCCGACGCCTGGCGGGCGCTGGGCTGCCCGTTCGATGAGGCGTCGGCGCTGTTCTTCTCCGGCAGTCCTGAGGCCCTGAAGCGCGCCCACCAGATCTTCTCCGACCTCGGGGCGGTTCCTGCGACTGCGCTCGCTCGCCAGGCCCTGCGTGAGGCCGGCGAGCGACCACCGCGTGGCGCACGTACGACGACCCGGGCGCATCCGCACGGGCTGACCGCCCGAGAGGCAGAGGTGCTCGAACTCGTCCGGGAGCGGATCTCCAACAAGGAGATCGCGGAACGGCTGTTCATCTCCGAGCGGACCGTGGACCACCATGTCGCAGCGGTGCTCGCAAAGCTCGGAGTCGCATCACGAGCAGAGGCGTCGAAGGCGACCGCGAGCGTGTCGATCCGCAAGTAGGCACCGCCCGGGCGAAACCTGGGCACCAGGCACCGATTCGCTGCAACTCTCGCCTTCCTAGCGTGATGGGTGTGCTCGACCGAGCGCATCCCCTCGCCAGGAAAGGCTGTTCCGATGCCCCTCTTCATGGATGTCCACACGCTCGCCGGTGGTGTCTCCACCGATGACGTTGCCAAGGCCCACCAGGCCGACCTGCAGACCCAGGACAGTCACGACGTGCAGTACCTGCGCTACTGGGTCAACGAGGCAGAGGGCAAGATCTTCTGCCTGGTCGACGCCCCCTCGGCCGACGCCGCCAACACCGTGCACCGCGAGGCCCACGGCCTGGTGGCCGACGAGATCTACCCGGTCCAGGAAGGCACCTGAGGTCAGAGAACCATCAGCGGCAGGCTTCGCCTTGGCTGGAAGGCGAAGCCTGCTCCGGTGCTGAGCTTCGCAAGCTGCACAGGGTCCGCCTCAGGCTGGGTCGTGCCGGTGTCGACGACGCGTACGACGAGAGCGTCTTCGTCATCCTGGACGACCTCGACCACCAGGGTCTCGCCGATGCCGCGAACCATGGCATTGAGCGGAGCCAGGTGGTCGGAGTCGACCAGGGAGAGCCAGCCGCCATCTCGCACCGCGGGGCTGTCGCGAGGGATCCGAAGCGTGTCACGGTCCAAGGACACGCCGGTGTAGGCCGTCGGCAGCAACACCGGATGGATCGCCAGGACGGACTCGACATCAGGGAGCTCGAAGGCGGCTCGGAGCCGTTCCGACGTCAGGCCGGCAACGCCGGTGACCTGGCGCAGGCCCAACTGGCGGGCATTCTCCGGGTTGGTTCGCGCGCGCACGGCCTGGAGGAATCCCAGCCCGATCAGGTGCCACTGCAGTGCGACCTCGGCAGCGAGCACGGTCAACAGCTCGGCCGGCATCGCGGTGAAGTCGATGTCGGCAAGGAGCTCTGACGCAGTCGCCGCCGCTGTCGGCAACGCGATGCCGGCGGCCTCGGATCCCTGCAGGGCAACGGCTTCGGCCGGAAACGGCAGCTCCTCGACGTCGGGGTCGATCGTGACCGTCCAGCCGCAGTGCGGGTGCCGGTCGGCGGGCATCCGCGGCGGTCGGTGGATCGGCCGGATCCGGGCACGCGGGTTGGTCGCGATCGCGGTCGCGTCGAACGTCGGGTCCTCGATGTCGTGGCACATCGAGGAGACGAACTCCTCGCCCATCGGCTCGACGTCCATCAGCGCGCCGCAGTGCGCGAGCTCGAACTGACCGTGCTGCTCGTCGTGCACCGTGAAGCGGAAGTCCATGAACTGGGGCGGCGCTCCGACGTCGATCTGCAGACAGCGGAACATGTCCGTCACTCCGTCGCCGGTCAGGCCCAGGGCGGCGCGCATCCGTCGTGTGTAGATCGGGCTGGCCGCCATCCATTCCTCGATGGCGACCTCGGCCATGCCTTCGCGCCCGAAGGCCTCGATCGCGTACGGCATCCCGGCGCGGTCGATCAGGTGCCCGCAGAGCAGGTACTCCGGCAGCAGCCGCGCCAGCTCGGTCTGGTCCATCTCAGACCGACCGGTCGTGACCCTGCCAGTAGGTCGCGCGCAGCGCCTTCTTGTCCGGCTTTCCCAAGCCCGTAAGGGGAAGCGCATCAGCGATGATCACCTGTTTCGGTGACTGCACCGCACCCTTGCGGTCCTTCACCGCAGCCTGGATCTCGGCGGTCATCGTGGCGATGGATGCGTCGTCGCGGGGAGCGTCGGCACGGAGCACGACGATCGCGGTGACCGCCTCACCCCACTTCTCGTCGGGTACGCCGATCACGCCGACCTGTGCGACCGACGGGTGCTCGGCAACGACATCCTCGACCTCGCGCGGGAACACGTTGAAGCCGCCGGTGACGATCATGTCCTTGGTGCGGTCGACGATGAACCAGAAACCGTCCTCGTCCTCACGAGCGACATCGCCGGTGTGCATCCAACCGTCCCGAAACGTCTCGGCCGTTGCGTCCGGGAGATTCCAGTAGCCACCTGCGAGCAGCGGGCCGGCGACACAGATCTCGCCCGGCTCGCCGACTGCGACCGGCTTGCCGTCCTCGCCGAGCAGAGCCGTCCGCAGCAGCGCCGACGGCCGGCCGCACGAGGAGAGCCGGGCCTGGTCGTGGTCACCCTTCGCCAGGTAGCTGATCACCATCGGCGCCTCGGACTGGCCGTAGTACTGCGCGAAGATCGGACCGAACCGCTCGATCGCCTCGGCCAGTCGGACCGGGTTGATCGCGGAAGCGCCGTAGTAGACCGTCTCCAGCGAGGACAGGTCACGGGTCTTGGAGTCGGGGTGGTCCATCAATGCGTAGAGCATGGACGGCACCAGCATCGTGGCCGTGATCTTCTGCTCCTCGATCGTCCGGAGCACCTCTGCCGGGTCGAACTTCGCGAGCACGAAGAGCGAACCACCCTTGATCACGGTCGGCACGAAGAACGCCGCGCCGGCGTGCGAGAGCGGCGTGCACATCAGGAAGCGTGGCGACTCCGGCCACTCCCACTCGGCGAGCTGGACCTGGGTCATCGTGGACATCGCCTGGGACGTGCCGACGACGCCCTTGGGCTTCCCGGTGGTGCCACCGGTGTAGGTGATCGACACGATGTGGTCGGGCCGCAGCAGCACTGCCTCGAGCGGCTTCGGCTCGAACGTGGCGGCCGTCGCCGAGAGGTCCTTGCCGATGTGGGCCAGCTCGTCCGGGACCGGCCCGATCGTGAGCACCTGCTCGAGGGCCGGGACCCTCTCGAGGAGCCCGAGGGCACGCTCGATGAACATCGGCACCGGGTCGATGATCAGCGTCGTGATCCCCGCGTCGTTGAGCACATAGGCGTGGTCGTCCAGCGAGCCGAGCGGATGCAACGACGTACGCCGGTAGCCCTGGGTCTGACCGGCGCCGAGGATGAACAGGACCTCGGGACGGTTCAGCGCGAGCAGCGCGGCGGCAGTCCCCTGGCCGGCACCCAGCGCCTCGAAGGCCTGCACGTACTGGCTGATCCGGGCCTCGGTCTCGCCACCGGTCAAGGTGGTGTCGCCGAGGAACATCACCGGTTTCTTCCGGTGCCGCTTCAGCGCCGCGACCATCAGGTGGCCGTTGTGCGTCCCTACGCGCAGGGTGTCGCTGGCGGGCATGGACTGCGCGGGTTCGGTCATGCAGCGAGACTAGAACGTGTTACAGAAACAGGCAATCATCCCCGTCAGCGCGTCTCCTGAATCCGGGTCAGCTGTCGCGCCTGCTCACGGAGGTAGTCGCTGGCCGACTTAGCCTTGATCCCGCGCTCCTGCAGCGGCCCGTCGTCCCAGCGCGCCTCGTGCAGGTCCTGGAGAAGGCCGGCGCCGAAGACAGAAGCCAGTGCGTCGTTCGGCCTGTTCAGCAGCCGAATTCCGAGCCGGACAAGGGGCCGGGGCATCCGCGAGACCTTCATCCGGCGGCTGGTGAGCGCCTCCGCGAGAGCGACTGCCTCGTTTCGACTGATCGCCTCGGGGCCGCCGAACTCGATCACCGCGGGCGGATCGGGCTCCACCGCAACCCTGGCGACGAACGCCGCGACGTCGTCGGTGCTGACCCAGCGGCGGCGGCTGTCTCCCCTGCCGAAGACCGCCACCTCGCCCGCAGCCATGTCGAAGCGGCCCAACGGTGCGAGGTGGATCTCCTGGAAGGCGTCCGGGCGCACTACGACCGACCGCATGGAGGACCTGCTCAGCAGGCGCTCGGTCGCCACCTTGGCGCGTTCGAGTGGGGTTCCGAGTGCGGCATCCGCGCCGGCGAAGGAGAGGTAGACGAACCGCTCGACCCCTGCGGACTCGGCTTCCTCCACGAGGGACCGCATCCCGACCTCGTCGGCTTCGCGAATCGATGGCTTGCGTGTTCCGGCGAGCCTGCGGGCGATGACGGTCGCGGTGGCGATGACCGTCTGAGCTCCCTCGCACGCAGCGGCCAGGCCCAGGGGCTCGGTGAGGTCACCGTGAACCACACTGACGCCCAGCGCCCGAAGTCCGGCGTCCTCGGTGTCCCTGCGGACCAGACATCGGACATCGTTTCCCTGCTCACACAGGAGTCGGACCACCCGGCCCCCCAGCTCTCCCGTCCCACCCACAACGAGCAACATGTCGATCACCACCTTCCGCATCGCGGGCAACAGCTGCCCGATGCCTTGCGGACGATGGTCGAACGCGGAGCGTCCCGGCCACCAGGGCGCTGGTTCCCGCCGCCACCGGGAACCTTCCGCGCTCCCGGATCAGGCGAGCAGCTCGGCAACCTCGTTGATCTCCTCCGGTGAGCGGCTGCTGAGCAACAACGTCGACACACCGTTGGCCTCCCACTCCTGGACCCGGTCCCGCACCTTCGCCCTGTCGCCGATGATGTGCAGCTCATCGACGAGCTTGTCGGGGACACGCGCGGTCGCCTCGTCCTTGCGGCCCGCGAGGTAGAGCTCCTGGACCTCGTTGGCCACGTCGGCGTACCCCATCCGCTCGAAGACCTGCTTGTGGAAGTTCTGGTCCTTTGCGCCCATGCCGCCCATGTAGAGCGCGACGAACGGCTTCATCCCATTGATCACCGACTCGGCGTCGTCAGTGATCTGGAGGTGGCAGGTCGCCGCGATCTCGAACGTCTCGCGGGTGTGCCGCGCACCTGGCCGGGCAAACCCTTCGTCGAGCCAGGGCTGGTACATCGAGGCGGCTCCGGGCGAGAAGAAGATCGGCAGCCAGCCGTCCGCGATCTCGGCCGTCTGGGCAACGTTCTTGGGACCTTCGGCACCCAGCCAGATCGGGATGTCGGATCGCAGCGGATGCACGATCGACTTGAGCGGCTTGCCGAGACCGACACCCCCAGGACCGTTGTAGGGAAGGGGATAGTGCGGTCCGTCGTTGGTGACCGGCGCCTCCCTGGCAAGGACCTGACGGATGATGTCGACGACCTCGCGGGTGCGCGCAAGCGGCTTGCCGAACGGCTGGCCGTACCAGCCCTCGACCACCTGCGGACCGCTGACGCCCATGCCCAGGATCATCCGGCCGCTGGAGAGATGGTCGAGTGTCAGGGCGTGCATCGCGATCGAGGTCGGGGAGCGCCCGGACATCTGCACGATCGAGGTACCGAGCTTGATGCGGGTGGTCTCCCGACCCCACCAGGCCAGCGGGGTGAAGGCATCGGAGCCCCACGCCTCGGCCGTGAACACCGCGTCGAACCCGGCAGCCTCCGCGGCAGCCACCAGGTCGCTCGTATTCGTCGGCGGCTGTGCGCCCCAGTAGCCCAACTGCAGTCCGAGCTTCATGTCCACACTCCGTTTCGAAGGTTTGGGCCTCTTCGGTCCTTGCGACCAAGACTAGAACGTGTTTCACTTCTGAGCCATGACCGGCATCGCATCAGATCCAGCAATTCGCACTCTCCATGCACCCATGAGAGTCGACTTCGACTACACCCGGTCACTCGGCCCGGTGCTCTCCCAGTTCATGACGGGTCTCCGTGATCGTCGCATCCTCGGTGGCGTGCTCAGCGACGGACAAGTCGCCGTACCGCCTCCGGAGTACGACGGCAGCACACACCAGCCGGTCACCGAGCTGGTCCCGGTCGGTGACGAAGGTGTCGTGCAGACCTGGGCCTGGGTCTCGGAGCCGGTCGACGACCAGCCGCTCTCGGTGCCGTTCGCCTTTGCGCTGATCCTTCTCGATGGTGCCGACGTGCCGCTGCTGCATGCTGTTGCGGTCGACTCCCCCGCTGCGATGGAGACCGGACTCCGGGTCAAGGTCCAGTGGGCCGCGGAGACCAGGGGCGCGATCACCGACATCGCCTGCTTCGTGCCGGTCGGTGCATCGGAGGTGGTCTCGACAAGCTCGAGCACCGAGGGAAGCTCGATCACCGAGGGCGCCGTGACGACCCTGATCACCCCGGTCAACCTCGCCTATGACTACGCGGCCTCCCCGGAGGAGTCGAAGTTCTTCCGCGGCCTCGCGGAGGGCAAGATCCTCGGCCAGCGCTGCCCGAAGTGCGAGAAGGTCTACGTCCCGCCGCGCGGTGCCTGTCCGGTCGACGGGGTGCCGACGACCGACGAGATCGAGCTGCCCGACAAGGGCACCCTGACGACGTTCTGCATCGTGAACGTGCCCTTCCTGGGTCAGAAGATCGTCCCGCCGTACGTCTCGGCGTACGTCCTGCTCGACGGTGCGGACATCGGCTTCCTGCACCTGATCCTCGGCGTCGATGCCGCGGAGGTGCGGATGGGCATGCGAGTCAAGGCAGTCTGGAAACCACGAGACGAGTGGGGTACGACCATCGAGAACATCAGCCATTTCGAGCCGACCGGTGAACCGGACGCCGACTACGACACCTACAAGCAGCACCTCTGATGCGGGACGTAGCGGTCGTCGGGTTCGCCCAGCGACAGATGAAGGAGTTCGAGGGCTCGCCCACCTGCGTCGAGCTGCTCGTGCCGATCTTTGCCGAGCTCTTCGAGCAGACCGGCTGGACCAAGGACGACATCGGCTTCTGGTGCTCCGGCTCGAGCGACTACCTGGCCGGGCGGTCGTTCTCGTTCGTCACGGCCGTCGACGCGATCGGCGCGCTGCCTCCGGTGATGGAGTCCCACGTCGAGATGGACGCCGCCTGGGCGCTCTACGAGGCGTGGATCAAGATCCAGACCGGTGAGGTCGACACGGCCCTGGTCTACGGCTTCGGCAAGGCCTCAGCGGGAGTCCTCCGCCGGACGCTGGCGCTGCAGCTCGACCCCTACACGATGACCCCACTCTGGCCCGACACCGTGTCGATCGCCGGCATGCAGGCCCGACTCGGGATCGAACACGGTCGCTGGGACGCGAGGGCGATGGCAGCAGTGGTCGCACACTCGCGGACCAGCTCGCTCGACAACGAGTACGCCGTGCTGAAGGGCGCGATGTCGGTTGACGACGTACTCGCCGAGGAGCTGTACGCCGACCCGCTGCGACGCTCCGACTGCGCACCGGTCAACGACGGCGCCGCCGCGATCGTGCTCGCCGCCTCCGAACGGGCCGGCGAGGCGTCCACGAGGCCGGCCTGGATCACCGGGATCGAGCACCGGGTGGACCCGCTCCACCTGGGCGCCCGCGACCTGACCCGCTCCCCGAGTGCCGCTGCAGCGGGCAAGGCGGCCGGCAGCGCCGGCGTCGACCTCGCCGAGCTGCACGCTCCGTTCTCGCACCAGGAGCTGATCCTCCGCGAGGAGCTCGGCCTGTCCGAGAACACCAGGATCAACCCGTCGGGTGGCGCCCTGGGCGCCAACCCGATGTTCTCCGCTGGTCTGATCCGGATCGGCGAGGCAGCCAAGCGGATCTGGGCCGGCGAGTCCGACAAGGCGCTCGGCCATGCCACCTCCGGGCCGGCACTGCAACAGAATCTCGTCTGTGTGATGGAGGGCCGCTGAGATGGCTGGTATCGACGGGCTCAACCACCGCAAGACGCTGGCCGCCGTGATCGGCGTCGGCCAGACCCATCACCGTGCGAAGCGCGAGGACGTGTCGATCGCCGGACTCTGCCGCGAAGCCATCGACCGCGCTCTCGAGGATGCCGGGCTGACCTTCGACGACATCGACGCGGTGGTCATCGGCAAGGCACCAGACCTGTTCGAGGGCGTGATGATGCCGGAGCTCTACCTCGCCGAGGCACTCGGCGCGGTGGGCAAGCCGTTGCTGCGCGTGCACACGGCCGGCTCCGTGGGTGGTACGACGGCCATCGTCGCGGCCTCCCTGGTCCAGGCCGGTGTGCACGACCGCGTGCTCACCGTCGCCTTCGAGAAGCAGTCCGAGTCCAACGCGATGTGGGCGCTCTCGGTGCCGGTGCCGTTCATCATGCCAGTGCACGCCGGCGCGGGCGGCTACTTCGCCCCGCACGTCCGGTCCTACATCCGGCGTTCGGGCGCACCCGGTCACATCGGCGCGATGGTCGCTGCAAAGGACCGCCAGAACGCGCTGAAGAACCCCTACGCGCACCTGCACAACGAGGGCACGACCGTCGAGACCGTCCTCGCGTCCCAGATGCTCTGGGACCCGATCCGGTACGACGAGACCTGCCCGTCGTCGGACGGCGCCTGCGCAATGGTCATCGCCAGCGAAGCCGTGGTCGACGCGTCGGACGTCAAGAACCCGGCCTGGATCCACGGGACCCAGATGCGTTCGGAGCCGACCACGGCTGCCGAACGCGACCAGGTGAACCCGCACGCCGGCCGGGCAGCCGCTGCCGCGCTCTGGAAGCAGGCCGGCATCACGAACCCCCTCGAGGAGATCGACTGCGCGGAGGTCTACGTGCCGTTCTCGTGGTTCGAGCCGATGTGGATGGAGAACCTCGGCTTCGCCGCCGAGGGCGAGGGCTGGAAGCTCACCGAGTCGGGAGCCACCGCGATCGGTGGCCAGCTCCCGGTGAACATGAGCGGCGGCGTGCTGTCCTCCAACCCGATCGGAGCCTCTGGCATGCTCCGCTTCGCCGAGGCCGCGCTGCAGGTGATGGGTGAGGCCGGCGAGCACCAGGTCGACGGCGCGAGCCGCGCACTCGGACACGCCTACGGCGGCGGTTCCCAGTTCTTCGCAATGTGGGTTGTCGGCGCGCAGAAGCCTGCCTGAGTTCTGCACCGAGGGTGGCCGACAAACACAGCTAGCGGACACGACAGAAGGCCCCGATCACGAGGTGATCGGGGCCTTCTGGCTTGCCTCGGTGGTCGAGCTTGTCGAGACTAGGCGTACTTGACCGGAAGGTCCTTGATGCCGTTGATCCAGCCGCTGCGCAGTCGGCGTACGTCCCCGGTCTTGGTGATGTCCGGGGCGTAGTCGGCAAGGGCGTTGAACATCAGGTTGACTTCCTGGCGGGCCAGGTTGGCGCCGATGCAGTAGTGCGCGCCGTGACCGCCGAACGCCACATGCGGGTTCGGGTCACGGGTGATGTCGAACGTGTGCGGGTCCTTGAACACGTCGGTGTCGTAGTTCGCGCTTGCGTAGAAGAGCCCGACACGCTGGCCCTTCTTGACCGGGACACCGCCGACCTCGACGTCGTTCAGCGCGGTGCGCTGGAAGGCGCTCACGGGTGTCGCCCAGCGGATCACCTCGTCGACCATCGTGGCCGGGCGCTCCTTCTTCCAGAGCTCCCACTGGTCGGGATTCTCGAGGAAGGCGTTCATCCCGTGGGTGATGGCGTTCCGGGTGGTCTCGTTGCCCGCGACCGTCAGGATGATCACGAAGTAGCCGAACTCGTCGTCGGTCAGGCCTCGGCCGTCGACGTCGGCGTGCACCAGCTTGGTGACCAGGTCATCGCGCGGGTTGGCCTTGCGGTCGGCAGCCATCTCCATCGAGTAGCCCAGGATCTCGGCAGCGGCCGTGTCCGGGTCGACGGAGTACTCCGGGTCGTCGTACGCCAGCATCTGGTTGGACCAGTCGAACAGCTTGCGCCGGTCCTCCTGGGGTACGCCGAGCAGGTCGGCGATCGCCTGCAGGGGCAGCTCGCAGGCGACCTCCTCCACGAAGTTGCCGGTGCCGCGGGCGACCGCTTCCTCGACGATCTGCTTGGCGCGCGTCGTCATGATCTCGTCGAGCGCACCGATCGCGCGCGGCGTGAAACCGCGGGAGATGATGCGCCGCGTGGTGGTGTGGTCCGGCGGGTCCTGGTTGATGATCATCACCCGCTGGAACTCGACCATCTCGCGCAGCATGTCGGGCTGGAAACGGATGATTGCGCCGTTCTCCGCCGTCGAGAAGTCCTTGCTGTTCTTGGAGACCGCAGAGACGTCGGCATGCTTGGTGAGCGCCCAGAAGCCGGTGCCACCCTCCATGCCGGCCCGAGCCTCGGGCGCCTGCTCGATCCAGTGCACCGGGGCGGTGCTACGCAGCTCGAGGAACTCCTTGTACGGAATGCCTGCTTCGTTCAGACCCGGGTCTGTCGGGTCGAACCCTTCGGGCAGTACGGGTGCAGCGGTCACGGTAATCCTCCCAAATCTGGAACACGTTCTAGTAAGGAGGTTACATACTCTCGGTACCTTTCGGAAGGGCCGACGACGTTTCGGCGGATGTTTCTCACCGCTCGACGTGGCGGTTGTGCTCAGCGAGAACGTGTTCTAGTTTTAGATGTTCAGTAGCCATCTTGATGGAGGACTCCCATGGGCAACCCGGTCATCGTCGACGCCGTCCGCACTCCCCTCGGCAAGCGGGGTGGCTGGTTGGCCGGCGTACATCCTGCCGAGCTGCTCGGTTTCGCCCAGAAGACGGTCCTCGAGCGGGCGGGCATCGACCCGGCACTCGTCGAACAGGTCATCGGCGGTTGCGTCACGCAGGCCGGTGAGCAGTCCAACGGCATGGTTCGTCGGGCCTGGCTGCACGCCGGACTCCCCCAGCACACCGCTGGCACCTCGATCGACGCCCAGTGCGGCTCCGGCCAGCAGGCGGCCCATCTGGTCAACGACATGGTCCGCGCGGGCACCATCAACGTCGGCATCGCCTGCGGCGTCGAGTCGATGAGCCGGGTGCCCCTCGGCGCGAACGTCCCTCCCGGCACCGGAGACCCCCGGCCGGACTCGTGGGACATCGACCTTCCGGACCAGTTCACCGCGGCCGACCGGATCGCCGCCAACCGCGGGCTCAGCCGCGAAGACCTCGACGCGTTCGGCCTTGCCTCACAGCAGAAAGCCCGCGTCGCCGTCAACGAGGGCCGCTTCAAGCGCGAGATCGCACCGCTCTCCGCAGCCCAGGTCGACAAGGAGCGCAAGCTCACCGGCGAGACCCTCGTGGTCGACTCCGACCAGGGCCTGCGGGACACGACGCTCGAGGGGCTGGCCGCACTCAGGACGGTCCGGCCCGACGGCCTGCACACGGCCGGCACGTCGTCGCAGATCACCGACGGGGCATCCGCCGTACTCATCATGGACTCCGACCTCGCGGCCTCGCTCGGCCTGAAGCCACGTGCCCGGATCGTGCAGCAGTGCCTGGTCGGATCCGACCCGTACTACCACCTCGACGGTCCGATCGACGCGACGCAGCGGCTGCTCGACCGGAGTGGCATGTCGATCTCCGACTTCGACCTGTTCGAGGTCAACGAGGCGTTCGCTGCCGTCGTCCTGTCCTGGGCACAGCAGCACAAGGTCGACATGGACAAGGTGAACGTCAACGGCGGCGCGATCGCCCTCGGGCACCCGGTCGGCTCGACGGGCACCCGGCTGATCACGACGGCGCTGCACGAGCTCGAGCGTCGGGATGCGTCGACTGCGCTGATCTCGATGTGCGCCGGCGGCGCGATGGCGACAGGCACCATCATCGAACGCATCTAGAGCCGAATTCCCACGGTATGTAGGTTTCCTTCGTCTCCCTGAGGTGTGCAGCAGTCAGAATGACGAAGGATCCATTGGGATGTCCGAGGTCGTTGGGCGCATCCACGGGGTCCCGATCTGGCCACCCCAATCGTCCACAGCCACTCGCGCGTGACGGTTCTCCACCTATCCGGCTCAGACCGTTGGTAGGACGACCGCACAGTGCGATCTTTCCGGTCCATGGATGAACTCATCGAGCTCGTTAGCCAGTCCGGCGTACTCCTCCGAAGGGAAGCCTTGGCGAACGGCTTCACCGACCAGGACCTTTCTAGGGGGCTCCGGCACGGGCTGCTGCGGCGCGTCCGCCACGGCGCGTACACGACTCCCGAACACTGGGACCACGCTTCGGCAACAGAACGACATCGCCTCAGGTGCATCGCTGTTGATCGATCGCTGAAAGGTCAAGTGGTGTTCACCCACACGTCGGCTCTGGTGATGCACGGCGTCGCCATCTGGGGCGCATCGCTCGACCGCGTACACGTGACGAGGCTCGACGGCATCGGACGCACGGATGCAGGCGTTGTCCATCACGAAGGGCGCGTTGCGGAGGCTGAGACGACCACTGCCGGAGGACTCCTTGTCACAACCCCGGGGCGGGCGGTCGTCGAGCACGCCTCGTTGACCTCCGTCGAGTCGGGCCTCGTGTCGGCGGACTCCGCGCTCCGACGTAACGACCTCGACTTCGATCAACTCGCACGTCAGTTCATGTCGATGGAGCACTGGCCAGGCACGCGCAGGGTCCACATCGTGGTACGTCTTGCAGACGGTCGTGCCGAGTCAGCTGGAGAGACACGGTCGCGCTACCTCTGTTGGCGGCATCACCTACCCGCGCCGGAGCTCCAGTTCGAGGTGTATGACGAGTTCGGGCTCGTCGGCGTGACAGACATGGCGTGGCCGGAGCGAAAGCTCCTCGGGGAGTTCGACGGCAAGATCAAGTACGGTCGCCTCCTCAAACCCGGACAGGAACCGGGCGACGTCGTCTTCGCAGAGAAGCGCCGTGAGGACCGCCTGCGCGAGATCACTGGGTGGCAGATGGTTCGGCTGGTCTGGTCAGACCTCGAAGATGCCGCCTACACCGCGAGCCGGATCAGGCGCATGCTCTTCCGCGCGGCCTGATCGCCGTACTTCCCAATGAATCCTGATGCGTCCCGAGTTCTGCACACCTCAGGGAGACGAAGGAAACCTACATACCGTGGGAATTCGACCCTAGGCACCGTAGACGGGCTCGGGAGGGGTGCCCTCGGCGATCAGGTCGCGAAGCGCACTACCGACCTCGGCGGTCTCCCAGCGACGGCCGATGTCCTTCTTGGGACCGTGCCGCCAGCCTTCCTCGACGCAGATCTGGCCACCCTCGATCTCGATGACGCGACCGGTCACGTCGCCGGCCTCTTCGGAGGCGAGCCACGCCACGATCGGCGAGTTGTTCGCCGGGTCCATCGCGTCGAAACCGCCTTCGACGCCCGCCATCATCTCGGGGAATGCGCCTTCGGTCATCCGGGTCCGGGCCACCGGGGCGATCGCATTGACCGTCACGCCGTACCTCCCCATCTCGGCCGCCGCAACGATCGTCATGCCGGCGATCCCGGCCTTGGCAGCGGAGTACGTCGTCTGCCCGATCGAGCCCTGCATGCCGGCGCCCGACGAGGTGTTGATGACCCGGGCGACCCGTTGCCGGCCTTCCTTGGACTCGGCACGCCAGTAGGCGCCCGCGTGCCGCAGGGGTGCGAAGTGGCCCTTGAGGTGGACGCGGATCACGGCATCCCACTCCTCCTCGGCAGTGTTCACCAGCATCCGGTCGCGCAGGAAGCCGGCGTTGTTCACCAGGATGTCGAGGCCGCCGAACGTGTCGATCGCCTGCCGCACCATCGCGGCCGCCTGCTCGAAGTCGGCGACGTCCGCACCGTTGGCGACGGCGTGCCCACCCAACTCCTTGATCAGTGCGACCACTTCGTGGGCCGGCCCCTCGGAGGAACCCTGGCCGTCGGCGGTCACGCCGAAGTCGTTCACCACGACCTTCGCGCCCTGCCGCGCCAGCTCGAGCGCGTGCTCACGCCCAATGCCGCGGCCCGCGCCGGTCACGATCGCGATGCGTCCTTCGAGGATCCGGGTCACTGCTTCTCCTGGTTGTCGGGGGCTATCGGGGGCTCTCAAGGGCGGTGAGGAACGCGGGTCGCTCTCCCCCGCCATGACATTCGATGCTCGCGCCGCTGATGTACGACGCAAGCGGCGAGGCCAGGAAGGCCGCAACCGCACCGACCTCGCCAGGCCGGGCCAGCCGGCCCAGCGGGATCGTCCGCTCGATCGCGGCCACTCCCTCGTCGCCGCCGTAGTGCAGGTCGGTCTGCTCGGTCAGCACCAGGCCGACGTTGATCCCGTTGACACGCACCTTCGGCGCCCACTCGACCGCGAGCGACTTCGTCAACGAGTCCAGGCCCGCCTTCGCTGCGCCGTACGCCGCGGTGCCCGGTGAGGGCCGTAGCGCCGACACCGAGGAGACGTTCACGATCGAGCCGCCGTGTTCCTGCGTCTGCATCACGGCGTTGGCCACCTGCATCAGCGCCAGCGGAGCCAGCAGGTTGAGGTCGGTGATCTTGGCGTGAAAGTTCGGGGACGCCTCCGCTGCCAGGGCGTACGGCGCTCCGCCGGCGTTGTTCACCAGCACGTCCAGCGACCCCTGCGTCGAGACGATCGTCTCGACCAGGTCGACCACTGCCAGCGGATCCCTGACGTCACAGGTCAGGTGGGTGGTGCCGACGAGCGCCTCGACCTCGGACCGCGAGCAGGTGACCACCGTGGCGCCGGCCTCGAGGAAGGACCTGGTGATGCCGAGCCCGACCCCGCGCACTCCCCCGGTCACGAGCACGACCCGACCCGTCAGGTCGATGGAGATGGCCATCTGACTCCTCTTTCGGCGAGCGGTGCAGCGAACCCTGGGTGGCGCGGGTGGTTTTGCGACCGTGGCGAAACCAAGCAAGTGTTAGGGTACCAAGCAAACGTTAGGTTTGTGGTCTCGACCTTGCTCGACCGACCGGGACTTTGGCCGAAAGGGCTTCGATGAGCATCTCCTCCACCCTTCGCGATGACGGCATCCGCGTCATCACGATGGACTACCCACCGGTCAACGCACTGCCCGTCCAGGGCTGGTTCGACGTCGCCGGAGCGCTCGACGAAGCAGGCCGTGACCTGGCCACGCACGTCGTCGTACTGCGCGCCGAGGGCCGGGGCTTCAACGCCGGTGTCGACATCAAGGAGATGCAGGCGACGGAGGGATTCGACGCCCTCGTCGGTGCCAACCGCGGGTGCTACGAGTCGTTCAAGGCCGTGTACGAGTGCAAGGTGCCGGTGGTCTCGGCGGTCAACTGCTACTGCCTGGGCGGCGGCATCGGCCTGGTGGGCAACTCCGACATCATCGTGGCCTCCGACGACGCCACCTTCGGCCTGC
>JAOPXK010000114.1 GCA_025965195.1 Marmoricola sp.
CGGAGGCGATGTCGACGGCGATCGAGCTGGTCTCGGAGGTCATCGTGGCGCGGATCCGCTTGGCGTGCACGCCCTGGCCGAGCTGGACGAGCGAGTGCTGGTTGAGGCGGATCCACGGGATGTCGCGGGAGACGGCCTCGTCGATGATCGCCTGCGTGGACGGGCCGAACGCGGTGCGCTCGGCCCGCAGGATGAAGCTCTCGAGCTCGGTCTCGAAGTCGAACTCCGGGTCGGCCTCGACCAGATGGTTCACGAGTCGCACGGCGAGCCGGGCCGCGGCCAGGCCGACCTGCTCGTCGACGTACCCGAAGATGATGTTGTAGTGGCCCTTCTCACCCTTCACGCCGCGGGTCTTGCCGCGCCGGATGTCATGGCCGACGACCTGCTGGAGAGCGAGTGCAGTGTGCTCGGCAACGTGTCCGAGCCAGGTGCCCTCGGTCAGGCGCTCGACGAACCCGCCGCGCCGTCCACGCGAGCACGAGTGGTCACGGAGCCCGGGCAGCATCGTCAGCAGGTTGTCGCTGAAGCCGGGGAGCGTGTTGGTCGGGAACTCCTCGAGGCTGCCGAGATCGACAACGAGGTGGATCGCCTTCTCGTAGGACCAGATGTTGGCACCCCGGTAGACCCGCGTCTCGATGATGGCGAGGTCCGGCGAGGGTCGGCTGCCCCGCGACAGGGGCGAGTTGGCTGCGGTGCTCATTTGTGGACTCCCTTGCTTCGTCGCGCTACGCGCCGCCGGAGCTGGGCCGGTGAGACGTCACCGGCGGCAATGTCACGCGCCAGCTTGCGCAGGTCACGGTTCGCGACCGCAAGCTCGGCGATCTCGGTTGGGTTGGCCGCGGGTACGGCGCGGACCAGGGTCCGCTGGTTCAGGTTGTACGACGACCCGGCCGGCAACACGTGCAGCAGCACGCCAGAGGCGAGAATTGGCTGGCTCCGGGCTGCCTCGTGCGCATTCGTGACCATGTTCGCAGGGTCGAGGATCGTCACCGAACCCCGCCCGACGACGCTGAGCACGTAGCCGTCCGGGGTTGGGCTGACGATGGCGGCGGTGTCCTCGTCGACGCCGATGCCGAGCAGCTGCGGGCTCTGCGACACGATCATCAGCAGCCGGCCGTAGCGGTTGCGCTGGTCGAAGTGCTGGTCGATGACGCAGTCCTCCAGCAGGCCGAGCCCGGCAGCGACCTGGGTCATCCGCTGCTTCGGAGTGGCGCCACCGGGGCCGAACGCAACCATGTGCGAGGACTGGATGCTCGCGCCTGCCGAGGTCCCGCCGATCGTCACTCCGCGTTCGTGCGCGTCGAGGATCGCATCCCCGAACGCGGTCCCTGCCAGCACCGATGAGAGCTTGAGCTGGTTGCCACCGGTCATGAAGATCCCGGTGGCGCCGAGGAGCTGGTCGACGAACGAGGGATGGTTGGCCTGCTCCCGGTCCTCGGGCCGAACTCCGAGAATGGAGGCGGCGCCGAGCTTGCGGAAGGCCGCGTCGTACACGTCGACGATCTCGGGGCCGAGCGAGGATGCGGTCGGGATCACCACGATCCGGGCGCTGTCGCCGCCCGAACGGGCGATGAACTCCTTGAGCACGGTGCGACGGTTCAGCTTGTCCTCTGCGCCACCGATGATGACCAGGTCGCCAGGGGTGTTCTGCCCCATTTCGCCAGTCTTTGGTAAGTCCTCACCCGTTGGCATGACAGGCAGCCTACGGGGTGCGAGAGTGACCCGGTGAGCGAGAGCGGGAGTGGCAGCGGACGCCTGCTCGTGGTCATCCGGCACGCGAAGGCAGAGCCGTTCGCAGCCGAGGATCACCTGCGTGCGCTGACCGATCGCGGACGTCGTGATGCCGTCGAAGCCGGCCTCTGGCTCGCCGCACAGGGCATCGAGCCCGACTACGCCTTCGTCTCCTCTGCGGCTCGAACCGTCGGAACCTGGGAGTCGCTCGCGGATGCTTTCCAGTCCGTTGCGGAGGTCTTGATCGACGACTCCCTCTACGTCGCCTCACCGGAGCCGGCCCTCGAAACCTTGCGTACGGCGCCCGCCGACGCGAAGGTCGTCGTGTTCGTCGGACACAACCCGACCGCGGCGTACATCGCGCACATGCTGGACGACGGCAACCCTGACGAGGGTGCCTTCCGCGCCATGAGCGAGGGCTACCCGACGGCTGCGATGACGGTGCTCGAGGTGCAGGTGCCCTGGGCCGACCTCGACGTCGGCACCGCGCGGATCACCGGCTTCCATGTCGGTCATGGAGTTGCACCGACCAGTTCCTGAGGTCTCCTCCGCCAGGGTTCCGGTCATGGCACGATGCTGGCTACCTATCTCTGGAGGCATGCGTGGCTGTTGGCACCGAGGAAGATCCCGTTTCGGAACAGCTGAGCAAGCAGCGGATCCTGCTGATCATGGCCGGGCTGATGCTCGGCATGCTGCTGGCCTCACTCGACCAGACGATCGTGGCCACGGCACTTCCGACGATCGCCGGTGACCTGCACGGGCTCTCGCATCTCTCGTGGGTGGTGACCGGCTACCTCCTGGCCTCGACCGCATCGACGCCCCTGTGGGGAAAGCTCGGCGACATGTACGGCCGGAAGAGGTTCTTCCAGAGCGCGATCGTGATCTTCCTGATCGGCTCGGCGCTGTGCGGAACTGCGAGCTCGATGACCCAGCTGATCCTGTTCCGGGCCGTCCAGGGCATCGGCGCCGGCGGCCTGATGGTCGGCGCCCAGTCGATCGTCGGCGACGTCGTCGCGCCCCGCGAGCGCGGCAAGTACCAGGGGTTCTTCGGTGCCGTCTTCGGTGTGACCAGTGTGATCGGCCCGCTCATCGGAGGTTTCTTCGTCGACCACCTGTCGTGGAACTGGGTCTTCTACGTCAACATCCCGGTCGGGCTGGTCGCCCTCGTCGTCACCGCGATCGTGCTTCCGGCGCACTCGACGCAGGTGCGCCACGTCATCGACTACCTGGGTGCGGGTCTCCTCGCTGCGGCCGCGACCTGCCTGGTGCTGCTGACCAGTCTGGGCGGTACGACGTTCGCCTGGGACTCGCCGCAGATCGTCGGTTTCGGCGTCGCGGCGGTGCTGGCGCTGATCGGCTTCGTTGTGGTCGAGAAGAGGGCCAGCGAGCCGATGATGCCGCTGCATCTCTTCACCAACAGGGTCTTCGCGGTCTGCTCGGGCATCGGGTTCGTGGTCGGCTTTGCGATGTTCGGTGCGATCACCTACCTCCCGCAGTACATGCAGGTCGTCCAGGGCGTCAGTCCCACCGCGTCCGGGATGCGACTGCTCCCGATGATGGGCGGACTGCTGCTCACATCGATCCTCTCGGGGCAGCTGATCAGCCGGACGGGGCGTTACAAGATCTTCCCGCTGCTCGGCACCGTGACGATGGCGGCCGGCCTGTTCCTGTTGTCGAAGCTGGCCGTCGACACCCCGACCTGGCAGTCCTCGATCTCGATGTTCGTGCTCGGTGTCGGCATCGGTGGCGTGATGCAGGTGCTGGTCATCGCCGTACAGAACTCGGTCGACTACAGCGACCTCGGCGTCGCCACGTCGGGTGCCACGTTCTTCCGCTCGATCGGCGGTAGCTTCGGTACGGCGGTCTTCGGAGCGATCTTCACCGGCGTGCTGGCCGGCAATCTCGCGGACCACCTCAAGGGTGTCGTGCTCCCGCCGGGGTTCTCGCCCACGGCCGGGGCCGATCCGGCCAGCCTGGACAAGCTGCCCGCGGCGGTGCACCTCGGCGTCATCGAGGGGTACGCCGAGAGCATCCGGCTCGTCTTCCTGGTCGCCGTCCCGATCGCGCTGGTCGCGTTCGTGCTGACCTGGTTCCTCAAGGAGGTGCCGCTGCGCGCGACCACGAGCGCGGTCAACCCGGCCGACTCGCTGGCGCCGACCGCGATGCCGTCCGGGCGCACCTCGATGCAGGAGATGGAGCGCGCGCTCGAAGTCCTCGCCGACCGGGAGAACAGACACCAGCTCTACGTCAGGCTTGCCGGGATGGCCGAGCTCGACCTGTCGCCGGCTGCCACCTGGCTGCTCTATCGGCTCGCCGACACCCCTGATGTGAACACCAGCGAGCTCGCCGAGCGTCTCGGCGTGGAACCCGACCGTCTTGCCGGCGGGCTCAACAAGCTGGCAGGAAAGGGACTGCTCCACGAGACCGCAATCGGTGACCGTGCCGCCCGGACCCGGCTCACGGCGGCAGGCACCGAGGCGATCGAACGGCTGCTCCAGGCCCGGCGCCAGGCGCTCGGCGAGTTCGTCCGTGGCTGGTCACTGGAGGAGAACCCCGAGTTGCGCACCCTGGTCGAGCGACTGTCGCGGCAGCTGCTGGCCGACGACACCCGGATGCTCGACGATGTCGTGGCCGCGAGCCGCTGACCCGGTCAGGCTGGGTCACGCGCTGGGTCACGCGCTGGGTCATGCTGGGTCATGTCAGGGGCGGAGCGGGCGTGATGATCCCGGCGGCGGCGTCGGCTGCCTCGATCTCCTCACGGCTGATGCCGAGCAGGTACATGATCGCGTCGAGGTAGGGCACGTTGATCGCCGTACTCGCTGCCTGCTGGACCACCGGCTTGGCGTTGAAGGCAATCCCGAGTCCGGCGGCGTTGAGCATGTCGAGGTCGTTGGCACCGTCACCGATGGCGATGACCGCGGCGTCGGGAACCCCGAGCTCGCCCGCGAACCGGCGCAGCGCCGCCGCCTTGCCCGCCCGGTCGATGATCTTCTCGCCGACGATCTTGCCGGTGAGCTTGCCGTCGATGATCTCGAGCTCGTTCGCGGCCGCGTAGTCGAAGCCGAGGTCGGCCGCGATCCGGTCGGTGATCTGGGAGAACCCGCCGCTCACCAGGGCGAATCGGTAGCCGAGTCGCTTCAGGGTGCGGACCATCGTGCGGGCACCTGGGGCGAGCAGCAGGTCGGCGTAGACCTGGTCGAGGTATTTGGCGTCGAGTCCGGCGAGCTTCGACGTGCGCTCCCGCAGGCTCTGCTCGAAGTCCATCTCGCCACGCATCGCACGCTCGGTGGCCTCGGCGATCTCGGCCTCGCAGCCGGCATGGGCAGCGAGCATCTCGATCACCTCGCCCTGGATCAGCGTGGAGTCGACGTCCATCACGATCAGGCGCATCCCGCGCCGCATCAGGTTCGCGGACTGGACCGCTACGTCGACGTGCTGCCGGGCCGCCTCCTCAGCGAGGACGGCGCGCAGCTTCTCGGGTTCTGCACCCGAGACGTGCAGGTCGATCGCGGTGACGGGGTAGCGGGCCATCCGCTCGATGCGGTCGATGTTCGCGCCGATGTCGGCGATGCGGCCGGCGATGGCAGCGACCGCGGCGGACCGCAGCGGAGTGCCGAGCACGGTGACGTGGCTACGTCCCTCCGGGCGCGACCGGTTGTCACCGGAACCCCGGTCGACCTCGACGCTCATGTCGAGCTCCGTGGCGACCTTCTCGAGGGCGTCGCGTAGGGACTTCCAGTCCCGCGGTGCGCTGACCAGCAGTCCCAGGATCAGCCGACGGCGCAGCACGATCTGCTCGATGTCGATCACCTCGACGGCGTACGCCGCCAGGGTGCTGAACACCAGTGACGTGACACCGGGCCGGTCCTTGCCGGTCAGGGTGATCAGCAGGGTCTTCGGGGCGGCCGCGCCCAGGTGATCGGAGGTGGCCGCTGGTTCGTTGTGGTCTGCGCTCATGACGAGCCGAGGCTATTCCCTATCGGCCACAGCCCGCGACGAGCGCCCGACGCGCGGACCGGTCGAGGTCGGACAGCGCCGAAGTTCGCCGGTCCATCTCGTACGCCGAGACCGCCCCGCCGTCGCTGGCCCTGGCGAGCCCGACGATGTCGAGGCACAGCACGGCACGTTCGATCATCTCGACCCGACGGGCGTCGTAGCCCGGCGGCAACGGCAGCGAGCCCCGGTGCCGGAGGTTGATCAGGAGGTCAGGGATCTCGGGTTGCCACCCGGCGACATCGAGGGCGACGAGCCGCTGGGTGACCTCGAGAAGTGTCCGGCGGAGGATGCCCGAGGCCTCACCCGGGTCGAGCGCGACCGGTGTCTGTGCCGGTTGCGCCACCCAGACCACGGTGCGCGCATCGATCGTCGGCACCAACCCCAGCGAGGCGCCGGTGACAATGACGGCCGAGCCCTGATCGAGCGCGGCCGCGTTGAACCGCGCCGGCCCGGCGAGGCCAACCGGATCGCCGGGCGCAGGCAGGGCAAGCGATGCTCCCACTCCGCCCAGCTGGCGCAGGCGCCCGACGGCTTCGAGCAGCGGAACTGGCTCCGATCCAGGCAGCCCGGCGACCAGATGGTGCGGGTCGTCACCGCGGACCTGCTCGGAGAAGTCGTCGGGGGACACCTGGCCCGCGATGCACGCGTTCAGCCAGCAGGCCAACGTGGCGGCGCGTGGGAGAGCTCCAGGTGTCACGTCGGCACTGTAATCACGCCTAATCACGTCTTCGACCCGTGGTCCTTGTAGGTTGGACCTCGACGTGTCGCCGAGTTGACGAGGGATCCATTGACCGCCGTTCTACAGCTCGCCGATGTCACCATTCGGCGAAATCGGTCGGTGCTGCTCGATTCCGTCAGCTGGACGGTCGAGGAGGACGAGCGTTGGGTGATCCTCGGCCCCAACGGTGCCGGCAAGACCACCCTGGTGCAGGTCTGCTCGGCCCAGATCCACCCGACCTCGGGCGTCGCGGAGATCCTGGGCGAGGTGATGGGCGCCGTCGACGTCTTCGAGCTCCGACCACGCATCGGCTACACCAGCTCGGCCGTCGCGGAGCGCATTCCGCGTGACGAGCTGGTGCGCGACGTGGTCGTCTCGGCGTCGTACGGCGTCCTCGGACGGTGGCGCGAGAAGTACGAGTATCTCGACCACAAGCGCGCGGCGGATCTCCTCATCGAAGTCGGCGCCGACCACCTCGGCGAGCGCACCTTCGGCACCCTCAGCGAGGGCGAGCGCAAGCGCGTCCAGATCGCCCGGTCGTTGATGGCAGACCCCGAGCTACTCATCCTCGACGAGCCGGCTGCGGGCCTGGACCTGGGTGGCCGCGAGGACCTGGTCTCGACGCTCAGCGTGCTCGCCAACGACATCGACTCGCCCGCCACGGTGTTGGTTTCGCATCACGTCGAGGAGATCCCGCCAGGCTTCACCCATGCGCTGCTGCTGCGCAAGGGCGGCGTGGTCGCCGCCGGGCCCCTCGAAGAGGTGATGACGGCTCCGATGCTCAGCGAGGCCTTCGGGATGCCGCTGCACCTGTCGTACGACGAGGGTCGCTACAACGCGCGCCGTCGAGGCCGGCACACCTAGACGCGCATTGGATAGGCTCGTGACATGGACTGGCTGGGGGATCATGTGGCAGCAGCGTGGCTCATCGCCGCGCTTGCTCTGGCCGCCCTCGAACTGGCCAGCGTCAACCTGATCTTCATCATGCTGGCGGCCGGCGCAGTGGTCGGTTGTGTGGCCGCCGTCGTCGGTCTCCCGGGTGCGCTCCAGGCGGCCCTCGCCCTGGCAGCATCGCTCGCACTGCTCGGCGTGATCCGCCCGAACATGGTGAAGAAGCTGCACGCCGGGCCCACCCTGCGGATCGGTGCCGATGCCCTGATCGGCAAGCGGGCAACGGTGATCCGTGAGCTCGCCCACAATGTGCCCGGCCGGGTGAAGATCGGCGGCGAGGAGTGGACGGCGCAGCCCTACGATGAGGACGACCGCATCGAGCCCGGTGAGATCGTCGACGTGGTCCAGATCAAGGGAGCAACGGCGTACGTCCTCCGGGTCAACCGGCTGGAACCCTAGAGTTTCTAGTAGGAGAGTGGGAATCAGATGCCTGTCGCACTCGCGTTGTTCGCGATACTTGCGCTGCTCGTGGTGATGTTCATCGCGAAGACGATCAGGATCGTGCCCCAGGCACGCGCCGGGATCGTCGAGCGGTTCGGAAAGTACAAGACCACGCTGCAGCCCGGACTGAACATCGTGACGCCGTTCGTGGACCGGGTCCGCTACATGATCGACATGCGTGAGCAGGTCGTCTCGTTCCCGCCGCAGCCAGTGATCACCGAGGACAACCTGGTTGTCTCGATCGACACGGTCATCTACTTCCAGGTCACCGACCCTGTCGCCGCGACGTACGAGATCGCGAACTACATCTCGGCCGTCGAGCAGCTCACCATGACCACGCTCCGCAACATCGTCGGTGGCATGGACCTCGAGCAGACGCTGACCTCGCGTGAGGACATCAACCGCGGGCTCTCCGGAGTGCTCGACGAAGCCACCGGCCGGTGGGGCATCCGCGTCGGACGAGTGGAGATCAAGGGCATCGACCCGCCGCCGTCGATCAAGGACTCGATGGAGAAGCAGATGCGCGCCGACCGCGACAAGCGTGCGGTGATCCTCACCGCCGAAGGCCAGCGGCAGTCCTCGATCCTGACCGCAGAAGGCAACAAGCAGGCAGCGATCCTCTCGGCCGAAGGTGATCGTGAGGCGCTGATTCTGCGTGCACAGGCCAACCGGGAAGCCGCGATCCTCAAGGCCCAAGGTGAAGGCCAGGCCATCCAGACCGTCTTTCAGGCGATCCACGACGGCCAGCCCGATCAGGCGCTGCTGGCCTACCAGTACCTCCAGATGATGCCGAAGATCGCCGAGGGCGACGCCAACAAGGTGTGGATCGTCCCCTCCGAGTTCACCAAGGCGCTCGAGGGCCTGGGCTCACAGGTGCAGGACGTCCTCGGCATTCCCAAGAAGGTCGACGGCCCGCGCAAGCGGGTGGACGCTCCCACGATCGACCCGGCCACCACGTCGGACGCGTCGCTGTCGACCGCACACGCGGAAGTCGAGAAGGCGATAGCTGCTGCGCAGGAGTCCTCGCCGGTCTCCTCGACGAAGCAGGCGGACCCTCCGGCTCCGCCCGCAACTGACGCTCCCGAGGCGCCGCCCGAGGAGCCACCTACCGCGTGAGCCTGTCTGTCTGGGAGGCGGTCGCCGTCTTCCTGGCGGGCATCGCAGCCGGCACCATCAACACGGTCGTCGGGTCGGGAACACTGATTACGTTCCCGACCCTGCTCGCGACAGGGATGTCGCCACTGACGGCGAACTTCTCCAACACCGTCGGTCTCGTTCCCGGCTCCCTTTCCGGTGCCTGGGGCTACCGCGCCGAGCTCCGAGGTCAGCGGCCACGATTGATCCGCCTCGGGATCGGGTCGCTGATCGGCGGGGCGATCGGTGCGCTGCTGCTGTTCTGGCTGCCGTCATCGGCGTTCAAGGAGATCGTGCCGGCGCTGATCGCGATCGGTCTGTTCCTCGTCGTCTTCGGTCCGCAGATCTCCCGCCGGGTTGCCGCCCGAGCCGAGGCACGAGGCGGGCTCCACGAGCACGGCGCGGGCTGGGTCTGGCCAGCGATCGCCGGCGCCGGTGTGTACGGCGGCTACTTCGGTGCGGCGCAGGGTGTGCTCCTGATGGCGATCATGGGGATCGGCATCGACGATGACCTGCAGCGGCTCAACGCCGTCAAGAACGTGCTGGCGGCCATCGTGAACGGCGTCGCCGCCGTCATCTTCATCGGCGCTGGTCACGTCGACTGGCCGGCCGCCGGGCTGCTCGCGGTCGGATCGGTGATCGGCGGACAGATCGGCTCAACGGTGGGGCGGAAGCTCCCTGCCGGCCTGCTGCGCGCCCTGATCGTCGTGGTCGGTATCGCCGCGCTGGTCTCGTTCTTCGTCTGACCCAGCGTTCATCGACTCAGTCCGTCGAGCTGAGCTTCCGGAAAGCGGCGACCACCTCTTCGTCGGCCGCAGGCAACGAGACCCGTTGATAGAGCCAGAGCAGCAGCTCCTCGGCGGTGCCGCTGACGGTTGGCTCGCTCTCGCCCGGTGCCCACAACAGGGCTGCGGAAGGAGAGGCCTGGCTCACGGTCCAGCTCTTCCCGGCGTCGGTGGCGCGCAGGGTGAGGGCGCCACGGAGCGTCCGACCCAGCTGGGCGACATCGTCCGCGTCCGCCAGTGAGCACGTCAGGAACTCCTCGACGGCATCGGCCGCGACATCGGTGTCGATGGTGATCGGCTGTCCGGCAGCGTTGGCTGCATCCCAGTGGTGGACAGCGGCTTCCTGGACCTGGTGTCGGGTGATGAAGCCAACGTCCTGACGCGGCGGGAACCACGTCCAGCACGGTGCCGTCTGGTCGGCTGCCCGCAACGTGTCGACCAGGTCCGCGGCTCCGGCGAGGAACGCGGCGATCAGTGCTTCGTCGGCCTCACGGACGGGTCGGCGGGACTCGTCCGGGGGACCGGACAGCAGCTCCCCGGCAACCGTTCGCCAGAACCAGTGCACCTCCGCCACGTGCCACACCAGGTCGGCCATCGTCCATCCCGGACAGTGTTCGACCGATGCCGAGAGGTCGCGTCGCGCCGCGTCGGCAAGACCGTGGCTGTGGGTGCTGATCGCTTCCAGGCTTCGATCGAGAGAGAGGCTCATGGGTCGACGCTAGCCAACGCTGCCGACGTCAACCAGCGGAGCGCTCGAAGAGGCCGGCGGCACCCGCAGCGACCGCGCCAAGGGCGGGAAGTGTGAGGAAGGCGCCGACCGGCTTCGAGACCGATCCCGACGTCACCGAGGTCACGCCGGCGAACGCGTCGCTGGCATCCACGGCGATCCCGAACGCGACCAGCCGGCGCCGGGCGCTGCCGCTCGACATCAAGGTGAGCGCACCGAGGGCGATCTCGCGGGACGCGAACATCCGGGTCATGTAGGGCAGCTGCGGGTTTCCCTTGGCGTCGAGCTGGAACAGCTTCGCAGCAAGGTCGGGGGAGACGAGGGCGCCGATGCCAATGGCGATGCGGCCGAGGGCCAGGCCGGTGACGGGGTTCATGGGGTGAGGCTACCGATCGACGTACGCCGAGAGGAACCGGGCGAACTCGTCGAAGACCTTCATCCGGATGGGCTCTCTCGACAGCGTGACGTCGTGCATGGCTCCCGGGATCTGGACGATGGTCACGTGGTGGCCGAGGAAGGGCGCGCGGGCCCGCATCTTCTCGACGTCCAGGACGATGTCGGTGCTGAAGACCGCAGGGTCGTTGATCGAGTCGGGCTCGGTGCTCGCAGCCGAGCTCACCATCAGGATCGGTGCGCTGATGTTCAGGCCGTCGGCCACGCGGGCCTGGCCCTTGCGGATCGCGCGCAACCAGCCGGCGTACACGGGCCAGGAATGCAGCGGCTTCCACGACAGGTCGAACGGCCACTCGCCCTCGTGGTCGCGGTGAATGCTCCGCGCGAAGAGACCACTGACCGTGCGTGGGATCAGCCGCTTCGGCTGGGCGGCACCGAGCCGCTGGATCACCGGCATCGCGAGATTGCGGGTGAACGCGTCCCCGTGCATGACGAGCCACGGCGCATTGAGCACCATCCCGGCGATCGGGGCCTGTCGGTCATGGGCCCACAGCGGCATCGTCAGTCCGCCCGTCGAGTGCGCCGAGATCACCACATGGTCGTGGTTGGTCCTGACGCGCGCGAACGCAAGGTCGATCTCCTCGTAGTAGTCCTTGAGGTCCGCCACGTAGTTGGGTGTCTGGTGCGGGCGCAGCGACCGTCCGTACTTGCGCAGGTCGAGGGCGTAGAAGTCATAGCCGCGAGCCACCCAGAAGTCGGCTGCCGCGGTCTGGAAGAAGTAGTCCGCGAACCCGTGGACGTGCAGCACCGCACGGCCGTTGTTGAACTCCGAGGGTCGGTGGACCAAGGTGGCGACGACCTCGCCCTCGTCGTCGGGACGGAGCTGAAACGTCTCCGAGCGGTACGGCGGTCCGAGGACATCGGCCGAGCCGGGTTCAGAACTCATGGGCTGAGTCTGTCACCGGCCCGGCCGAGAGATCTCACACGCCGGTGTTGTCCTCGATGACGCCCTTGATGGGTGTCGGCGACGGGGCCGGGATCTCGGCCTTGGCGGCGTGCACGGCCTCTTCGATGCGCTTGCCGATCTCGGCGTCGATGCTGGACCAGTACTCGATCACCCGGGGGAAGGTCTGGTCCTTCACCCCACCGAGGATGTGGCCCGCGACGTTGTTCACCAGGCGCTCACGCATCGCGTCGTCGAAGACCTCGGTGATCAGCGTCCGTGGCTGGCCGAAGTCGTCGTCCTCGGCGTGCAGGTCGTAGACGTTGCGGACGAACTCACCATCGGACTCCCAGCCGTCCTCGACCGGTCCGAGCTCGTCGGAGTAGCCCCGGCCGTAGGAGTTGGGCGCGTAGACCGGCTGGTCACCGGTGTGCTCGAAGGCCATCGCGCCATCGAACTGGTAGCTGTTGGCGCCTTCAACGCGGTGCTTGTTGACCGGGAGCTGCTGGTAGTTGGTGCCGATGCGGTGCCGGTGGGTGTCGGCATACGCGAACGCGCGGCCAAGGAGCATCTTGTCGGGGGAGAAGCCGATGCCCGGCACCAGCGCGCTCGGCTCGAACGCAGCCTGCTCGATCTGGGCGAAGAAGTTGTCCGGGTTCTTGTTCAGGGTCATCTTGCCGACCTTGATCAGGGGGTAGTCCGAGTGCGGCCACACCTTCGTCAGGTCGAACGGGTTGAACCGGTAGGTCTTCGCATCGGCGTACGGCATCACCTGCACGTGCAGGGTCCACGACGGGAACTGACCGGCCTCGATCGCCTCGTGCAGGTCGCGACGGTGGAAGTCGGAGTCCTGCCCGGCGAGCTCGTCGGCCGCCTCCTGGGTGATGTTCTTGACGCCCTGGTCGGTCTTGAAGTGGTACTTGATCCAGAACTTCTCGCCGGCCGCGTTGACCCACATGAAGGTGTGGGAGCCGTAGCCGTTCATGTTCCGAAGCGTGGCGGGGACGCCCCGATCGCCCATCAGGTAGGCCACCTGGTGTGCCGACTCGGGGTTGTGCGTCCAGAAGTCCCACTGCATGTCGTTGTCGCGCAGCCCGGTGCCGCCACGACGCTTCTGCGAGCGGATGAAGTGCGGGAACTTCATCGTGTCGCGGATGAAGAAGACCGGGGTGTTGTTTCCGACCAGGTCGTAGTTGCCTTCGGTGGTGTAGAACTTCAGCGCGAACCCACGTGGATCACGCCAGGTGTCGGGGGAGCCCTGCTCACCGGCAACCGTGGAGAAGCGGGCCAGCATGTCGGTCGTCGTGCCCGGCTGGAACAGCGCGGCCTTGGTGTACCTGCTGACGTCCTCGGTCGTCTCGAAGACGCCGAAGGCGCCGGTGCCCTTGGCGTGCACATTGCGCTCGGGAACGCGCTCGCGGTTGAAGTGCGCCATCTGCTCGACGAAGTGAGTGTCATGCAGCAGGATGGGCCCGTTGTTGCCGAGCGTCAGTGAGTTGCGATCGCTCTGTGCGGGCGCACCCGTGCCAGTCGTGGACCCGCCGTTGGGTCGGGCCCCGCGTTCGTCAGTCATTGCATCTCCTCCGGTTGGTCGTTACGTGGTTGTGGTGGTCAGGTTGTTCGCTGCAGCTGCCCTGCAGCTGGCGCAGAGTCCCCAGTAGGTGACCTCTGCCTCGTCGAGCACGAAGCCACTCGGCAGCACGTTCGGTTCGAGGCACGGGGCCTCGCCCTTCACGCAGTCGATGTCCGCCGTGGTCCCGCAGGAGCGGCACACCACGTGGTGGTGGTTGTCACCGACCCGCACCTCGTAGCGGGCGACCGAGCCGGCTGGCTGGATCCGCCTGATCAGGCCGTGCTCGGTGAGGGTGTTGAGGACGTCGTAGACCGCCTGCACGGAGACCGCGCCCATGGCACGGCGTACGTCCGCCAGAACGGTGTCGGCGCTGGCGTGCGGTGCGGCCTCGAGCGCGCTGAGTACGGCGACCCGAGGCCGCGTGACTCGCAAGCCGGCTCCCCGAAGGAGAGCGGCCGGGTCAGAAAGCGTCGCCGAGGTCATTGCTCCGACTCAATCACTCTTTCTGGAGTGATTCAAGAATAGGCGGCGAACTGGCTCGACCCGCGAGACGGCTTCTTGACCGCTGAGACGCTCAGGTCAGTGCTG
The DNA here is from genome assembly GCA_025965195.1 of Marmoricola sp. Lineage (GTDB taxonomy): Bacteria > Actinomycetota > Actinomycetes > Propionibacteriales > Nocardioidaceae > Marmoricola. The sequence continues at coordinate 13,981 of JAOPXK010000114.1, forward strand.
ATAGGTGCCCGTGACGATCGCCCGGCCGTTGGCCTTGAACACGAGGTTGAACGAGACGACTGCTGCAGAGGCGCTCGCGTCGACGCCCAGGGTCTCTTCCTTGACGGCATGTACGACGAAGAAGTAGCGGTGCACCTGGTCACCGGCCGGGGGAGCGGCCCCCGTGAAAGCGGCGGAGCCGACGTCGTTCCTGCACATGAACGAACCCTGCGGGAGGTTGGCGCCGCCATCGGCCCCGGCGTTCGGGTCGAGCGAGGTCACATCTGCCGGGACGTCGACGAGCACCCAGTGCCAGAAGCCTGACGGCGTCGGTGCGTCCGGGTCGAAGCAGGTGACCACGAAGCTCTTGGTGCCTTCGGGTACGTCGCTCCAGGTCAGCTGCGGCGAGGTGTCCCCGTGCTCGGCGACCTGATCGTCCTTCAAGGGCTGACCATCGGTGACGTCGCTGCTGGTCACCGTGAAGGAGGGCAGCTGGGGCAGCAGGTCGTACGGGTTCGGGTGGACCGGTCGGTCGAGGCTCATGGCTCTCCTACTTCAGTGGACCTTCAATGGAGGTGGTTTCGACCAACGTAGTCCGGCAGGTGAACCCTCGTCACTCGCCGGTCGCCGGTTGTCAGCACAATGGTCCGAGTGAGCATCGATGCCGACTTCCCGACGTACCCCTCAGGGCTTCGCCTCGATGACCGGAAGGTCGTCGTCGTCGGTGGCGGACACGTGGCCCAGCGGAGAATCCCTGGCCTGATCGCCGTCGGAGCAAGGGTGTACGTCGTCTCGCCGCACGTCACTCCCGCCATCGAAGGACTCGTCCAGGGCGGAGAGGTCCGCTGGGCCGGGCGCGGCTTCGACGAGGCCGACCTCGAGGACGCGTGGTACGTCATCGCAGCGACCGACGACCTGGCCACCAACGAGCGCATCAGCGCCGAGTCCGACCGCCGCCGGATCTTCTGCGTGCGTGCCGACGACGCGACGAAGGCGACTGCCTGGACTCCCGCCGTCGGCAGGCATTCAGGCGTCACCATCGCTGTGCAGAGCAACCGCGAGCCACGTCGGACCGCGGCCGTGCGGGACGAGATCCTCGCTGCGATGCGCGAGGGCAAGATCGGTCTCGAGCACCAGGGTGAGCGGACCGCCGGGGTCGTGCTCGTCGGTGGCGGCCCGGGCGACCCGGACCTGATCTCGGTGGCCGGTCGCAAGGCGTTGACCGAAGCAGATGTGGTGGTCGCCGACCGGCTCGCACCGCGCGAGCTTCTCGGCGAGCTGTCGCCCGATGTCGAGCTGATCGACGTGGCCAAGCTGCCGCGGGGTCGCTCGGCGCAGCAGGCCGAGATCAACCGGGTGATCGTGGCGCGCGCCCTCGAGGGCAAGCGGGTCGTCCGGTTCAAGGGCGGCGACAACTTCGTCTTCGGGCGCGGCTACGAGGAGGTGATCGCCTGCCGGGCCGCCGGCGTACCGGTCACCGTGATCCCCGGCATCAGCAGCCCGATAGCGGTGCCGGCGCATGCGGGCATCCCGGTCACCCATCGGGGCGTCACCCATGAGTTCACGGTCATTTCCGGTCACCTGCCGCCGGGCCATCCCGAGTCGCTGGTCAACTGGCCTGCCGTTGCTCAGCTGACCGGCACCGTGATCTTGATGATGGCGGTGCAGAACGCACCCGCGATCGCAGCCGTTCTCATCGAAGGCGGACGTCCCGCTGACACCCCGGTCGCCGTCGTCTGCGACGGCACCATGCCGGAGGAGCGGACCGTGCTCTCCACCCTCGGATCGCTCGCCACCGATCTCGAGACCGAGCAGGTGAAGCCGCCGGCGATCATCGTGATCGGAGCCGTCGTCGCGGTCGCCCATCCCGAGCGCTTCGGTGGCTGAGCTCGTCGAGATCACCGACCCGGCCGATCCACGGCTGGCGGACTACCGCGACCTGCGCGACGTACAGCTGCGCCAGCACCTCGAGGTCGAGCACGGGCTGTTCCTCGCCGAGGGCGAGAAGGTGGTACGCCGAGCCGTCGACTCCGGCCATCCGGTGCGGTCGTTCCTGATGGCTCCCCGCTGGGTGGAGCCGCTTGCCGACGTACTGGCACGCACCGAGGCGCCTTGCTATGTGGTGAGCGAGGCCCTCGCCGAAGCGGTCACCGGCTTCCACGTCCACCGGGGTGCACTCGCTTCGCTCGAACGGCAACCATTGCCCGCCCTGGACGCCGTCCTGGCGAACGCTCGCACCATCATCGTGCTCGAGGACATCGTGGATCACGCGAACGTCGGAGCCATCTTCCGCAGTGGCGCGGCCCTGGACATCGACGCCGTACTCCTCTCGGAGCGGTGTGCCGACCCGCTCTACCGACGGTCGATCAAGGTCGGCATGGGCGCGGTCTTCACGATGCCGTGGACCCGGCTGCCCGACTGGCACCGCGGACTGGTCGGGCTCTCCGAAAGAGGGTTCACCACGATCGCCCTGACGCTCGCCGACGGAGCCGTTGCAATCGAGGAAGCCGTTGCAGGGTTGGGGAAGGTCGCCCTGGTGATGGGCGGTGAGGGCCACGGACTCTCACCGCGCTGGACCGAGTCCGCCGACCGACGCGCGATCATCCCGATGGCCGAAGGCATCGACTCCCTCAACGTCGCGGCTGCGAGCGCGGTCGCCTGCTACGTGGCAAGAACCAGGTCGGAGAAGTAGGGCTCAGCCTCCCGTCGGGGGACCTGGGCGCCTGTGACAGGGTTGTCACATGAGCGAGTCAAGCACCCTCCCGTCCTCGATCGTGGTGGTCACCGGAGCGAACGGCCTGGTCGGTTCGCGCACCTGCGCGGCGCTGGTCGAACGCGGCGCGACCGTGCGTGCGGTCGTACGACGCCCGGGGACTGCCCCGGCGATCGAGGGCGTCGAGGAGCGTGTCGGAGACGTCCAGGACCCGGACTTCGCGGCGGCCGTGGTGCAGGGCGCGAGCGCCGTGGTCACGACGGTGCACCCGATGGGGACAGACCGCGAGACCCAGCAGCGGATCGCGGTCGAAGGCACACCGGTCGTCGCGCGGGCGGCCCGCGATGCAGGCGTGACGCGCCTGGTGCACGTCTCGTCCGCGGCCGTGTACGAACGTGCACCCGGGTTCGGTGACGTCGACGAGGCTGCGCCACTGGTCGCCGACGACGCGACCGACTACGCCGTTACCAAGCGCGACACCGATGCCGCCCTGGCTGAGGTGGACGGGCTCACCCGGGTGCTCGTGCGTCCGCCGGCGATCCTTGGCCCCGGCGAGAGCTCGGTCTGGAACTCCCTCCGGCCGGCAGCGATCCGCGAAGGCGGACAGGCCCGCCACGCGGTCCCCGAGCTGAGCTTCTCGTGGGTGCACCTCGACGACCTCACTGCTCTCATCGCGGACGTCGCATCGGGCCGCGTCGAGACCTCGACAGACCCCGGTGCCGGACCGGTCGAAGGGGAATGCACCGCCGTCAACGTCGCAGCTGGCACAGCCACGTTTCGCGAGTACTACGAGGCGGTGACCGGGGCTCTGGGCGTCGAACCGGTCTGGGACGAGGCACCCGTGTGGACCGGTCAGTACCTGGCAGGGCGGGCCCACCGGTGGGGCTGGTCCCCGACCGTGGACTTCAGCCGGGCGCTGGCGGAGATCGACGCAGGGCTGCGCGTCTAACTCTTGCGACGCCGCTGCCCCGACGTGGTCAGTGGGGCAGCCGGTCGCCGCGTAGGTCGATCAGCGGGGCGGGCGCGGTCAGCCTCCACGCCTCGAACGTGAGCTCGGCCAGCTCGTCACGCTCGACCGCATCCAACCGGACCACAACCCAGCCGAACCCACCCGAGGTGAACTGAACCTCGAACGTCCCCGGGCGTTCCGCGACCAGCGCGAGCTGCTCGGGGATGGTCTGCTTGAGACCGACCGTGCGCGTTGACTCCCAGAGATAGCCGAAGGTGCGGTCCCCGACCGCGATCCGCCAGTAGCGACCGTGGTCGACCCGGGTGACCTCCGGCAGCTGGTCGGCAAGGTTGAAGAGGTCCGCGATGCTGCATCCGGTCACCGGGTCATCCTGACAGCCCGCGCCGACACTCCCGGCCGCGAAACCGACGGCGCCACGCGGGCGTAGGCTCCACCTGCCGAAGACAAGACAACAGGGGTGCGACGTGACGGCGAGTCGATCTGCTCGTGAGAAGAAGGCCGCCTCAGAGGCAGGCGCTCTGGCGAGGGTGAAGATCGAGCTGGATGGACACGAGCAGTTCGTCTACAAGATCAGCTGCTCGGCTTGCGTCGTCAGGGGCCATCGCAACTGGTCGGCCTATCGCCCCGGCGGCGAGAACGGTTTCATGGCGGCGATGGACCGGTGGGTCTTTCACCTCAACGAGAAGCACCCAGGCACCGACGCGCCGTGCATGGCCTTTCTGTCGGCTGCCCAGCAGCGCCTGCACGAGCGGCGCGAGAAGCAGGAAGCCGACCCGGCTACGTAGCGACCAACATCGACACCTGACGACACCGGTCGGCCAGTCAGTGGGTGGGTACGCTCCATCAGCATGGAGGAAAACAAGGCACGCCGCGTGGTTGACGCCCTGCGCGAGCGCGGGACGGACGCTGATCTGGCGCGAGTTGGTGTCCACCAGTTCGGGGTGACGGTCAAGCTCTCCAACGGGCGCGAGGCCATCTGGGACTCCGACGACACGGCCACCCTTGAGGCCCAGGTGATGCGCGACGGCGTGCTGGTGGGTTTCGTACCCGACATCGAGGGCTCGGACAGCTACACCGAGGACCAGATCATCGACGCAATCGTGCGCACCGACTACGACCAGCCGATCGCCACCCGGCGACCGACCGCGCCGGCACCCGCACCGGCACTTCCCGTCAAGGGCGGGCTCTTCCGGCGGTTCAGGGACGGGTTCCGCTACCGCTGAGCAGATCTCACCGTTGCAGGCAGGAGGAACGCATGCGCGCGACACGCATCACGGCCAACCTTCGGGTGGCTGATGTTGAGGCAACAAAGGGCTTCTACACCGACTACCTGGGGCTGAGCACCGAGGAGTTCAACATGGGATGGGTGGCCCGCTACACCTCTCCGGACACCGAGGTGAACGTCCAGCTCGTTACGCGCGACGCGACCGCACCTGAGGACTCGGTCATCTCGGTCCACACCGACGACGTCGACGGTGCATACGAAGAAGCTCAGAGACTCGGCTACGAGATCGTGCATCCGATGACGACGGAGCCGTGGGGTGTGCGCCGGTTCTTCGTCCGCGCACCGGACGGCAACGTGATCAACATCGTGAGCCATCGGGACTGAACAGCACTCAGCCGGCTTGAAGGCCGGCTTGAAGGTGGTTGCCTTCGTCGTCGGAGGAGATCAGCTGTCGTCGTTGGCTCGAGTGCAGCTCACCGTTGCGCCTGCCGTCGCCTGTTGAAGCAGGCCGTAGAGCGTCTCGCGCTGAGTCTCGTCGAGAGCGCCGAGCACCTCTTCCTCGACCTGCGCGAGTGCGCACTCGGCCTGCGCGAGCTGCTCCGCGCCGGCGGCGGTGAGTTCGACCAGGTGCCTGCGCCGATCTTCAGGCGAGCGCCTGCGCTCGATCAGGTTGTCGGCTTCCAGGTCGTTGAGCAGCCCGACGATGTTCGTCGCATCCATGTCGAGCGTGGCGGCGAGCGCCTGTTGAGTGCTGCCGCCGCGGTCGCGCAGCACCGTCAGGGCCACCAGGTGGCGAGGCCGCAGCCCCAACGGCGCCAGCACCGCCTCGGCACGTAGCCGCACCCTGCGGGCAAGGTGATCCAGCAGCGCACCCGAACGGTGGGCCGGCGGATTGACCAGCGGATTGACCACGGGCGACAGAGCCATGCCATGAGTCTACCCACTGACGTCATCCATCAACGTGCTATAAATGATTCGTGCTGCACATACGATGCATGCGACATCAAGAACATTGGGAGAGGTAGACAAAAATGCCACACCTGCTGCATATCGACTCGAGCATCCAGGGTGATCGTTCGGTCAGCCGCAAGCTCACCGCTCGCGCCCGGGACCGCTGGCAAGCCGCCCACCCCGGGGGCACCGTGACCTACCGGGACCTGGGCAGCAACCCGCTCCCGCACTTCGACACGGCCACCGGCATGGCCCGCGCCGTGCCGCCCGAGCTGCGCACCCCGGCTCAGGCCGAATCGTGGGCGCTGAGCGAAGAACTGATCAACGAGATCAAGGAAGCTGACACGGTCCTGCTGGGACTGCCGTTGTACAACTTCGGCGCACCCAGCAGCGTCAAGACCTGGGTCGACCACCTGCTTGCGCCGGGCCTGTCCCACGATGCCGAGACCAAGGCCCCGCTGCTCGGCGGCCGCGAGTTCGTCGTCCTCGCCAGTCGCGGCGGGGGCTACGGCGAAGGCACTCCCCGACAGGGGTGGGACCACGCGGAACCATGGCTCCCGCACGCCATCTCGTTCTCGGGTCTGGAGCCCCGCTTCATCACCGCCGAGCTCACCCTGGCGCACACCAACCCGGCCATGGCCGAGCTGATTCCGATGGCGTTGCAGAGTCTCGCCGAGGCGGAGCGCGCAATCGATGGCCTGTGGACCCCGGAATCCGCAGTGGCCTGAGGCATCGCGCAGGGCTCAGTCGGCGTGTTGGCCGGCGCCGGAGTGCTGCGGGTCGACTCCGACGGGCCAGTCCAGGGGGTACTCGTCGGCGGCGTTCTCCATTGCCTTGCGCAGCTTCTTGCGCGCGCGGTCATTGATCCGGTCGGCGAACACCGTGCCGAAGAGATGGTCGGTCTCGTGCTGCAGGCAACGAGCGAACAGCCCGGTGCCTTCGTAGCCGACCTGCGAGCCGTCGAGTCCCTCGCCGGTCACCCGGGCGAAGTCGGGCCGCGGGCAGGCCACGAACGCCCCGGGATAGGAGAGGCACCCCTCCTCGCCGTCGTCGAGCAGCCGGTCCTTGCCCTCGGGCAGCTCGAGCACCGGGTTGCAGACGATGCCCCGGTGGGCGACACCGTCCTCATCTGGGCAGTCGTAGACGAAGACCGCGAGGTCGACCCCGATCTGGCAGGCGGCGAGGCCGACGCCATCGGCGGCGTACATCGTGGCGACCATGTCGGCGACGAGCGATCGCAGCCCCTCGTCGTAGGACGTCACCGGCTGGGCGACTCGGTGCATGACCGGGTCGCCCCACCGGGTCATCGGCCGGACGGTGCCGCCCTGGGGCAGGTCGACCGACGTCTGGGAGACAGCAACGTCGTCGGAGGGACCATCAGGAAGAGAGCGCGCCATGCCGAGATCCTAAGGGTGACTCGCGACACTTGGACAAAGTGTGGCGCTACGTGTAACTCGCAGTTACATTATTCGCATGTCCCTGATCAGATCTGCCAAGAACGCGGTCACGCCCGGAGGTAGGCACGGCGTCAGCCGGCGTGAGTCCCGCGACGCCATCGGGCACGCCGTCAGCGCGCTGAACACCTTCGCCCAGAGCAACCTCATCGACCGGCTCGGCATGCGCAAGACGAGCGAGCAGGCCGTGTACCAGGCCACCAAGAGCGGTTTCAAGGCTGCCGGCGCCGCCGGGCGGACCTTCTCCAGGTCAGGGTCAGGCGAGAAGCAGGGGGCCCGCGTCCCCGGTGCGCCGAAGAAGGGCGTCTTCGACCTGACCCCGACCGAGGACGAGCAGAGCCTGGTCGAGGTGGTCGCAGACTTCGCCACCGAGGCACTCCGTCCGGCCGCCGCCGAGGCGAACGAGACCTGCGAGGCGCCCGACGAGATTCTCAGGTCCAGCCTGGAGATGGGTCTGCCGATCCTCGGGGTTCCCGAGGATCTCGGTGGCATCTTCGGCGAGCGGTCTGCGATGGGCGCGACCCTCGTGCACGAGGCGCTTGCGAAGGGCGACATGGGTCTCGCCCTCGCCGTACTCGCGCCTGGCGCGGTGTCCACGGCGATCTCGCTGTGGGGGACCGAGGAGCAGCAACAGACCTACCTTCCAGCCTTCACCGGAGACGCCGTGCCCAGTGCGGCGCTCGCGTTGAGCGAGCCGACCGTGCTGTTCGACCCGCTCAAGCCGGGCACCAAGGCGACCAGGGACGGTTCGGGCTACGTGCTCAGCGGCGTCAAGTCCGCGGTCGTCCGCGGCGCGACCGCCGAGCTGTTCATCGTGGGCGCCGAGCTCGAGGGCAAGCCGGCTCTGTTCATCGTCGAGTCTTCCGCCGAGGGTGTTCGCGTCGAGGCCGACCCGTCCATGGGGGTCCGCGCGGCGGGCCTGACCAGGCTGCATCTCACCGGCGTCAGGGTGGGCTCCGAGTCGCTGCTCGGCGAGACCGATGGCACGACGTACGTCGAAGCCGTCCGGCTGGCTCGCCTCGGCTGGTGCGCGCTGGCCATCGGCACCGGGCAGGCCGTGCTCGACTACGTCACCGACTACGTCAAGACCCGCGAGGCCTTCGGCGAGCCGATCAGCCACCGCCAGGCGGTGGCCTTCATGGTCGCCAACATCGCGATCGAGCTCCAGGGCATGCGGCTGGTCACCTACCGGGCGGCGAGCCGGGCCGCACGCGGCGAGGACTTCGCCCGCGAGGTGGCGCTGGCCCGGAGGATCTGCACCGACAAGGGCATGCAGATCGGCCTGGACGGAGTGCAGCTCCTGGGTGGCCATGGGTTCGTGAAGGAACATCCGGTCGAGCGGTGGTACCGCGACCTTCGTGCAGTCGGAGTGATGGAAGGAGGGGTCCTGGTCTGATCCTCACGGATCTGACAGGAGACAACATGATCTATCTCGAGACTCCCAAGAAGTACAAGGTGCTGGCCGAGCAGGCGCACCAGACCGCGATGAACATGCTGCGCCCGATCTCGCGCAAGTACGACATCGCCGAGCACGAGTACCCCAAGGAACTCGACATGCTCTCGGCGATGATCGACGGCCTCAACGACGCCGGTCAGACCGACGGCGCGGGGGCAACCGGCGTCCGGAAGACCGAGGGCGCGATCGACGGTGTCCAGAACGGCGCCAACCTGGCCTCGGTGCTGGGCGTCAAGGAGATGTGCTGGGGCGATGTCGGCCTGACGCTCTCGATGCCGCGTCAGGGCCTTGGCAACTCCGCGATCGCGTCGGTCGCCAATGACGAGCAGTCCGAGCGCTTCAAGGGCACCTGGGCCGCGATGGCGATCACCGAGCCGGCGACGGGCTCGGACTCCGCGAGCATCACCACGACGGCCAGACGCGATGGCGACGACTTCATCCTGAACGGCGAGAAGATCTTCGTCACCTCGGGGGAACGGGCCGACAGCGTCGTCGTCTGGGCAACGCTGGACAAGGAGCTCGGTCGCGCCGCGATCAAGTCCTTCGTTGTCGAGAAGGGCACCGAGGGCATGAAGGTGGAGCGGCTCGAGCACAAGCTCGGCATCCGTGCCTCCGACACCGCGGTGATCAGCTTCACCGACTGCCGGGTCCCGGTGGCGAACGTCCTCGGAAGCCCCGAGATCGACGTGAAGCAGGGCTTCGGCGGCGTGATGGCCACATTCGACAACACTCGCCCGCTGGTTGCGGCGATGGCTGTCGGCTGTGCACGCGCGTCCCTCGACCTGATCCACGACCTCCTCGAGGATGCCGGTCAGACGGTCGACTGGGACCTGCCGGCGTACAACCAGACGGCCGCGGTCGCGAAGTACGTCCAGATGGAGTCCGACTGGGAGGCCGCGAACCTGCTGATGTTGCAGAGCGCCTGGATGGCCGACAACCGCCAGCCGAACTCGCTCGAGGCGTCGATGGCCAAGGCCAAGGCCGGCCGGATGTGCAGTGACGTGACGCTGTCCTGTGTCGAGCTCGCCGGCACCCTCGGCTACTCCGAGACCGAACTGCTCGAGAAGTGGGGCCGGGACTCCAAGATCCTCGACATCTTCGAGGGCACCCAGCAGATCCAGCAGCTGATCGTCGCGCGCCGGGTCCTCGGCCTCAGCTCGGCCGAGCTCAAGTAGCACCATGACGTATTCGCCAAATGTGAGGATGAAGCCATGAAGACGATCGCCGAGGGTGCGCAGGCTCCCGACTTCGAGCTGCCCGACCAGGATGGCATCCCGCGCCGGCTGAGCACGCTTGTCCAGGGCGGCCCGGTGGTGCTGTTCTTCTACCCGGCCGCATTCACCCCCGGGTGCACCAAGGAGGCCTGCCACTTCCGGGATCTCGGTGCCGACTTCAACAAGGCCGGTGTGCAACGCATCGGGATCAGCGCGGACGCCGTCGAGAAGCAGAACAGCTTTTCCGCCAAGCACTCCTTCGACTACCCGCTGCTGTCCGACACCGAGCGGACCGTCGCGGAGTCGTACGGCGTCAAGCGGTCGTTCATCACCCCGGTCAAGCGGGCCACCTTCGTGATCGACCCCGACATGATGATCCGCAAGATCATCACCAGCGAGGTCAGGATGGACCTGCACGCCGACGAGGCGCTCGCGGCTGCCGAAGGGCTCTAGACGCGGTGCACTTCTTGACTGAGCACCAGCTGAACGAGGGCCGCCCGCCGTACGACCTCACCTATGACGACGTCTTCATGGTGCCGAGACGCTCGGCCGTCTCGTCGCGCTACGACGTGGACCTCGCGGCCGGCGACGGCAGCGGTACGACGATCCCGCTGGTCGTCGCCAACATGACCGCAGTCAGCGGTCGCCGGATGGCCGAGACGATGGCCCGTCGTGGCGGGCTGAGCGTGCTGCCGCAGGACATCCCGCTCGACGTCGTTGCCGAGGTCGTGTCCTGGGTCAAGGGTCGGCACCCGGTCTTCGAGACGCCGATCACGCTCGAACCGCACCTGACGGTGAGTGACGCCGTCGCCCTGCTGCCCAAGCGGGCACACCGGGCCGCAGTCGTGGTCGAGGACGGCAAGCCCGTCGGCATCATCACCGAGGCCGACTGCGAGGGCGTCGACCGCTTCACCCAGGTCGGCCAGGTGATGACCACCGGCATCGTCACGCTGCCGTCCGACGTCGACGTCAAGGCTGCCTTCGAGACGCTGTCGTCGACCCGGCACCGGCTGGCTCCGGTCGTTGACACTGACGGTGCCCTGGTCGGCCTGCTCACCCGGCTCGGTGCGTTGCGCTCCACGATCTACCAGCCGGCGCTCGATGGAAGCGGTCGGTTGAGGGTCGCCGCGGCGATCGGCGTGAACGGCGACGTTGCCGCAAAGGCGCGCACGCTGCTCGAGATCGGCGTCGACTGCCTTGTGGTCGACACCGCACACGGCCATCAGGAACGGATGATCGAGGCGCTGCGGGCGATTCGCGCGCTCGGCCCGTCGGTGCCGATCGTCGCCGGCAACGTCGTCTCCGCGGAAGGCACCCACGATCTGATCGAGGCCGGCGCAGACATCATCAAGGTCGGCGTCGGGCCGGGCGCGATGTGCACGACCCGGATGATGACGGGCGTCGGGCGGCCCCAGTTCAGCGCCGTTCTCGAATGTTCGGCAGCCGCGGCGGAGCACGGCAAGCACGTCTGGGCCGATGGCGGCGTACGTCATCCGCGCGACGTCGCGCTTGCGCTCGCGGCCGGCGCGTCGCAGGTGATGATCGGCTCCTGGTTCGCGGGCACCTACGAGTCACCGGGTGACCTGCAGCGGGGGAGTGATGGTCGGCCCTACAAGGAGAGCTTCGGGATGGCCTCGGCGCGGGCGGTGGCGAACCGTACGTCGACCGACACCGCCTTTGACCGCGCTCGCAAATCCCTTTACGAGGAAGGGATCTCGTCATCCCGGATGTTTCTCGACCCGGCACGACCGGGCGTCGAGGACCTGGTCGACGAGATCTGTTCCGGCGTACGTTCGTCCGCGACCTATGCAGGCGCGCACACGCTCGCCGAGTTCGCCGACCGCGCCGTCGTCGGGATCCAGTCCGCTGCCGGCTTCGCCGAGGGACGTCCGCTGCCTGGCGGCTGGTGAGCCTGGCTCGATCTGGCGCCCGGCGAGGGTGCCTTCGACCCGACGTCGATGGCCGGCTGAGCTCCTGGCCTGGCTGAAGATTCGTGTACCCTTTTGCTTCTCAGTCGAACATACGTTCGATATACTTGATGGATGATCGCGGGACTTGACGAGCTGGGCGCCACGGAGGTGCTGCTGGCTGTGGAGGAGAACCGTCGCCGGGTGATGGACGCTCAGGCTGAGCTGTTGGCGTTGGCGGCGCATTGGTGTGATCTGCATGGTGGGGTGGGTTTTGACGCGCAGCGGCGGGTGGTTCCTGGTGCGGAGGTGTTGCTCGGGCTGGGTGGTGTGGGTGCTCCGGAGGTTGAGGAGTTCGCGGCTGCGGAGTTCGGGGTGATGCGGGGGATGCTTCCGATGGCGGCGCTGAACCTGATGGCCGATGCGTTGGACCTGCGGCACCGGTTCCCGCTGCTCTGGGCCGCGGTGCATGCGTTGCGGGTCGAGGTGTGGGTGTGTCGCAAGATCGCGTCCTCGACCCG
>JAOPXK010000191.1 GCA_025965195.1 Marmoricola sp.
AGCCCTGGTCGACGGCACCCTGAACGGCGCGGCGCTGCGCCGAGCCCTCACTGCCTAGTACGACGGATTGCTGGCGGCTGCCCTCGGGCAGCCCGGTCCCGGGGTGGCGCTGCTCGCCGTCGGTGCGCTGGGCCGACAGGACCCGACCCCGGGCAGCGACCTCGACCTCGTGCTCGTCCACGAGGGCCGTTCGGACGTCGCCGCGGTCGCCGATGCCCTCTGGTACCCGATCTGGGACAGCGGCATCGACCTCGACCACTCGGTGCGGACGGTCGCCGAGGCGGCCGCGGTCGCGCGCGAGGACCTGAAGGCCGCGCTGGGACTGCTCGACGCACGGTTCGTGGCGGGCGACGCCGAGCTCGGCCAGAAGCTGATCTCGGCGACGCGCGCGTCGTGGCGGGCCAGTGCGCCGGCCCGGCTGCCCGAGCTGCGCGCCTTCGTCGAGGAGCGGGCCCAGCAGTTCGGCGAGGTCGCGTTCCTGCTGGAGCCCGATCTGAAGTCCGCGCGCGGCGGGATGCGCGACGTGCACGCCCTGCACGCGGTGGCGATCGCCCAGGTCGCCGATGCCCCCGGCGAAGCGGTCAAGGCCGCCTACGACGTGCTGCTCGACGTGCGCGGAGAGCTGCACCGGCGGACCGGGAGCACCGGCCGCCGGGTCGTCGACAAGCTGCTGATGCAGGAGCAGGACGGTGTCGCCGCAGGCCTGGGACTCGCCGACGCCGACGAGCTCATGGCGCAGGTGTCGTCGGCCGCGCGGACGATCGCGTTCGCCTCCGACACGACCTGGCGCCGGGTCGCACCGCCGGCTCCGACTCCCCGGTTCCGGCTCCGTCGCGGTCCGGCGGCACCCGTACGCCGGCCGCTCGCCGATGACGTCGTCGAGCAGGAGGGCGAGGTCGTCCTCGCCCGCGACGCGACGCCGGGGGACGACCCGGAGCTGGTGCTGCGGGTGGCCGAGGCCGCGGCCCGGCACGGGTTGCCGATCGCGCCGAACACCCTGACCCGCCTGCTCGACTGCCCGGCGCTCGCGACCCCCTGGCCGGCGTCCGCGCTGGAGCACTTCGTCGGCCTGCTCGCCGCCGGTCACGGTGCGGTCGCGGTCTTCGAGGCGCTCGACCAGGCCGGTCTGCTGGTCCGGCTGCTGCCCGAGTGGGAGACGGTGCGCAGCAAGCCGCAGCGCAACAGCTACCACCGGTTCACCGTCGACCGGCACCTGGTCGAGGCCGCCGCTGCCGCGGCCGGGCTGACCCGCCGCGTGCACCGGCCCGACCTGCTGCTGCTCGGCGCTCTGCTCCACGACATCGGCAAGGGACTGCCCGGCGATCACACCGACGTCGGCATGGTCGTCGTCCGTGACCTGGCGCCGCGACTCGGGCTGCCGCCCGTCGACGTCGACGTCCTGGTGGCGATGGTCCAGCACCACCTGCTGCTCCCGGATGTCGCCACCCGCCGCGACCTCGAGGACCCGGCGACGGCCCGCGGCGTCGCCGACGCCGTCGGGTCGCTCGAGGTGCTCGAGCTGCTGCACGCGCTGACCGAGGCCGACTCGGCCGCGACCGGCCCCGCGGCCTGGAGCAGCTGGAAGGGCCAGCTGATCGCCGAGCTGGTCCGCCGGGCGTCGGCGCTGCTCGAGGGCTCGCCGGCACCCGATGCTGCGCCGCTCTCCCCGGCGCAGGAGGCGCTCGTCGCCGCCGGTGAGCTCGCCCTCGCCGCAGAGGGGGACCAGGTCACCGTCGTCGCCCCGGACCGACCTGGGTTGCTCTCGCTGTCGGCCGGCGTGCTCGCGCTGCACCGCCTGGACGTCCGCGCGGCGAGCGCGTTCTCGCGGGGTCCGACGGCGGTCACGGTCTTCCGGGTGTCACCGCGGTTCGGCTCGCTGCCCGACTGGGCGCTGGTGCGCGACGACCTGCGGCACGCGGTCGAGGGGTCGCTCGCGCTGCCCGAGAAGCTCGCCGCCCGCGAGGCGGCCTACGCCAGGAGCGGCTTCCAGGCCGCGTCGACGGTGCGGCTGGTCGACGACGCGTCCGAGACCGCCACCATCGTCGAGGTGCGTGCCCCGGACGAGCTCGGCGTCCTGCACCGGATCACCGCCGTGCTCGAGGAGTTCGACCTCGACGTCCGGTCCGCGCACATCTCGACACTGGGCGCCGATGTGGTCGACGCGTTCTACGTCCCCGTCCTCACCGACCCGACCGTCCGGGACTCGCTCGTGAAGGCGTAGCTCGCGACCCTCCCCTAGGCCAAGCACCCCCCGTCCTCCGCCATGAACGGAATCCGCAAGGGTGCCCGACGCCTCGTCCGCACCCATGCGGATTCCGTTGATCATGAAGGGGTAGGGGCGGCAACTAGGCTCGACCTGACCCCGACTGACCGAAGGACGGCATGTTCGACACCCTGAGCGACCGGCTCGAGTCGGTCTTCTCCTCGTTGCGCGGCAAGGGCCGGCTGTCCGAGGCCGACATCGACGCGACCGCCCGCGAGATCCGGATCGCCCTGCTCGAAGCCGATGTCGCGCTGCCGGTCGTCAAGGCGTTCATCGCCGCGGTCAAGGAGCGCGCCACCGGCGAAGAGGTGTCGAAGGCCCTCAACCCTGCCCAGCAGGTCATCAAGATCGTGAACGACGAGCTGGTGGCCATCCTCGGCGGCGAGACCAGGCACGTGCGGCTCGCCAAGAACCCGCCGACGGTGATCATGCTGGCCGGCCTCCAGGGCGCCGGCAAGACGACCCTGGCCGGCAAGCTGGCCGTCTGGCTCAAGAGCCAGGGCCACGCCCCGCTCCTCGTGGCCTGCGACCTCCAGCGCCCCAACGCCGTCACGCAGCTGCAGGTCGTCGGCGACCAGGCCGGTGTCCAGGTCTTCGCGCCCTACCCCGGAGCAACAGACGCAGGTACGGCGACAGGGGACCCCGTCGACGCGGCGCGGCAGGGCGTGGAGCACGCGAAGCGCCTCCAGCACGACGTCGTGATCGTCGACACCGCCGGCCGCCTGGGCGTCGACGCCGAGCTGATGAAGCAGGCCGCCGACATACGCGACGCCGTGCAGCCCGACGAGGTGCTGTTCGTCCTCGACGCGATGATCGGCCAGGATGCTGTCACCACCGCGCAGTCCTTCCAGGAGGGCGTCGGCTTCACCGGGGTCGTCCTCACCAAGCTCGACGGCGATGCTCGCGGTGGTGCAGCGCTGTCGGTGCGGCACCTGACCGGCGTCCCGATCATGTTCGCC
>JAOPXK010000128.1 GCA_025965195.1 Marmoricola sp.
TCACGTGTTACTCACCCGTTCGCCGCTCGTGTACTCCCGAAGGAGCCTTACCGCTCGACTTGCATGTGTTAAGCACGCCGCCAGCGTTCGTCCTGAGCCAGGATCAAACTCTCCATTGAAATCTAGCGCCAGTCGCTTTCGCTTCTGGCAATTCTAGGATGTTTGCCCCGGCAAGAGTGTCTCGCCAGCGGGAGTCCCGAAGGACCCCGTTGTGTTGACGAAACGTCTTACCAAAGGAACCATCAGCTCATCGCAGGCCGAAGCCTTTGATTTGCCGACGGGCTTTCAAATTAATTCGTCGACTTTTGGCACACTGTTGAGTTCTCAAGGATCAAGCGCGCACCGTGTTCGGCCTCTCGGCTTTGCATCGGGGCAACCTGCAGAAACTTACCCGGTCTCGATCGGCCAGTCAAATCGGCTTCTCGGGGCCTGGCCCCCGGCACAGACGATCCCTACCGAGCCGGTTCGAGGCCGCTAGTGCGCGCACTCGTCCCACCTCGGTTTGAGGTGTTAGTGAAGGGGTTTCGCCTCGGGCCGGACACCCGGCCTCTCGGCCTTGCGTCCCGCCGCACCGTGGCGACAAGACAGAACATTAGGGAGTTCCGCGGGGCCCGTCAAATCGAGTCGGAGTGGCCCCGGTCACACCGGACGTTTACGCAGGTCAACCCCGGTTTGGACGCTCATCGGCACCAATCCGGGCGTGTCCGCAAGGCTGGCAGCCCCGCTCAGACGCATCGCCTCGGTGAGCTCGGTCCTGAAGGACTCGAGCAGGGTCGCCACGCCGAATTGGCCGTCCAACGCCAGTGCCCACAGCACGGGCCGTCCGACGAACGCCGCGGTGGCTCCCAGGGCCGTTGCCAAAACGAGATCAAGGCCGCTGCGAACGCCACCGTCGACGTACACCTCGGCGGCTCGGCCAACCGAACTCACGATGTCTGGGAGGGCCGCGACCGTCGACACGGTGCGGTCGAGCTGACGGCCGCCATGGTTGGAGACCCAGATGGCTGCCGCGCCGGCCTGGACGCAGCGGCGCGCGTCGTCGGGTCGGAGTACCCCCTTGACCACGACGGGGAGCCCGGTGTGCTTCTGGATCCAGTCGATGTCGGCGGGTCCGAGGTCGAGTGCCTTCCCCGAACCCGGCAGGTCGTCGTACGCCGGATCGAAGTTCGCCCGGAGCATGCCCGGATCGAGTCCTTCCCAGATCGTCGGGCCGTCGTCGTACTTGGTGCCGACGACAGGCGTGTCCACCGTCAGCACGACGGCCCGCGCACCCGCCTCCACCGCCCTCGCCAGCAGCGGCTCGGCGATCGACCGGTCCTGCGGCAGGTAGGCCTGTAGCCACCACGCTGCTCCGGTCGTACCGATCTCGGCGAACGTCGTGCCGGCGTTGCTCGAGACAACCATCAACGAGCCGGCTTCGGCCACCGCGCGCGCCACCGCGAGCTCGCCATCGGGGTGCGCCATCCGCTGCAGGGTCGTCGGCGCCATGCCCAGGGGAAGAGTGACCGCGGTGCCGAGCATGCTGGTGCCCAGCACGGGGTCTGTGACGTCTTGTAGGACCCGGGGAGCAACCCGAAGGCCTTCCCATGCCGCCGCCGCTTCCGCGGCGCTCACACCGCCGCGAGCACCCTGTGCGAAATACCGGTGGACCAGCTCCGGCAGGACGTCACGAGCGCGTGCCTCGATGGAATCCAGCCAGCGCTCGGTCATCGGACCTACTTGACCTCGATGCCGGTGAAGCTCTTCTTGCCCCGGCGCAGGACCAGCCAGGAGCCACCGATCAGGTCGGCCTCCCCCGGCACCAGATCCGGGTCCTCGACGCGCACGTTGTTGAGGTACGCCCCACCCTCACTGATCGTCCGCCGAGCGTCTCCCTTGCTCTTCACCAGACCGGACTCGACGAGCAGGTCGACGATGCCGAGACCCGGCGCGACCGTGATGGCGCCAGCCTCTCGAAGGGCAGCGGCGAGGGTCGGCGTACTCAACGCGGAGAGGTCTCCCCCACCGAACAGCGCGGCCGAGGCCGCCTTGATGCGTTCGGTCTCCTCGGCGCCGTGGACCAGCGCGGTGACATGTTCGGCGAGCGCCTTCTGACCGGCTCGGAGGAACGGCTTCTCGGCGGTCTGTGCCTCGAGCGCCTCGATCTCCTCGCGCGCAAGGAAGGTGAAGACCCGGAGCAGCTCGCCGATCTTCTCGTCCTCGACGTTGAGCCAGAACTGGTAGAAGGCGTACGGCGACATCAGCTCCGGATCGAGCCAGAGCGCACCGCCCTCCGTCTTGCCGTACTTGGTGCCGTCGGCCCGCGTCATCAGCGGTGTCGCGATCGCGTGGGCCTTCCCGCCGTCGGCGCGACGGATCAGCTCGACACCGGCGGTGAGGTTGCCCCACTGGTCGGAGCCCCCGAACTGCAGGGTCACGCCGTAGTCGCGGTGGAGGTTCAGGAAGTCCATCGACTGGAGCAGCACGTAGCTGAACTCGGTGTAGCTGATGCCGGCCTCGAGCCGGCTCTTGACGACGTCGCGGGCGAGCATCCGGTTGACCGGGAAGTGCTTGCCGATGTCACGGAGGAAGTCGATGGTCGACAGGCTCGCGGTCCAGTCGTAGTTGTTGACCATGGTCGCGGCGTTGGGGCCCTCGAAGGACAGGAACGGCTCGATCTGGCCACGGACCCGCTCGACCCAGTCCTTGACCGTGTCGAGGGTGTTGAGCGTCCGCTCGCCTGCCTCCTTGGGGTCACCGATCATGCCGGTGGCGCCGCCGACCAGGGCATAGGGCGTGTGGCCGGCGTTCTGCAGCCGGCGGGCCGTCAGGATCTGGACGAGGTGGCCCATGTGGAGGCTCGGCGCGGTCGGGTCGAAGCCCACATAGAACTTGATGCTTCCCTCGCTGAACGCCTCGCGAAGCGCGTCCAGATCCGTCGAATGGGCGATCAGGCCGCGCCATTCGAGGTCGTCGAGGAGATGAGGGTCGATGGGCACGCCCATAAGTGTTGGAGCCTTCCGGTCATTGACAGCACTGCAGGGCCAAGCCTGCCTCATCGACCAATGTCGTGCCCAGCGGGATTACGCCTCGGGACTCCAGTGCGGGTCGCGGCCGGACTTGGCGAGCATCTTGTGGAGGGCCGGCGCGTCATCGGGAACCTCGACCACCGGAGCGAAGATGTTGGCGTCGCGGCCCATCTGGCCGATCTGGTCGAGGACCTCGTCGGCCTGCGCGACGGCTGCTTCGTCGTATGAGACCTGCTGGCCGGTGCCTCGGGCCAGATCCCAGCCGTGCAGCACCAGCTCGACGTACGCCATGTCGCCGGCGCCCTGCTTGGGCATCTCGGAGTCATCGACCATCCCGTCCCAGGCCTCGTCGCGGGACCAGCCATCGGCCACCCCGAGGAGTTGTCCCGACAGCGCGCCGCGCCAGTCTCCGTGCAGGTAGTCGCCACCGGTGCCCCACGGATCCTCGGGATCGCGGGCCTCGCCCGCTCCCAGCCGCCGCATCGCCTCGGAGGTGCCGAGGAAGTGATTGGTCAGCTCCCGCACGGTGTACTCCGAACACGGGCTCGGCGCATCGAGCTGGTCGTCGCGAACTCCGGCCACCACCGGCTGCAGTGCATCGGCAACGCTGCGGAAATGGTCCTTGCTGGCCATCGTCCCTCCCGGAATCGGTTGCCTCCACCATGGCCGAGGACGTACGCCGACACAAGGCCGGTCAGGTGGTACGGCGGAGCAGGTGCTCGCGTGCCCGGCCGTCACCGGGTGCGTTTCTGTCGACCAGGTGATCGGCGATCTGCCCACGGTGCTCGGTCGACTTGTTGCCGCCGTACTTCTGCTTCGCGCGCACGGAGTCGATCCTCAGCCGCAGACCCCGGATGCCTGGCAGCAGCCGGCGGTCGCTCTCGATCGCCGGGCTCGGCGTGATGCGGGTGCTCGTCGACGGCTCGAAGTGACCGAGCTGGAGGGCCAGGATCTCGGCCAGCTCGCCGGGATCGTCGACAACCTCGGCGGTGCAGAGCAGCTGGACGCTCGTGTAGTAGGACGTCGGAACGCCGAGGTCGGGATCGGTGCCGGGGTTGGCGTTCCAGGCCGCTTCGACATACGCCCAGTCGGCGGTGACTGCGAGCACCACCTTCGGGTCCTGCTCGAGTGCCTTCCAGACCGGGTTCGGCCGCGCGAGATGGAGCAGCACGGTCGCGTCCGTGTCGTACAGGAAATGCGTCGGTACGACGACCGGATAGCCGTCGACGTGACCGGCTGTCACCAGCTGGCCGAAGTCGATCGAGCGGAGGGCAGCCTGCCATTCGGTGCGAGTGGCTTCGTCCCAGGGGTGGATCAGCACTGGTTCACCTCACCCTGTTCGAACATTGGCTCGTCATCGGACCATCATCGGCATCATCCTTGCGCCTTGCGCGTCCGGACGACGGCGGGGCGGTAGGTCGAGACCGTCGGGTCCCCGTCGATCCAGAACCGCCATGGCCGGTCGGCTGCTCCGCGCAGACCGACCCGCGGTCCCGTCGCGAAGGTCGGCTCCGGCTCCCCGGACAGCTGCAGGGTCAGTACGCCGCTGCGGAGGTCCGCGGTGTTGTCGGAGAGATCGATGTCCAGGGCCTTGCACAGCCGCGCAGGTCCCCGCGCCAGGTCCCGGTCCCTCGACTTCGGCCGCCTGCTCCGCGCGGTCTCGAGGCCGTCGATGATCTCGCCGGCGCGGACGAGTACAGCGCTCGCGGTCCCTTCCGGCCCGACGACCACATTGCAGCAGTGGTGCATCCCGTAGGTGAAGTAGACGTAGAGATGGCCCGGCTCGCCGTACATGATCTCGTTGCGCCTGGTCGGTCCGTTGAACGCGTGCGAGCCGGGGTCGTTGGGACCGTCGTACGCCTCGACCTCGGTGACCCGGACGGCCACCGCGCCCTTCCGGAGCACGGCATTGAGCAGCCGGGGAGCAACGTCGAGCACCGGACCGTCGAGGAGAGCCTGCAGGTCAGCCGACATCGCTTCCCTGCAGGAAGGCGCGGACGGCTCGGACAAACTCTGCAAGGGCATAGCGGTGCACGTGATGGCCGACATCGATCGTCACCAGCGCACAGTTCGGGATCCGGCCGGCGACGTCGGCGAGCAGATCCTGCGGGATGTGGCTCGCGGAACCGCCCGCAACCATCAGCGTTGGCGCGCTGATGCGCGCGAGTCCCTCCCACCACGACGAGTCGGGATCGCGTAGCTCGTCGTTGACGGACACCAGTGCCTGCCAGTCGAACGGCAGCGCGCCCTCAGGCCGGCTCCTCGGGGGCGCCTGGTCTCTCGGGACGGGCGGCGGCGTGTCCTCGAGGATCAGCCTCTCGAACCGGTCCGGGTGTCCCTCGGCGAGGAGATACGCGACGGCCCCTCCCATCGAGTGACCGACCAGGATGCTGCGTTCCAGTCCGAGCTGGTCGAGTACGCCGAGGACGTCATCGCGCATCAGCTCGAAGGAGTAGCTGCCCGGCCAGGAGCTGGCACCGTGACCACGAAGGTCGATCGCAACGACCCGGAACGAGCCCTCGAACTCCTCGCGAACCGCGTACCAGTCCGAACCCTGCTCACCGAGCGCGTGGAGCAGCACCATCGGCGGGGCGTCGGCGGGTCCGCTGATCGTGCAGGCCAGCCGGACGTTGCCGACGGTGACGTCGATGCGTTCAGTCATCCCGCGAGGTTACGTGGCCAGCCAGTCGCGGTGCCCGGCGATCGCCGTACGCACCTCTGCCAGCTGTTCCCTGACCCGGTCCGGTGCGGTGCCGCCGCGGCCGTTGCGGGACGCCACCGAACCCTCGACCGTCAGCACCTCACGGACCTGCGGGGTCAGGCGCGGATCGATGCGCGCGAAGTCCTGGTCGGTCAGCTCGTCCAGCTCGATGCCCTTCTCCTCGCACGCCTGGACGCAGGCGCCAGCGAGCTCGTGGGCTTCGCGGAACGGAACTCCCTGGCGCACCAGCCACTCAGCGATGTCGGTCGCGAGCGAGAAGCCCTGCGGAGCCAGCTCGGCCATCCGGTCGGTCTCGAACGTCAGGGTCGCGATCATGCCGGTGAACGCCGGCAGCAGCACCTCGAGTGTGTCGACCGAGTCGAAGACCGGCTCCTTGTCCTCCTGCAGATCACGGTTGTAGGCGAGCGGAAGCGCCTTCAACGTCGCCAGGAGGCCGCTGATGTTGCCGATCAGCCGACCGGCCTTGCCCCGGGCGAGCTCGGCGATGTCGGGGTTCTTCTTCTGCGGCATGATGCTCGACCCGGTCGAGTAGCCGTCGTGCAACCGGACGAAGCCGAACTCCCTGGTCGCCCAGAGGATCACCTCTTCGGCCTCGCGGGACACGTCGACGCCGATCATCGCGGCGATGAACGCGAACTCCGCAACGAAGTCGCGGCTGGCGGTGCCGTCGATCGAGTTGGCCGTGCTGCTGGTGAAGCCGAGATCTGCTGCCACCTGCTGGGGGTCGAGGCCGAGGCTGCTGCCGGCCAGCGCACCGGCGCCGTACGGCGAGTCGACCGCGACCCGGGCATCCCAGTCACGGAGCCGCGAGACGTCCCGGAGCAACGGCCAGACATGGGCGAGCAGATGGTGCGACAACAACACCGGCTGGGCATGCTGCAGGTGCGTGCGCCCAGGCATGATCGCGCCGAGGTGTTGTTCGGCCTGTCCGGTAAGGGCATCGGCGAGATCGAGCACCCGGTCCGCAATGGTCCGGGCATGATCGCGCAGGAACACCTTGAACAGCGTCGCGATCTGGTCGTTGCGGGACCGACCGGCCCGCAGCTTGCCGCCGAGGTCGGCACCGATCAGCTCGACGAGAGCACCTTCGAGCGCGCCGTGCACGTCCTCGTCGGAGTCCTGCGCCACGAGACGCCCGTCGGCCACCCGAGCACCGAGCATGTCCAGCCCGTCGAGCATCCGGGTCAGCTCGTCATCGGTCAGCAGGCCTGCGGTTGCGAGCGCACGCGCATGCGCCCTGGAGCCCGCCAGGTCGTAGGACGCGAGCCGCCAGTCGAAGTGCGTCGACTTCGACAGCGCTTCGAGCTCCGGGCTGGGGCCGTCGGCGAATCGACCGCCCCAGAGCTTGCCGGTGTTGGTGCTGTGCTTTTCCGTCACGTCGTTCTCTCTGTCTGATTGGTCTCGACAAGCTCGACCACCGAAGGTCAGTCAGTCCCGGCTTCCATCGCGGCCTGGTCGAGCAGCTCGTCGCCGGCGTCGCCCTCCGCGGCGGGGTTGCTCGCGATCCGCCTGGCGCCGCCGGCCTCGAGCTCGCCGATCAGCCGGGTCTGCGAGTCGAGCAGCAACCGGCTCTGGGCGGCGTACTGCTCGAGCTTGGAGCGTGAGTCGGCGATGTCGAGGTTGCGCATGGTGAGCTGGCCGATCCGGTCGGTCGGACCGAACGCGGCGGACTCGGTGCGCTCCATGGACAGCTTGTCCGGGTGGTAGGAGAACGCCGGCCCTTCGGTGCGCATGATCGAGTAGTCCTCACCGCGACGCAGCCGCACGGTCACCTCGCCAGTGACAACCGAGGCGATCCAGCGCTGGATGGACTCGCGCAGCATCAGCGCCTGCGGGTCGAGCCAGCGGCCTTCATAGAGGAGCCGGCCGAGCCGGCGACCCTCGGCGTGATAGTTCGCGATCGTGTCCTCGTTGTGGATCGCGTTGAGCAGCCGTTCGTAGCCGATCCACAGCAGCGCCATCCCGGGCGCTTCGTAGATGCCGCGCGACTTGGCCTCGATGATCCGGTTCTCGATCTGGTCCGACATGCCCAGGCCGTGCCGGCCACCGATCTCGTTCACGGTGTGCACGAGCGCCACCGGGTCGGCGTACGTCGTGCCGTTGACCGCCACCGGACGACCGCGCTCGAAGCGGATCGTCACATCCTCGGGGGCGATCGCCACATCGGCGTCCCAGAACCGCACGCCCATGATCGGCTCGACGATCTCCAGGGAGGCATCGAGGTGCTCCAGGGTCTTGGCCTCGTGGGTGGCGCCCCAGATGTTGGCGTCGGTGGAGTACGCCTTCTCATGGGTGTCCCGGTAGGGCAGGTCGCGCTCGGTGAGCCACTGGCTCATCTCGGTCCGGCCGCCGAGCTCGGTGACGAAGTCGGCATCGAGCCAGGGCTTGTAGATCCGCAGCTCGGGGTTGGCCAGCAGTCCGTAGCGGTAGAAGCGCTCGATGTCGTTGCCCTTGAACGTGGAACCGTCGCCCCAGATGTCCACGCCGTCCTCGTGCATCGCGCGCACCAGCAGCGTGCCGGTGACCGCGCGACCGAGCGGGGTGGTGTTGAAGTACGCACGGCTGCCGGACCGGATGTGGAACGCACCGCAGGCAAGCGCGGCCAGGCCCTCCTCGACGAGCTCGGGCCGGCAGTCGACGGAGCGGGCCAGCTCGGCGCCGTACGCCATCGCCCGGGTGGGTACGCCGTCGATGTCGGGCTCGTCGTACTGCCCGATGTCGGCGGTGTAGGTGCAGGGAACAGCACCCTTCTCACGCATCCAGGCGACTGCCACTGACGTGTCGAGCCCGCCCGAGAAGGCGATGCCGACGCGCTCGCCGATGGGCAATGAGGTGAGGACCTTGCTCACTTTGATGTGTTCCTTCTGCTCTGTCGTGCTTGGGCTGTGGGGGTGGTGGTGATCTCGTCGAGCTCGATCAACGCGCTCAACCGCCGTGGCGGTTCGCGAGAGCCAGGAATCGTTGGGCGAGGATGTCGCCGCCCTCGGGGTCGCGGGCAATGACCAGCACGGTGTCGTCGCCGGCGATGGTCCCGAGCACTCCGTGCGTCTCGGCCTTGTCCATCGCGGAGGCAAGGAAGTTCGCGGCGCCGGGCGGTGTACGCAGGACGACGAGGTTGGCGCTCGCCTCCGCGGACACGAGCAGCTCGGAGCAGAGCCGGGACAACCGTGCCTCGGAGGCAGCGCTCTCGCGGCCCACCACGGGCGTGCGGTCGCCGCCTTCACTGGGGACGGCGTACACCAGCGCGCCGGAGGTCGCACGGACCTTGACGGCATCGAGGTCGACCAGGTCACGCGACAGCGTCGCCTGGGTGACCACGACGCCGTTGTCGGCAAGCAGCTCGGCGAGCTCGGTCTGCGAGCGGACCTCGACCGTGGCAAGCAGGTCGATGATCCGCTGCTGGCGGGCGTTCTTGGTCAGCGGCGCGTGCATGCTCTCGGTCATGAGACCAACCAGGTGAGGATCGCCTTCTGGGCGTGCCTGCGGTTCTCGGCCTCGTCCCAGACGACGCTCTGCGGTCCGTCGATGACCTCCGCGGTGATCTCCTTGCCGCGGTACGCCGGCAGGCAGTGCAGCACGATCGCGCCGTCCGCGCCCTTGCCGAGCAGGCTCTGGTTGAGCTGCCAGGGCTCGAAGATCTCGGCGCGGTCGCCGGCCTCGGACTCCTTGCCCATCGAGATCCAGGTGTCCGTCGCGATCACGTCGGCACCGGTGGCGGCATCGACGGGATCGGCGACGAAGTCGGCGGAGCCACCGGTGGTGGCGGCGATCTGCTGAGCCTTCTTGAGCAGCTCGGTGTCCGGCTCGTAGCCGGCCGGTCCACTGACCCGCACGTGCATGCCTGCGGTCGCTCCGGAGAGCAGGTAGGACAGCGACATGTTGCAGGCCGAGTCGCCGAGGAAGGTCAGCGTCTGACCCTTCAGGTCCCCCCGGTGCTCGCGGATCGTCTGCAGGTCGGCGAGGGTCTGGCAGGGGTGGAACTGGTCGGTCAGGGCGTTCACGACGGGTACGCCGGCGTTGTCGGCCATCTCCTGGAGCCGGGACTGGTCGAAGGTCCGCCAGACGATGGCGCTGGCCGTGCGGCCGAGCACCCGGGCCGTGTCGGCGATCGACTCACGGACGCCGATCTGCGCGAGGTTGCCGTCGATGACCATCGGGAAGCCGCCCAGCTCCGCAATGCCCGCAACGAAGCTCGACTGCGTCCGCAGGGTCGGCTTGTCGAAGAGCACGGCGATGGTCTTCGGGCCGGCGAGCGGCTTCTCGTCGTACGGCGTCTGCTTGAGCCGCGCGGCCAGGTCGAGGATCGCGGCCTGCTCGGCGGGAGTCAGGTCGTCGTCGCGGAGGAAGTGGCGGATCACCCGAACGCTCCGTCCAGGATCGCCGGCCACGCCTCGAGGAAGGCCGCGGCGTCGTCGGCGGTGAGCACAAGCGGAGGCGCGAGCCGGATCCGCTCCGGTGTCGGGTTGTTGATGATGAAGCCCGCCTTGAGCGCAGCCGCGGTGACCTCAGCCGACAGCGGTTCGGTGAGGTCGAGCCCGATCAGCAGGCCCTCTCCCCTGACCTCGGCGACCCGCGGGTCGGCAGCAAGGCCGTCGCGGATCTTCTGGCCGAGCACGGTGACGTGCTCGAGCAGGTCCTCGTCCTCGATCACGCCGATGACGGCGAGCGCGGCCGCGCAGGCAACCGGGTTGCCACCGAAGGTGGTGCCGTGGTTGCCGGGCTGCAGCAGGTCGGCAGCGGCGCCCGTTGCGATGCAGGCGCCGATCGGGAAGCCGCCGGCGAGCCCCTTGGCCACCGTGACGACGTCCGCGGCGACATCGGAGTTGAACCACTTGCCGGTCCGGCCGATGCCGGTCTGGATCTCGTCGAGCCAGAGCAACGCACCGTTGTGGGTGGCGATCCTGCGAGCCTCGGCCAGGTAGCCCGGCGGAGGTACCACGACCCCGGCCTCGCCCTGGATCGGCTCGAGCACGATCGCTGCCGTCTGGTCGGTGACAGCGGCCTCGAGAGCGGCCACATCGCCGTACGGCACGAAGGTGACGTTGCCGGGCAACGGCTCGAATGGTTCGCGGTAGGCAGCCTTGGCCGTCAGCGCGAGTGCGCCCATCGTCCGGCCGTGGAACGCGTCCTCTGCGGCGACGAGGTGGGTACGGCCGGTGCGACGGGTCAGCTTGAACGCTGCCTCGTTGGCCTCGGTGCCCGAGTTGGTGAAGAAGACCTTGCCGGCCTCGCGTCCGCTCGACGCAGGGACGAGCAGGGCGAGGAGCTTCTCGGCGAGCTCGATCTGCGGCTGGGTGGCGAAGAAGTTCGACACGTGGCCGAGGGTCTGGAGCTGTGCGGTGATCGCATCGACGAGCGTCGGATGCGCATGGCCGAGCGCGTTCACCGCGATGCCACCGAGCAGGTCGACGTACTCCTTGCCGTCGGCGTCCCAGACGTGGGCGCCGTCGCCGCGGGTCAGGATGAGCTTGGGCGGCCCGAAGGTGTTCATCAGCGACTCGGCGTACCGGCTCTGGAGATCTGTCTGCTCGTCACTCATAGCTACGCGCCTTTCTGGTTTTCGTCTCCACCCCGGGCAGCACCTGGGTGCCGACCCCTTCGGGGGTGAAGATCTCGAGAAGTACGGCGTGCGGCTCGCGGCCGTCGACAACGGTCGCTCGCGGCACCCCTTCCTTGACTGCCTTCAGGCAGGCCGTCATCTTCGGCACCATCCCGCTGGACAGCGTCGGCATCAGCTCCTCGAGTGACTCGGGGCTGATCTCGCCGATCACGTCGTCACTCTCCGGCCAGTCGAGGTAGAGGCCCTCGACGTCGGTGAGCACGAGCAGCTTCTCGGCCTTCAGGGCAACGGCGAGTGCGGCCGCGGCAGTGTCGGCGTTGACGTTGTGCACGGCGCCCGACGGGTCCGGGGCGACCGAGGAGATCACCGGGATCCGGCCGGCCTCGATCACATCGAGGACGGCCTCGGGACGGACATGGGCGACTTCGCCGACGAGCCCGAGGTCGACCTCTTCGCCATCGATGATGGTCCCGGTGCGCCGGGCGGTGAAGAGGCCACCGTCCTCACCGGACAGCCCGACAGCAAGCGGGCCGTGCTGGTTGAGCAGGCCGACGAGCTCGCGCTGGACCTGGCCAACGAGCACCATCCGGACGATCTCCATCGCCTCGTCGGTGGTGACCCGCAGGCCGCCCTTGAACTCGCTCTCGATGCCGAGCCGGTCGAGCATCCTGGAGATCTGGGGCCCACCGCCGTGCACGACGACCGGCTTGAAGCCTGCGAAGCGGAGGAACGCGATGTCCTCGGCGAACGCCACCTTCAGCTTGTCGTCGGTCATGGCGTTGCCGCCGTACTTCACCACGATGATCTTGCCGTGGTACTTCATCAGCCACGGGAGCGCGGCCGCGAGGGTTGCCGCCTTGGCGGGATCCGGCTTCATTTCGGGGTCCCTACGGAATCGGGGGCGTCGGGTGACTTCATGAGGAGTACGCGCTGTTCTCGTGCACATAGGCGTGCGTCAGGTCGTTGGTCCACACCGTCGCCTGCTCGGTGCCGGACTTCAGGTCGATCGTGACGGTGACCTGCCTGGGCTTGAGGTCGACGCCAGCGGGGTCCTCGGCAGGCTCGGACGACTTGCAGACCCAGACGTCGTTCATCGCGACATCGAGGTCGGCCGGGTCGAACGCTGCTTGCGTCGTACCGATGCTGGCGAGCACCCGGCCCCAGTTGGGGTCGTTGCCGAAGACGGCTGCCTTGAAGAGGTTGCTCCGGGCGATGCTCCGCCCGACCTCGACGGCGTCGTCCTCGGACGCTGCGTTGATCGTGGTGATGGCGATCTCGTGATCGGCTCCCTCAGCATCCCCGAGGAGCTGCATCGCGAGGTCGGAGCAGGTCTTGGTGAGGGCAGCGGTGAACGCCTCCTCGGTCGGCCGGAGTCCGGAAGCGCCACTGGCCATCACGGTGACGGTGTCGTTGGTGCTCATGCAGCCGTCGGAGTCGAGGCGGTCGAAGCTGACCCTCGTCGACGCCTTGAGCGCGCGATCCAGGGTCTCCGCGTCGATGTCGGCATCGGTGGTGATGACGACCAGCATGGTCGCGAGCGCGGGGGCCAGCATGCCGGCGCCCTTCGCCATCCCGCCGATGCTCCATCCATCGCCTTCGACGACCGTCTGCTTGGAGACCGAGTCGGTGGTCATGATCGCGTGGGCCGCGTCGTCTCCCCCGTCGGCGTCAAGGGCAGCGAGACAGCCGTCGACGCCGTCGAGCAGGTTCTGCCTCGGGTTCTTCAGCCCGATCAGACCGGTCGAGCAGACGATCACGTCGATCGCGCCGACGCCCAGGCCGCTGGCGACCTGTTCGGCAACCGCGTGCGTGGTCTGGAAGCCGTCGGCGCCGGTGTAGCAGTTGGCTCCGCCGGAGTTCAGGACGACCGCCTTGACGACCCCGTCCTTGACGACCTGCTTGCTCCACAGCACCGGGTTCGCCAGGCAGCGATTGGTCGTGAAGACCGTCGCGCTGGCCGAGCTCGGTCCCTCGTTGACGACGAGGGCGACGTCCTTGGCGCCGGTTGACTTCAAGCCGGCTGCGACACCGGCGGCCTTGAATCCCTTGGGGTGGGTGACGCTCATTTCTTCTCCTGCTTGTGAGGTTTGACGGGGACGGCTGGCGCAACGGTGTGCCCTCGTCGTCGCCAACCCTCGGCCGCAGCCTCCGCATCATTGACCGCAACCAGTAGCCAGTCCGTGCCGTACGTCGAAATCGTGAACACGCTGATCTCGTCCTCGACGAGCGGGGTCAACAGCTCGTAGAGGACACCGGTCAGCGCGAAGTCGAGCGGGCCCTTCACCTCGAACGCCGTGAAGGGACCCTGCTGGGTGACCTTCTTCGGCACGCTTCTGCGCGCGCAGACCAGCGAGGTCTCGGTCGCCGTCGCCGTGATCGAGAAGATCGAGGAGGCCTCTGCCCAGGCCGGGATCTCCGCGCCCGGCGGGAGCTGGACCACCGCGAGCGTCTCGGGGAACTGGTTGAGGTGCTGCTTGGTCTCGCTCATGGCGCTACTCCAACTGAGGTCAGGCCGGCGCCTTCGGGAAGTCCGAGAGCCAGGTTCATGCATTGCACGGCAGCACCGCCGGTGCCCTTGGCGAGGTTGTCGACCGCACCGACGGCGACGAGGCGACCGGCGCCTTCGTCGACGGTCACCTGCAGATGGACGGCGTTGGAGCCGAATACCGCCTTGGTGTTGGGCCAGCTGCCTTCGGGCAGGAGGTGCACGAACGGTTCATCGGCGTACGCCTTCACGTAGGCGGCCCGGACCTCGCTCGCGGTGACGCCCTCCGCGAGCCTGGCCGTGCAGGTCGCCAGGATCCCGCGGGGCATCGGGACGAGCAGTGGCGTGAAGCTCAGGCTGACCTTGCCCTCGGTCAGGCCGGACAGGTTCTGCACGATTTCGGGGCCGTGCCGGTGGGTGCCGCCAACGCCGTACGCACTGACGCCGCCCATCACCTCGCTGCCCTGCAGGTTGGTCTTCGGAGCCTTGCCGGCACCACTCGTGCCGCTCGCGGCGACGATGACGATGTCCTCGGCGTCGACCAGGCCGTGCTGGACGGCAGGCGCGAGCGCGAGCGTCGAGACGGTGGGATAGCAACCGGGTACGGCGATCCGGGTGGCGTTCCTGAGCAGCGCGCGCTGGCCGTCGAGCTCCGGAAGGCCATAGGGCCAGGTGCCCGCATGCGGTGAGCCGTAGAACTTCTCCCACGTCACCGGATCGACGAGCCGGAAGTCGGCGCCACAGTCGATCACGATCGTGCTCCCAGGCAGCTGCTGTGCGATCTCGCCGGACTGGCCGTGCGGGAGCGCGAGGAAGACCACGTCGTGCCCGCTCAGCGTCTCGAGGCTGGTCGGCTCCAGCACCCTCTCCGCGAGTGGGACGAGGTGCGGCTGAAGCGCGCCGAGTGTCTCCCCCGCGTTGGACCCGCCGGTCAGCGCGCCGATCTCGACATCGGGATGCCCGAGCAGCAGGCGGAGCACCTCACCCCCGGCGTACCCGCTGGCACCGGCAACTGCGACCTTCTTCGTGGACATGTGCATGACTATACATACATCTGCATGCGGTCGCGAACTCGTTGAGTTGGGTCGCAATCACTGTTGAGTTGGGCTTCCGTCACTGCCGAGTTGGGCCGTAATTACGTGGCCCGGGTAACCGACGCCCCACTCAACCGTCATCGAGGCCCAACTCAACGGTGACTGGGGCAGAACTCAACGGGTCAGGCGCGCTGGATGGCTCCATGGCGTACGGCGGCGAGGGCGACCGCGGCGTCTCGGGCCTCGGCTGTCTCGGACTCGGTAAGAGTGCGGTCGGGGGCACGGAACCGCAGCGCGAACGCGAGCGACTTCCTGCCGGCCCCGATCTGCTCTCCGGCGTACACGTCGAAGAGCCGTACTGCCTCGCACAGCTCTCCCGCGCCTTCGCGCAACGTCTCGGCGACCGACTCTGCGAGGACGTCGTCCGCCACGATCAGCGCAACGTCCTCCTTCGCCACCGGGTACGTCGAGAACTCCGGCGCCGGCGCGACGTCCGGCGCCGCAGCCATCAGGAAGTCCAGGTCGATCTCGGCAGCCGCAGCTCGCTTGGGCAGACCGAAGGCAGCGCACACCTTCGGATGCAGCTCCCCGGCGTGGCCGAACTCCTTGTCCCCGATGAACAGCTGAGCGCATCGACCGGGATGCCAGGGCATCCGCTCGGCGGTTCGGACGCGTACCTCGACCCCGAGCTCGGCGCCGAGTGTCCGGACGGCCTCGATTGCATCCGCCCAGGTGGCGTCGCGACCCGGGCCCCACCAGCCGGGCAGCTCACGCTCACCGGCGAGTACGACGCCGAGGAACAACGGCTGATCGGGTACGGCGGCCAGCAGGGTCGCGAGCTCGTCGTCGGTCGGCCGCCGGTCGACCGGCAGGATCGGCGCTGCTGCGCCGCTGGGGAACGCCACGGTCGCGGTCTCGAAGAGTGCAACGCCGCGGGCGCCCCGGCTCAGGTTGCGAGCAGCGGTCCGGAGCAGGTTGGGGAGCAGGGTGGTGGTGTACTCCGGCTCCTCGGCCGACAGCGGGTTCGCGATCCGGACCGTCCGTCGCAAGACGTCGTCCTCGGCCAGGCCGAGCGCATCGAAGGATGCCTTTCCGACGAACGGGAAGTTGATCACCTCGACGTACCCGACACCTGCGAGCGCGTGACCGATGCGCCGCCGGAGTCGCTGGGTGCGGCTGAGGCCGCGGCCCGCCGGAGCCGGCGGCAGGATCGACGGGATGTCCTCGTAGCCGACGATGCGGGCAACCTCCTCGACCAGGTCGAACGGGTCGTTGAGGTCGGGACGCCACGGAGGTACGGCGGCCGTCAGGGTCTCGCCCTCGACGGAGACCGAACAACCGACCGCCTCCAGGTGGGCGACGGTCGTGGAAGCCGGGATCGGCATACCGGTGACGCGCGCCGGGAGGTCGACAGCGGCAGTCACCGATCGAGACGGGGGCGCCGCACCGACCAGGGTGAAGCCGGGCTCGATCGTTCCGCCGCCGAACTCGACGAGCAGCTCGGCCACCCGCTGCGCTGCGACTGCCGGCAGGGTCGGGTCGACACCGCGCTCGAACCGCTTGGACGCTTCGCTTGGCAACTTGTGTCGGCGCTCGGCGCGGAAGATCGTGACGGGGTCGAAGTGAGCGGCCTCGATGAGGATGGTGGTCGTCGTCCCGGAGAGCTCGGTTCTTGCTCCACCCATCACGCCGGCAAGTCCGATCGGCCCGGAATCGTCGGTGATCAACAGGTCCTCTGCGCTGAGCGTACGAACCACCCCGTCGAGGGTGGTCAGGCTCTCGCCGTCGGTCGCCCTGCGTACGGCGATCGGACCACTGAGCTGGTCGCGGTCGTAGCCGTGGATCGGCTGGCCCAGCTCGAGCATCACGTAGTTCGTGACGTCGACGGCCAGTGAGATCGGACGCATGCCGGCGAGCTGCACCCGCCGAGCGAGCCACCGTGGTGTCGGGGCGGCAGGGTTGAAACCACTGACCGTGCGAGCCGCGAAGACCGGGCAGCCGTCAGGTGCGTCCACGACAACCGGGTAGCCGGTGTCATTCGGCGTCGGCGTCTCCCGCAGCGCCGGGTCACGGAAGGGTGCGTCGTACGCCAGCGCCGCCTCACGGGCGACCCCACGCAGGGACAGGGCATAGGCCCGGTCCGGGTTGATCTCGAACTCGATCACGTCATCGCGCAGGTGCAGGTAGTCGAAGGCGTCGTCGCCGGGCGCGCCCGCCTCGGCGGGCAGCACGATGATGCCGCTGTGGTCGTCCCCCAGACCGAGCTCCTTGGCGGAGCAGATCATCCCGGCCGAGAGGTGGCCGTAGGTCTTGCGCTCGGAGATCTCGAAGTTGCCGGGCAACACACCACCCGGGAGTACGACGACAACAAGGTCGCCGACCGCGAAGTTGTGGGCGCCGCAGACGATTCCCTGGGGTTCGCCGGTGCCGTTCGCAGAACCGACGTCGACGCTGCACCAGTTGATCGTCTTGCCGTTCTTCTGCGGCTCGGGCTCGAGGGTCAGGACGCGACCGATCACCAGCGGGCCGGTGATGCCCGCGCCGGAGTGCTCGATCGCCTCGAGCTTGAGTCCCAGCGCGGTCAGCCGGGCAGCAAGGGCCTCGGTGGTCACGTCGTCGGGGAGGTCGACGTACTCCCGGATCCAGGAAACTGGAGCGCGCATCAGATCTCACTTCCGAAGGCCGTGGTGAAGCGGACGTCGCCCTCGAAGAAGCTCCGCAGGTCGGCGATGCCATGGCGGAACATCAGCGTCCGGTCGATGCCCATCCCGAAGGCGAAGCCGGTGTACTTCGAGGCGTCCACCCCGCAGGCGGTCAGCACGCGTGGGTTGACCACACCGCAACCGCCCCACTCGATCCAGCCCTCGCCGCGACAGGTGCGGCACGACGCCATCGTCGGCTGCTGCCCGCGGCAGACGAAGCAGACCAGGTCGACCTCGGCGCTCGGCTCGGTGAACGGGAAGTACGACGGCCGGAACCGGGTCACGATCCCTTCTCCGAACATCGCCTGGGCGAAGTGGTCGAGCGAGCCCTTGAGCTGCGCCATCGTGATGCCCTCGTCGACGACGAGTCCCTCCACCTGGTGGAACATCGGGCTGTGCGTCGCGTCGTACTCGTCGGTGCGGAAGACGCGACCCGGGCAGACCACATAGATCGGCGGCTCCCGGGTCAGCATCGTCCGCGCCTGGACGGGTGAGGTGTGCGTGCGCAGCACGATCGCGTTCTCGGCCGGCTCGGTCCAGAAGGTGTCCTGCATGGTCCGGGCCGGGTGGTTCGGGCCGAGGTTGAGGGCGTCGAAGTTCAGCCACTCGGCTTCGACCAGCGGCCCTTCGGCAACCTCCCAGCCCATCGCCACGAAGACGTCGGCGATCCGCTCGGAGCCGGTGGTGATCGGGTGCCGGGCGCCCCGGGGGGTGCGATCCCAGGGCAGGGTGACGTCGACGGTCTCCTCGGCGAGCATCCGCTCCTCGGCCTCGGTGTCGAGCTCGGCCTGCCTGGCCGCGATGGCCTGGTTCACCGCGCCGCGGGCCTGACCGACGCGGGCGCCGACCTCCTTGCGCGCGGCCGGGGGCAGCGCGCCGATCTCACGGTTCGCCAGCCCGAGCGGCGAGCGGTCGCCTGCGTGCTCGGTGCGGACGTGCTTGAGGGCGTCCAGATCGCTCGCCGCAGCGATGGCAGCCAGCGCGTCGTCACGCATGGCCTCGACCTCGGCCGCCCCCAACGGGGTCACCTGGACGGGGTCGTACTCGTTGTTCGGGCCCGACATGGCTGCCTTTCATCACTGCATCGGTCATTGCGTCACGCGGCGGGGCTGGGTGCAGTCTAGGAAGTGCACCCCTCCGGTCGCTAACCGCATTCCCCAGCCGGATAGTCCGCCACGAAAAGCACCAGGATTTGCGGTTTCGACAGCCGTTTCGTGGCGGACTATCCACCTCGCCGGTTATGTACGGCGATCGTCGGTTGGCCATCGGACGATGATCCGGGCTCCACCGCCGGGGGCATCGTCGATCTCCAGCTCACCACCGTGGACGCGCACCAGGCCGTTGACGATGTACATGCCGAGGCCGGACCCGCCGCGGGTGCCGTGCTTCCAGAACTTGGTGAAGACCCGCGTTCGGATGCCCTCCGCGATGCCCTCGCCCTGGTCGTCGACGGTGATGCGTACGCCGTAGTCGGGGTCAGGCTCGGTCGTGACCCTGACCACCCCCTCGCCATGGCGTACGGCGTTGTCCACCAGGTTGGTGAGCACCTGGACGAGCTTGTCCGGATCGGCGAAGACGGCCGGTAGCGAGACCGGGTGCTCGTAGACGATCGTGCGGCCGGTGCCGGCCCGGATGGAGGCGAGCACCCGGTCGAGGACCGGCGCCAGCTCCACCGGACGGGGATACAGCGGCAGCCGGCCCGTGTCGATCCGGGCCACATCGAGCAGCTCGGTGATCAGCCGGGACAGCCGTTCGGCGTCGGCGTTGACCGTGGTGAGCATCAGCTTCTTCTGCTCGTCGTTGAGTCGGTCCCACTTGATCAGCAGCGTCGAGACGAATCCCTTCACCCCGGTCAGCGGGCTGCGCAGCTCATGAGCCACCGTGGCGACCAGGTCGGACCGCTCGCGGTCGAGCTGGACACGTCCTCGCGCCGACCGCAGGACCAGGGCCACCTGCTGGACCGGCCCCCCTCGAACGGCTCGATGCAGCTTGGCGGTGACCAGCAGCTCGACACCGTCTGGCAGGAACCAGGACTGCTCGGTCAGGCCGCTGCGCGAGTTGAGGCCGTCGTAGGGCGCATTGCTGGTGAACCAGTCGTTGCCGTCCTGGTCCTGCAGGGACAGCGCCTTGGCCAGCGGACGTCCGACGAGAGTCGTGGACCCGACCAGCCGCACCGCCGCGGTATTGGCGAGCACGATCATCCCCGCGTCGTCGGCAATGATCACTCCGTCGGGAAGCAAGTCGGTTGAGTCGGCCACCCGCTCAGCCTAGGCCGAATGTTGCCGCGGCCGGCGCGATCAGCGCTTCGCCACGCCTCGCACGACACACCCGAGACCGACAACCATCACGACCGGGCCGACGACCGCCCACAGGGTCTTGCCGGACATCTGACTACCGGTGAGCCAGTTGAAGCCCTGCGCGGCCCAGACCGCGCCGACGATGATGAGTACGAGGCCCAGTGGCGCCCACAGCTTGTTCATCGGATCTCCCGGCAGTAGTTGATTCCGAGCGTAGTCACCTGCGCCGGGCGCGCGCACTCGCGTAGAGGCAGACCGCGGCGGCCGTGGCGAGGTTCAGCGACTCGGCCTTGCCCAGGATCGGGATCCGCACCCGGTGGTCGGTGAGCGCGGCCAGCTCGTCCGGGAGACCCCAGGCCTCGTTGCCGAAGAGCCACGCGACCGGTCCGTCCAGCAGCTCGCCGTCAGCCGCTTCGAAGAGGTCGACCTCTCCCCTGCCATCGGCGGCCAGCACGAGGAACCCGGCTGCCTGGAGGTGAGCCACTGCTCCGGCCGGGTCGTCAGCCACTGCGATGGGCAGGTGGAAGAGGCTGCCGACGGTCGCCCTGACCGTCTTGTCGTTGTAGGGGTCGACGCTGTTGCCGGCGAGGATGACCGCGCCGGCGCCTGCCGCGTCAGCACAGCGGATCACCGTGCCGGCATTGCCCGGATCGCGTACGTCGGCACACACAGCGACGAGGGCGGTCTCGACTGTGCTCGACGTGCCGAGGACCTCAGCGAGGGGTACGTCGACGAACCGACAGACGGTGACCACGCCCTGCGGCGCGACCGTCCCGCTGAGGGCGGCGATCGCGTCGTCATCGCAGAGCTGCCAGGGCAGTCCGCGACCGGTGACCGCAGCACGCAGGTCGGCGTACGCCGCACTGGCGGCCGCGCTCGCGAAGACCTCTACGACGCAGTCATCGACATCGAGTGCCTCGGTGAGCGCCTTGACTCCTTCGGCGAGGAACAGCCGGAGCTCGGCACGGGAATTGCGACGGGCGAGCCTCTTCGCCGCCTTCACACGGCCGCTCCTGGAGGAGAGCAGACCGGAAGGTCCGGCGGAGAGACTCGCCATCGTCAGGTGAGTCTGACCTGCGTCAGGCCGAGGCCGGCGCGTTGACGTCGGCAGGCAGGGCCGCCTTCGCCAGCTCGACGATCGCAGCGAACGCGGGCGCGTCGTTGACGGCCATGTCCGCGAGGATCTTGCGGTCGACCTCGATGCCAGCCAGGTTCAGGCCCTGGATGAAGCGGTTGTAGGTCATCCCCTGCGCGCGGACACCGGCGTTGATGCGCTGGATCCAGAGCTTGCGGAAGTTGCCCTTGTTCTTGCGCCGGTCGTTGTAGCTGTAGACCAGCGAGTGGGTGACCTGCTCCTTGGCCTTGCGGTACAGGCGCGAACGCTGACCCCGGTAGCCGGAGGCCCGCTCGAGGATTACCCGGCGCTTCTTCTGGGCGTTTACCGCCCGCTTGACGCGTGCCACTGTCTTACTCCTTCAAATCTGGGTGCTGGTGGTCGCGACTGAGCTCGACCAACCGTGCGGATGGTTGGAAGCTGGTCAGAGACCGAGCATCTTCTTGGCGCGGGGTACGTCGGCCTTGGCGAGCTCGACGGTGCCCGTCATGCGGCGGGTGACCTTGGAGGACTTCTTCTCCAGGTTGTGTCGCTTGCCGGCCTTCTCGCGCAAGATCTTGCCCGAGCCCGTCACCTTGAAGCGCTTGCTCGCACCGGAGTGCGTCTTGTTCTTCGGCATCTGTCTCTCTCTGTCTGTTTCGGAAGTTCAGGTCTCGACTTTGCTCGACCAACCGGCTGCCGGCTCGACCAGCCGGGATGCTGGCGCGATCCGCCGATGGTCAGGATTCGATCTCGGGATCCAGGTTCTCGGAGCGGCCCCGCTCCTTCTTCGCTGCGGGTGCTGCGTGGGTCGCCTTCATCTCGGCGCGCTCTTCGGCCTTCTCGGCCTCGCGAGCGGCTGCCTTCTCCTGGCGCTCGGCCTTCAACTCGACCTTGGCTTCGGCCTTCTTCTTGTGCGGGCCGAGCACCATGATCATGTTGCGGCCGTCCTGCTTGGGCGAGGACTCCACGAAGCCAAGCTCGGTGACGTCCTCTGCCAGCTTCTGCAGCAGCCGGAAACCCAGCTCGGGACGGTGCTGCTCACGACCGCGGAACATGATCGTGATCTTGACCATGTCGCCGGCCCTCAGGAAACGGACGACGTGACCCTTCTTGGTCTCGTAGTCGTGCGCGTCGATCTTCGGACGCAGCTTCATTTCCTTGATGACGACGTTCGTCTGGTTCCGGCGCGCTTCGCGGGCCTTCTGGGCGTTCTCGTACTTGAACTTCCCGTAGTCCATGAGCTTGCAGACCGGTGGGCGTGCGGTCGGTGCCACCTCGACAAGGTCGAGGTCGGCTTCTTGCGCAAGGCGCAGTGCATCGGCCGTCGGGACAATGCCGACGGTCTCGCCGTTGGGGCCAACGAGCCGGACTTCCGAAACTCGGATCCGGTCGTTGATTCGCAGCTCAGTGCTGATGGGTCCTCCAGTTGTGGTTCGAATGGTCAACCACGGGAGAACCAAAAAGGGCCTCCGCATCATCCCGCGGAAGCCCAAGGCCAGCGGGTACGACCGTCAAGTCGCCCGCTTCTGACCGTGACCCGACAACCTGTGAACCGTTGTAACAACGAGTTCGGCGGTCAATGCGGGTGGGAGAAGGCCTCCACTTTGATGGACTGGTCGCTCGCACGTCCAGTCGGTCAACAACAAGGGTACGGGAGAGGCGGGCGCCTTGTCGAAACGAGCGATCGCAATAGTGGCGCTGGCAGTGGCCAGTGTGCTCGGCGCACCGACAGCAGCCTCAGCGACCGGGGCGCCACCGCCCGTCTCGCAGACCGGCAAGTGGATGACCGACGGGCAGGGGCGCGTGGTGATCCTGCACGGCCTGAACCAGGTCTTCAAGGTGCCGCCGTACGAGCCGTCCGCCGACGGCTTCGGCGACGACGACGCGACCTTCCTCGCCGCCAACGGCTTCAACGCGGTGCGGGTCGGTGTCATCTGGGCGGGCGTCGAGCCCCAGCCCGGTGTGTACGACGATGCCTACCTCGACTCGATCGCGGCGACCGTGAACACCCTGGCCGCCCACGGGATCAGCTCGCTTCTCGACTTCCACCAGGACCTCTACAACGAGATGTTCCAGGGTGAGGGAGCACCGGCATGGGCGACCCAGTCCGGCGGGCTGCTGAACCCGAACCTGGGCTTCCCGTTCAACTACTTCGGCAACCTTGCCGAGGACCACGCCTGGGACCAGTTCTGGAAGAACGCACCGGCCCCTGACGGCGTCGGGCTGCAGAACCACTTCGCCGCTGCCTGGAAGCACGTGGCGCAGAAGTTCCACAACGACCCCGCGGTGCTGGGATACGAGCTGCTGAACGAGCCCTGGCCGGGCACCCTGTGGGAGCCCTGCGCGATCCCGTTGCTCGGTTGCCCGCTGTTCGACGGTGGGCCGCTCACGAGTTTCTACAAGAGGGTCACGGCCGCGATCCGAACGGTCGACCCGACGAAGACGATCTGGTTCGAGCCGACCACGCTGTTCGGCACGGTCGATGCGAACTCCGTCGGCAGCCTGGGCGATCCGCACACCGGCTTCGCGTTCCACATCTACTGCGCCACCGAGGCCGAGACCGGGGACAACTCGTTGTGTGCGCCGCTCGACGACCTGACCTTCGCAACAGCCCAGAACTACGCGAACGCGAGGAAGATCCCTTCGCTGATGACCGAGTTCGGCGCGACGAACGACCTCCCCAACGTGCAGTCGACGGTCACCAGGGCGGACAAGAACATGGTCGGCTGGCTGGAGTGGGCCTACACCGGCAACGACAAGACCAGCGCGTCGCCGGACGGACAAGCCCTGGTCCTCGACCCGAACCAGCCGCCCACCGGCGCCAACGTGCTCACCGCGAAGCTCAAGGTGCTGGCCGAGCCCTACCCGCAGGCAATCGCCGGCACCCCGACCGGATGGTCGTTCAGCAAGGGCGTCTTCAAGCTGAGCTACTCGACCACGCGGGTCGGCGGCATCGCACGTTTCCCGGCCGGCTCCGTCACCCAGGTCGCGGTCCCACCGATCCAGTTCCCGCACGGCTACACCGTCCAGGCGACCGGCGCGCAGGCGACGACGGTCGGCAACACGCTTCAGCTGAGCTCGTTGGACGGAGCAGCCACCGTCAGCGTCACGGTTACCGCGAACCCCTGAACCAGCTCAGCTCTCGGACCGGACCCACTCCCAGCGACCGGGAGTGGGTTCGGTGAGGGTGAAGCCCTCCGCGATCGCGCGGAGGTCCTCGCCCTCGACCACGAAGAGCACCGGACCCGCGACATCGACGAGCAACGCATCCGCGTTGTCCTGGACGGCGGCCTGCGCGGCCTGGCCGACTGTCACGGGCACCGGACGAGCCTCAGGGTTCCAGGTCCGGAGTGAGGCCGCGCAGGTGAAGGCAAGCAGCGCCTGGCGCCCGTCGGCGCCCTGCATGAGCACGGCCGCCATGTCAGACGTCTTCTCGCGCGCAAGGCCGGTGCCGGCCTCGTCGTACTCCACCTCGCCGAGGACCGCCACCACGGGCACGAGCACCCGGGCGTGCTGGAAGACCGCGAGCGTGGCCCGATGCAGCGGCTCGGGCCGATCGTCGTACGCCGCGAGGGCAACGGCGAGCGCCGGGTCGACTGCACCGTCGTCGCCGACGAAGCCTGGATCGGGAATGTCACGCACAACCGATGATCTTGCCAAACGCGGTTGTGTCTCGGCTCGCAGGAGTCCGTACATTGGAGAGGTGAACTCCGACTCGTCCGTCTGGACCGCCATCGCGATCGTGCTGACTGCACTCGGCGCGACCTGGACCTACATCGCCTGGCAGAAGCGTGGCCTGGCCGCCGCCATCCGTGGTGTCGGCTGGACCCTGATCCCGATCGCGGCCTGGATGACGCACACGCTGCGACTGCTGGCCAACATCAGCAGCGATGTCTCCAGCTGGGCGGCCGGGCTGGTCTTCTCTCCGGTCGTGTGGCTCGGCATCGTGGTTGCCGGCATGTCCGCCGTGCTCTTCGGCGTCTCCGGCCAGATGAAGAAGCGCGCGATCGGCACCAGGTCAGCAACGGCCGGTGCCGACAATCCCGGCAAGGCGGCCAGGACGCCGAAGCAGGTGTCCCGCAAGCACACCTCCGATGACGGCATGGACGACATCGACGCGATCCTGAAGAAGCACGGCATCTCGTGACCAACCTGTACGGCAGCGTGGCCCGCTATCAGCTTGCCCATCGGCTCGACGGTGCGATCGCGCACCTCGAAGATCGCGCCAGTCCCCTGGTCGTGGTCGACCTCGATGCGTTCGACGCCAACGCCGACGATCTGATCCGGCGGGCCAACGGCAAGCCGCTGCGGCTGGCATCGAAGTCGGTCCGGGTGCCGGCGCTGATCGAGCGCGCGCTGGCGAAACCCGGTTTCAACGGCATCCTCAGCTACACCCTGCGTGAGGCCCTCTGGCTCGCTGGCGCCGGCCTCTCCGACGACATCGTGATGGGCTACCCGACCGTCGACCTGGGTGCGCTGCGCACGCTGATCGCCGACCCGCACGCCCGCAGGAGCATCACCTTGATGGTCGATGACGTCGCCCAGCTCGACGTGATCGACCACTGCCGGGGCCTCCACGAGGGCGATGTGCGCGTTGCCCTCGACATCGACGCCGGCCTGCGGATGGGTCGCTCCCACGTCGGGCCGAAGCGTTCGCCCCTCCACGATGCGGCCGAGGTGATCGCGTTCGCGCGCCAGGTGCACGCGCGCGCCGGCTTCAGGCTCGTCGGCGTGATGACCTACGAGGGCCAGGTTGCCGGCGTACAGGACGCCGTGCCACATCAGCGGGCCAAGTCGATCGTCGTACGCCGGCTCAAGTCGGCCTCGATCAGCCAGCTGCAGATGCGCCGCGCCGCGGTCGCGAAGGACCTCGCCGACATCGTCGAGCTGGACTTCTGGAACGCCGGCGGTTCGGGGAGCGTCGAGTCCTCCGGAGCCGACCCCGTGGTCACCGAGATCGCGGCGGGCTCCGGCCTGCTGGTGCCGACGCTCTTCGACCACTACGAGAGCTTTCAGCCGCGACCGGCGGCCTACTACGCGGTTCAGGTGGTACGCCGGCCCACGGACGGCATCGCGACCGTCGCCGGTGGTGGCTTCATCGCGAGCGGACCCGCTGGCAAGGACCGGGCCCCGCAGCCGTGGGCTCCACCGAGCCTGCACCTGACCGGCCTCGAGGGTGCCGGCGAGGTGCAGACACCGCTGACAGGCCCGGGTGCGAAGGACCTCAAGATCGGCGACAACGTCTGGTTCCGCCACGCCAAGGCCGGCGAGCTCGCCGAGCACACCAATGTCGTGCACCTGCTGAGCGAGGAGTCGATCGTGGACTCGGTGCCGTCGTACCGCGGCCTTGGCCACGCATGGTGAACCTGCCCGACCTCATCCTCACTCCCACCTTCGAACAGCCACCGACGCTGGGCGCTGCCCGGTTCATCTGCGTCGACGGGCCGGCCGGGTCGGGCAAGACCACGCTCGGCCGTGCGCTCGCGTCCGCCGAGGGCACCAGGCTGGTCCACATGGACGACCTCTACCCGGGCTGGGACGGCCTCGCCGCAGTCGATGAGCACGTGCTCGGGCTGGTCACGCCGCTGGCCGCCGACCAGCCGGGCAGCTATCGCCGCTATGACTGGGACCTCGACGAGTACGCCGAAACGGTGACCGTCTCCCCCAGCCCGCTGCTGGTCCTCGAAGGGGTCGGGTCCGGCAACTCCGCCTGGTCGCACCTGATCACCACCCTGGTCTGGGTCGAGGCACCCGACGACGTACGCCTGCGGCGCGGGCTCGACCGCGACGGCGAGCACGCCCGTGAGCACTGGCTGTCATGGATGGAGCAGGAGACCAGCCTCTTCGCCCGCGAGGCAACTCGCGAGCGTGCGGACTTCATCATCGACGCCAGCTGAGCCGGCCGTCGCTCAACCTTCGAGCCGGTAGTTCGTCCACCGGTTCGTGGCGCTGAAACCGGCCCGTTCGTAGACGCCCAGGGCACCGGTGGGGTTCTGCGAGTCGACGTCGAGCGACGCGCGGTCGAACCCGGCCGCCTGGTAGGACGCGAGCGCGTGCCTGAGCAGGATCGAGGCGAGCCCCTTTCCGCGGTGCCCGCGCAGGGTGCCGACCTTGGCGACGTACGCCTCCTTGCGACCGGTGGACTCGAAGATCGCGTCGTACTCGTTGGTCTGCAGGTACGCCGCGATCGCGCCTGCCTCGTCACGCACCAGGAAGCTCAGGCCGGGTCGGAAGTTGCGGGTACCGGTCACCCACTGCTGCCACATCGGTTCGTCCCACGGCGTGAAGTCGGGATGGTCGAGGAAGGCGAGGTTGTGCGCCTCGCGCAAGGCGTCAGCATCCGCGTCGGTGTACGACTCGATGACCAGGCCTTCGGGAACCGCGTCAGCGGCAGCGATCTCCCCGGTCGTCGTCGCCTCCATCTGGACGGACCAGCGGTGCGGTTTCAGACCAGCCGCGGTGAAGAGCTCGGCCTGGTCGGTGTTGGTGCTCATCCCGCTGGCGGTGAGGACCGCCCGGACGGCGTCGTCACGCTCACGCACATAGGCGAGTCCGCGGGTGACCATGTCGGTCACCAGGAGCGAACCGATTCCCTGTCCTCGGCGGTCGGGATGAACGGCACCGTCGAGCGTCACGCTCTGCTCGCCGTCGTTCACGGCCCGTGGGAACAGCCGCCAGTGACCGACGATCTCGCCGTCGATCTCCGCGAGAACCCAGTCCGTCGACGGGTCGGTGAGCGGGCTGTCGAGTTCCTCGAGCACGTCGTCGGTGTTGTAGTGCTCGCCCGTCCGGTCGACGGCCTCCACGACAGCCAGGAAGTCGTTCAAGCGGGTCGCGTCGGCACGGGTCATCGGGCGCATGGTCGGCTCGGTCGGCTCGGTCACCGGGCAAACGCTATCGCCGCCGCGAGCCGAGCAGGTCAAACGGGTCGGGCGTGAAGATCGGCGCGCAGCGGGCGACCTCCCGGACGTGGCCATAGGGTGCGATTCATGGGGTTTCCGACAGGCGCACAGTTCACGATCACGGCCGCGGGCTACTCCGCGACCGTTGTGGAGGCCGGTGGTGGCCTCCGGACCCTGACGTACGCCGGCGCGGATCTCGTCGCCGGCTACGGACCGACCGAGGTCATCACGGGTGCTCGCGGGCAGCTGCTGATGCCATGGCCGAACCGGATCCGCGACGGTGCCTATTCGTACGCCGGTTCCGCCCAGCAGCTGCCGCTGTCGGAGCCGAAGCTCACGAACGCCTCGCACGGCCTGGTCCGCTGGTGCTCCTGGCAGCCGATCGCTGTCGCCACCGACCGCGTCAGGCTCGGCTACCGGCTGATGGCGCAGTCCGGCTATCCCTGGACACTCGCACTCACCGCGACGTACGCCGTGGCCACGACCGGCCTCACCGTCACGCTGTCCGCGACCAACGAGTCACCCTCACCAGCGCCCTTCGCGGCCGGGATGCATCCGTATCTGACGGTCGGGGAGCCCGTGGACGCCCTGACGCTGACCATGCCCGCAGCAAGACGTCAGCTGGTCGACGAGCGGCTGCTTCCAACCGCGACCGAGCCGGCGGCCGGGGAGTGGGACTTCCGGGGCGGGCGGCCGATCGGCACCTTGAAGCTCGACGACGCGTTCACCTCGTTGACCCGCGACGCGGACGGGCGCGCCGTCGTACGGCTGGAGGGCTCGCGCGCGGTCGAGCTGTGGCTCGACGAGTCCTGGCACTGGATGCAGGTCTTCACCGGCGACACGTTGTCCTCCGGGGCACGCGCAGCCGTCGCGGTCGAGCCGATGACCGCGCCCGCAGATGCCTTCAACTCAGGCGCCGACCTGATCGCGCTGGCGCCCGGGCAGACCTGGTCCGGCAGCTACGGGATCCACACCGGCTGATAACGCTGACCCGGCGCGTACGTGCAGGTTTTTCACGCTGACCCGGCGCGTACGCGCAGGTTCTTCACGCTGACCCGGCCCATACGCGCAGGTTCTTCACGCTGACCCGGCGCACAGCTGCAGTTGTCGAGCACTGAACGCCTCCCGGCGGCACGACCGGATCGGCCAGCCATTCGGCCAGGGCTGGCGTATACGCGCCGGGTCGACGTACAGGATGTGCACGCATGCGCCGGGTCAGCGTTGGAAACCTGCACCTATGAGCCGGGTCAGCGTAAAAAGGGTGAGCTAGTCGTTGGGGAGGTCGCGGGTCTGGCTGGCGATCAGCCTGCGGATAGCGCGTACGGCGTCGGTGGCCCGCTTGCCGTCGGAGCTCTGCAGGGCGATCACCGAGATCGACGTGCCG
This sequence comes from Marmoricola sp., assembly GCA_025965195.1. Taxonomy (GTDB): domain Bacteria; phylum Actinomycetota; class Actinomycetes; order Propionibacteriales; family Nocardioidaceae; genus Marmoricola. Next base: position 29,191 of record JAOPXK010000128.1, read on the forward strand.
TCGGAGAGGTCCATGCCCGCCCACGGCGCCCCGCGGCGCAGGTTCATGCCAACCACCTGCGACCACTCGTAGTCGCGGCGCCGATAGCCGTTCACGATCGTCACGCCGCTGCTCGTGGCCGTGATCCGGCAGCGCATCAGACCGAACCAGACGGAGAAGGCGAGCAGGCCCATCGCCACCATGGTCAGCTCCTGGAAGAACGTGAACTTCGCCCGCGTCTCGGGACCGAACGCGATCCAGACGCCAATGGTCAGGATGAACAGCCCGCCGCCGAAGATCGTCCCGGCGAAGCGGGTGCCGAACGGCCGCCAGGTGTGCGGCAGCTCCACGGTCGGGACGGACTCGGTGGACATCAGCGCACCGTCACAACCGGCAGGCGTGGATGTCGGTCAGCAGGATGCCTCTGGCACCGATCTCGTACAGGTCGTCCATCAGCTGCTGGGCACCGACGCGGGGCACCATCGAACGCACCGCGACCCACCCCTCGCGATGAAGCGGGGACACCGTCGGGCTCTCGATGCCGGGAGTCAGCGCGACGGCCTGCTCGACGGCGGTGTCGCGAATGTCGTAGTCCATCATCACGTAGGAACGCGCGGCCAGAACGCCGTCGATGCGCCGGCGGAGCACCTGGAAACCCTCGGGCTCGGGGGCCTCTGACCGGGTGATCATCACGGCTTCGGACTCGAGGATCACCTCGCCGACGATCTCCAGACCGGCCTGCTTCATCGTGCTGCCGGTCTCGACGACGTCCGCGATCACGTCCGCGACGCCGAGCTGGATGCTGGTCTCGACAGCGCCGTCGAGCCGGATCACCTCGGCTTCGATCCCTTCGTGCTCGAGGTAGCGCTGCACCACTCCGACGTACGACGTGGCGATGCGCTTGCCGGCGAGCTCCTTCAGCGAGGGAAGGGACCCCGGCCGGGCGGCGAAGCGGAAGAGCGAGCGCCCGAAGCCGAGCGGGATGGCTTCTTCGGCCTTCGCCCCGGAGTCGAGCAGCAGGTCGCGACCGGTGATGCCGACGTCGAGGGTGCCGGCTCCGACGTACAACGCGATGTCGCGGGGACGCAGATAGAAGAACTCCACACCGTTGGCGGTGTCGAGCAGCGTGAGCTCCTTCGGGTCGTGGCGCTGGCGATAGCCGGCCTCACGCAGGATCTCGGACGCAGACGTGGACAGGGAACCCTTGTTGGGCAGGGCGATCCTCAGCAGGCGAGGAGAGGTATCAGAAGTCATGAGAGGCGCTTTCAGAGGTGTGAGTAGACGTCTTCGAGGGAGATTCCGGCGGCGAGCATCAGCACCTGTGCGTGGTACAGCAACTGGCTGATCTCCTCGGCCGCCCGCTCATGGCCCTCATGCTCGGCGGCCATCCACGACTCGGCGGCCTCCTCGACAAGCTTCTTGCCGATGAAGTGCACGCCGGCGTCGAGCTCCGCCACGGTGCCGGAGCCCTCGGGACGGGTCGCAGCCTTCTCACTCAGCTCGGCCCAGAGCTCCTCGAACGTCTTCACGGCCTCAGCCTAGGGGGTCGCGTCTCTTGATTTTGCGCAAGGTCGTGGCGGTGAGAAGGGCAGCGGTCGTCGCGTCGTACCCCTTGTCCTCAAAGGATCCTTCGAGTCCGGCACGCGCGAGCGCCTGCTGCTCGCTGTCGCAGGTGAGTACGCCGAAGCCGACGGCAGCACCGGTGTCGAGCGCAACCCGGGTCAACCCGTCGGTCGCTGCATGACAGACGTACTCGAAGTGCGGGGTGTCTCCACGGATCACCACGCCGAGCGCGACGATCGCGTCAAAGCCCTGCTGGGCAAGCGCGTTCGCCACCACCGGCAGCTCGAAACAGCCAGCCACCCGGACCGTGACCGGCGCCTCGACCTGACAGTCGTTCAGCGCCTTCTCGGCACCGTTGATCAGTCCGTTCATCACCACCTCGTGCCAGCTCGCTGCGACGATCGCGACGCGAAGGTCGTGACAGTCGATCGGCCGGGTGACCGGCGCTCCGTCACCACTCATGAGGCGGCTCCTTCCGGGTCGTGACTGGGCTCGACCGACCGAACTTCGAGATCGGGAAGAAAGTGGCCCATCCGGTCGCGCTTGGTCAACAGGTACGCCAGGTTGTGGTCGTTCGGCCGGGGCGTCAGGGGCACCGCCTCGGTGACGGGAATCCCGTAGTCCTCGAGGCTGTGGGTCTTGTCCGGGTTGTTGGTCAGCAACCTGACCGAGACGATTCCGAGGTCCTTGAGAATCTGGGTTGCTGCCCCGTAGTGACGGGCGTCCGCGGGCAGCCCCAGGTCGAGGTTGGCATCGACGGTGTCGCGGCCGCCGTCCTGGAGCTGGTAGGCCTGCAGCTTCGCGAGCAGGCCGATGCCCCGGCCTTCGTGACCGCGCAGGTAGATCACCACTCCCCTGCCTTCGGCGGCGATCTTCTCCATCGCTTCCTTGAGCTGGGGACCGCAGTCGCAGCGAGAGGAACCGAAGACATCGCCGGTCAGGCACTCACTGTGCACCCGGGTCAGCACCGGCTCGCCGGACCGCAGCGCAGCCGGATCGCCGTACACCAGCGCCACATGCTCGGAGTCGTCCACCGTGATCCGGTAGCCGAAGGCGGTGAAGTCACCGAGCTCGGTCGGCAGCCGGGTCTCGGCGACGCGCTGGACGTGGACCTCGTTGCGTCGGCGGTAGTGCACCATCTGCTCGATCGAGATCAGCTTCAGGTCGTGCTCGTCGGCGAAGTCACGCAGCTCCTGGCCGCGCTTCATGGTGCCGTCGTCGTTGACCACCTCGACGAGAACGCCGGCCGGGGTGAGCCCGGCCATCTTGGCCAGATCGACGGCCGCCTCGGTGTGCCCTCGACGCACAAGTACGCCGCCCTCGCGGTAGCGCAGCGGGAAGCAGTGGCCCGGGCGGGTCAGCTCCCACGGCTCGGTCGCCGAGTCGGCCAGCACCCGGGCGGTGTGCGCCCGGTCCCGGGCTGAGATGCCGGTGGTGACGCCGTCACGGGCGTCGACCGAGATCGTGTACGCCGTGCGCAGCTTGTCCTTGTTGTGCGGCGTCATCAGCGGGATCTCGAGCCGATCGAGCATCTCTGCCGGCATCGGTACGCAGATCACGCCGCTGGAGTAGCGGATCGTGAACGCCATCAGCTCGGGCGTCGCCTTGCTCGCCGCGAAGATGATGTCGCCCTCGTTCTCGCGGTCCTCGTCATCGACGACCACGACTGCCTTGCCTGCCGCGATATCGGCAATCGCGTCCTCGACCGTGTCGAGCCGGATTGTGCGACCTGGACTCTGTTCCGTCTTCATCGGTTTGCCACCATCTTCTCGACGTACTTCGCGATCACGTCCACCTCGAGGTTGACGATGTCGCCGGGTTTCTTGAAGCCCAGCGTGGTGCGGGCCAGGGTTTCGGGGATCAGGGACACCGTGAACGACTCGGCACCGAGCTCCGCCACCGTGAGGCTGATGCCATCGACGGTGATCGAGCCCTTGTCGACCACGTAGCGGTTCAGCTCGACCGGCAGCGAGATCTCGACGAGCTCCCAGTGCTCACTCGGCGTACGGCGAAGAATCTCGCCGGTCCCGTCGACGTGGCCCTGCACGATGTGACCGCCCAGACGCGTCGCCGGCGTGACCGCCCGCTCGAGGTTGACCGGCGAACCGACTCGCAGGGCGCCGAGTGCCGTCATCGCCAGCGTCTGGTGCATGACGTCGGCGGTGAAGGCGCCACCCTTCGAGCGCACGACGGTGAGGCAGACCCCGTTGACCGAGATCGAGTCGCCTGCTGAGGCGTCGCGGGTCACCAGGCGACCCTCCACGGACAGCCGGACGGCCTCGTGGAGCGGTTCGATGGCGGTGACCCGTCCGAGCTCTTCGACAATGCCCGTGAACATCAGTGGTTCCTTTCGGGATGCATGGTGATCCGCACGTTCGCGTCCGCGCCCGTGCCGATCGTGGTGACGTCGTTGATGATCAGGTGGCGTGCCCCGGCCATCGTTCCGATTCCGAGGTCGGCGACCGCGCTGGTGCCGGCGCCGAGCAGCATCGGTGCGACGTACACGACGACCTCGTCGACGAGGTCTGCGTTCAGGAACGCGGCGGCCAGCGTCGGGCCGCCCTCGAGGAAGACATGCTGCCGGTCCCGGAGGTAGAGCTCGCCGAGCGCAGCCCGTGGATCGTGTGTCTCGAGGCGGATCGTCTCGGCGCACGTGTTGAAGATCCGGCGGTCGGAGTCGAGCCTGCGGACACCCATCACGGCACGCAGCGGCTGGTGCGGCAGCGGCTCGTCGTACTCATCGCGGACGGTCAGCTCGGGGTTGTCCACCTCGACGGTGTTCGTGCCGACCAGCATCACGTCGCAGAGGCCGCGGAGCCGATGGGTGTCGACCCGGGCTGCCTTCGAGCTGACCCAGCGGCTGGTGCCGTCGGCGGCGGCGCTGCGTCCGTCAAGTGTGGTGGCGAACTTCCAGGTCACGAACGGCCGACGCGCCTCCATCGCGAAGGTCCAGGCCCGGTTGAGGATGCGCGCCTCGTGCTCGAACAGGCCGAAAGCGACGTCGACTCCCGCGGCGTGCAGGGCGGCGGCACCTCCCGCCGCGACCGGGTTCGGATCCGGCTGCGCGAAGACCACCCGGACGACTCCGGCGGCGATCAGGGCCTGCGCGCACGGACCGGTGCGACCGGTGTGGTTGCACGGCTCCAGGGTCACCACGGCAGTCGTGCCTCGAGCCGCCTCGCCTGCCTCCGTCAGCGCGGCCGCCTCGGCGTGGGGGCTGCCTGCTCCGCGGTGGTAGCCCTCGGCCACCTCGGAGCCGTCAGGCGCCAGTAGCACGCAGCCGACGCGCGGGTTGGGTCCAAGGGGCACGCAAGGGGTGCGCGCAAGCTCGAGGGCGCGACGCATCGCGCGCTGCTCTGCGGCAGAGAAATCGGTGGCCACCTGGCTACCCCTGTCCGGTCGGCTCACGGCAAAGGGGTCTGCGAGGGCGTACGCCGGACGGGCAGGTCCGACGACGACCTGCGTGCTGCTTTCCATCCGGACTTTAACCGTCGGTCCAGGAGTTTCACCTGGTCAACCGATCACTGGCTGCGATCGGGTCGCGGACTTTAACCGCCGGCTCGGAATTGCACCGACCCCAGAGCACGCGAGTTGTTCACTCGTCAGGGCAAGCCTGCCACATCCGGCAACCGGATCCACTGTGAGTCCACTCACGCACACGACTTTGCGGTGAAACCTCTCCACCCCTCCTCGCAGATCTCGTACCGTTGGGACATGGCGACGATCGAGCTGACCGGCGAGACCTTCGAGTCCACCATCTCGGAGAGCGGCATCCTGCTGGTGGACTTCTGGGCGTCCTGGTGCATGCCGTGCATGCAGTTCGCACCCACGTACGAGGCGGCGTCGGAGACCCATTCCGACATCACCTTCGGCTCGGTGAACACCGAGGAGGAGCAGGCGCTCTCCAGCGCCGCCCAGGTGTCCTCGATCCCGACGCTGATGGTGTTCCGTGACGGGATCCTGGTTTTCCGGCAGGCCGGGTCGCTGCCTCCCAAGGCGCTGGACGACCTGATCACGCAGGTCAGGAACCTCGACATGGACGACGTACGACGTCAGGTAGCCGAGGCCGATCAGCAGGCCTGAACGACCGGGCCAGCCGAGATCCAACCCACCTGGTGATGGCTCTGCGAGCAAGCCTGTCGGCTGAAGGTTGCGTCTATCCTTCCCAGATCAACACCCAGGAGGCGTCATGACCACCACATCCGCTGCTCCGCAGGTCCCGACTGCGGAGCCCATCGAGTCGGTGGTCACCCGGTTGCGCGCCACCTTCGCGTCCGGTCGGACTCGTCCGATCGCGTGGCGCAAGGCGCAGCTCAGCGGGCTGGAGCGGATGCTCGCGGAGCGCGAGGGCGACTTCGTCGCTGCGCTCTCGGCCGACCTCGGTCGACGCGCGGTCGACAGCTGGCTCGCCGACGTCGCGCCGGTCACGGCCGAGTCGGCGTACGCCCGCAAGCACCTGACCCGCTGGAACCGTCGCAAACGCGTCTCGGTGCCGCTGGCAGCAATGCCCGGGCGGGCCTGGTACGAGTACGAGCCGCTCGGCGTCGTGCTGGTCATCGGTCCGTGGAACTATCCCGTCCAGCTCACGCTCGCGCCCCTGGTCGGCGCGCTGTCAGCGGGGAACTGCGCGATCCTCAAACCCTCCGAGCACACCCCGACCGTCTCGGCGCTGCTCGCCGAGCTGCTCCCCCAGTACCTCGACCCGGATGCCGTTGCCGTCGTCGAAGGGGAAGCCGCCGTCACTCAGGAACTGATCGACCAGGCCCTGGACCATGTCTTCTTCACCGGTGGCCCCGAGATCGGCAAGGCGGTGATGGGTGCCGCAGCGAGGCACCTCACCCCAGTCACCCTCGAGCTGGGTGGCAAGAGCCCGGTGATCATCAACGACGACGCAGTCATCCGCGTGGCCGCCCGGCGGATCGCCTTCTCGAAGCTGATCAACTCCGGACAGACCTGCGTCGCGCCCGACTACCTGCTGGTGCATCGGAGCATCCGCGACGAGTTCCTCACCGAGCTCGAGAAGGCGATTGACGAGCTGTCCAAGGGATCCGACCCGATGCTGCCGATCGTCAGCAGCCGCCAGACGGCGCGGATCGCGGGCCTGCTCGACGGCGCCGGCGGCAACGTGGTTCGCAAGGGAGCCTTCGACATCGAGCGGCACACAGCCGAGATCACCATCGTCGTCGACCCGGATCCGAAGTCGAACCTGATGAGCCAGGAGATCTTCGGACCGGTGCTGCCGGTCATCACCGTCGACAGCCTCGACGAGGCGATCGCGAAGGTCAACGAGGGCCCGAAGCCGCTGGCCGTGTACCTGTTCAGCGGGAGCCGCAAGGCCGAGCGCCGGGTCCTCGACGAGATCAGCAACGGCGGCACCGTGATCAACCACCTGATGTTCCAGGTGCTCGTCACGCCCCTTCCGTTCGGCGGTGTCGGCAACAGCGGCATGGGGACCTATCACGGCCGGTGGGGCTTCGAGACGTTCAGCCACCGCAAGTCGGTGGTGCGCAAGCCAGCCCGGCCGGACCCGTCGTTCGTGTATCCGCCGTACACCCCGTTCAAGGAAAAGCTGATGCGGCGGGTCTTCTGACCCCGGGCAGCTAGCTCGCGGCTTCGGCCTTCGCCCTGAGCTCGCGGATCATCGCGTCCGGGTCGTCGGCGGAGTAGACGGCTGAGCCGGCGACGAACACGTCGGCGCCGGCGTCGGCACAGCGCTCGATCGTCTCGAGCGAGACACCGCCGTCGACCTGCAGCCACATCTCGAGCCCATGCTTGGCGATCAGCTCACGCGTTCGCCGGATCTTCGGAAGGCACAGGTCGAGGAACTTCTGCCCGCCGAACCCCGGCTCGACGGTCATCACCAGCAGCATGTCGAGCTCGGGCAGCAGATCCTCGTAGGGGTCAATCGGGGTGGCTGGCTTGAGCGCCATCGAGGCGCGCGCCCCCTTGGCCCTGATCTCGCGGGCCAGCCGCACCGGAGCCCGCACGGCCTCGATGTGGAACGTCACGCTCGCTGCGCCCGCTTCGACGTACGCCGGCGCCCAGCGGTCGGCGTCCTCGATCATCAGGTGCGCGTCGAGCGGCAGGTCGGTCGCCTTCGACAGCGACTCGAAGACCGGTACGCCGAGCGTCAGGTTCGGCACGAAGTGGTTGTCCATCACGTCGACGTGCACCATGTCGGCACTCGGGATCCGCGCGACCTCGTCAGCAAGGCGGGCGAGGTCGGCGTTGAGGATGCTCGGTGTGATCTGGATTCCCATGGCGCGCCCGATCCTAGTGGTTCGCCCGAGCCGACCGGCCGGGTCGCCGCCCGCTGGCTACGCTGACAGCCCGCATCGTGCAGAAAGGCAACGGCGTGCCCGAGAGCCCCGAGGAACGGTTCGCGATCCTGGTCGACGAGCTCGTCGGTGAGCCGGGGGTCACGCCACCGGGAGCGTCCCGCGGCTTCGGTTCGCACGCCCTGAGGGTCGAGGGCAGGATCTTTGCGATGCTGGTCCGTGGGGAGCTGGTGATGAAGCTTCCGGCCGTCCGGGTGGACGCCATCGTCGAGGGCGGGGACGGCACCCGCTTCGACGCCAACAAGGGCACCCCGATGAAGGAGTGGCTCGCTCTCGACGGCGATTCCTCGCTGCCGTGGGCTGACCTGGCCCGCGAGGCGCTGGCGTTCGTCGGCCGGCGCTGAGTCCGGTCAGTCGAGCAGGCTCTCGTCGTACGCCGCCGTCAGGTCGCCGACGACGCCTCCGGTGTTCACCACACCGGCCGGCTCGATCAGCATCACGCTCACGTCTCCCTCGGTGATCGGACAGTGCTCGACACCACGGGGCACGACATAGAGCTGGCCTGGCCCGAGAGTGACATCGCCGTCGCGCAGCTGGATGGTGAGGGATCCCTCGATCACGAGGAACAGCTCGTCGGTGTCCTCATGGGTGTGCCAGACGAACTCACCCTTGAGCTTGGCGAGCTTGATCTCGTAGTCGTTGAGCCGGGCGACGACCTTGGGAGACCAGTGCTCCGAGAACAGCGACAGCTTCTGGCGAATGTCGATGGCAGGCATGCACCCACGCTACGGCCTGAGCTCGGGTGCCCGGCTCACGTCGCGGTGTTATGTCTGCGACGTCGGTAGCTGACCTCGCCGGCGGGCAGATCCAGTGCCGTCCCGAGGGCTGATGCTCTGCCCAACACGCACAAAGGTGGACCGATCATCGGGCGCGCACGGGAGCTCCCGCCTGATCCGGACCCCCGAGCCCGACTTCGGTCCGTTGTTGTGCGGGCCCGTCCGGCGTACCCCGTCCGAGTGACTGCGCCCGCTCAGATCTTGCGAAGGAGCGCGAAGAACATCGCGTCGGTGCCGTGCCGGTGCGGCCAGAGCTGAACGGCGCCGGGCAGCGCTGCACTGGCCGCGTTCGTCACCCAGGGCAGCAGTGGCTCCGCCGCCTCGAGTCGTACGTCGGACCGGCCGGCCAGCACGCCGCCGACAACACCGGCTGTCTCGGAGACAACCGGTGAACACGTCGCGTAGCCCACCACCCCACCCACGCGCACCGAGTCGAGGGCAGCGTCGAGCAAGGCGCGCTGCAGCGGCAACAACGACTCGATGTCCGCAGGGACCCGCCGCCAGCGCGACTCCGGGCGCCGGCGAAGGGCACCGAGGCCACTGCACGGAGCATCGACCAGCACCCGGTCGAAGCTGCCGGCCGGCCAGGCGGGACGCGTGCCGTCGGCAACGATGACACCGGCGATCCCGGCGACGGCGGCCCGGACACCGGACTGCACGAGCGCCGCTCGATGTGGCTGGAGCTCGGCGGCCAGCACCCGCGCTCCGGACTCGGCAGCGAGCGCGGCCAGCAGCGCCGCCTTGCCGCCAGGCCCTGCACAGAGGTCGAGCCAGCGGTCGTCCCGGCCTGCCACGGGTGCCCGGGCCAAGGCGATCGCGACCAGCTGGGAGCCGGCGTCCTGGACGCCCGCCCGGCCGTCGCGTACTGCCTTGATGGCGCCCGGGTCTCCCCCGGCGAGCTCGACGGCGTACGGACTGATCGGGAGCGGTGTGCCCTCGAGGGACTCCACGGCGCACAGGCCCGGCCGCGCCACCAGCGTCACCTTCGGGGGTTCGTTGTCGGCCGCGAGAAGAGCGTCCAGCTCGCCGGTCGAGCCGAGCGCCTCGGTCAATGCCGAGACGATCCAGCGCGGGTGTGCCTGCGCGATCGAGGCGAAGCCAACCGGATCGGTCACCGGGTCCGGAGCGACCCGGCGTACCCAGCCGGCCAGGTCCTGCTCCGAGATCCGGCGCATCACCGCGTTGCTGAAGCCCGCCGGTCCGTGGCCGACCTTCGCGCGGACCAGGTCGACCGTGCTGGTGACCGCCGCATGCGGAGCGACCCGGGTGGAGAGCACCTGATGGGCGCCCAGCCGGAGGGCGTCGAGAACAGCCGCGTCGATCTTCGCGAGCGGGCGGCCCGCGGCCACCGCGATGATGGCGTCGTAGGTGCCCTGCCTGCGCAGCGTGCCCGAGGTGAGCTCGGTCGCGAACGCAGCGTCACGGCCGGTGATGTTGCGCTCCCGAAGCAGGCCCGGGAGCACCAGGTTGGCGTAGGAGTCCTTCGCACGGACGGCGGTGAGCACGTCGTACGCCGCGATCCGGGCCGGATCGAGCGCCACGCGCGCACGAGGTGGTTGCCCGCCCGAAGCGCGCTTGTTGCGGTTGTCGGTCATTCGCTGAGGTACTGCTTCACGAGCGCCTTGGGAGCCTTCGACGCCCACGCGTCGGTGATCACCTCGACGAGCTCCTCGCGGCTGATCTCACCGAGTCGCGACTGCTGGATCAGCACGGCGTTGAAGCCGTTGAAGTGCGGGATCGTGAAGAACGGCGACTGGTCATCGACGAGCGCCTGCTTGTCGGCGGCGTTTGCGACCATGATCACCAGCAGATCGTCGTACATCTCACCCGTGTCGGGATTGATCGCGGTCCTGCCCGGCGCGCGGTAGAGCAGGAAGCCCTTGCCCTTCGGCCCCCTGGGCACCTTCCACGTCGGCCGGTCTCCCCAGGAGATGCCGAACTCCGTCTCGGGCAACGAGCCGGCGATCGCGTCGACGTCCTTGGGACTTGCGGAGCCGGTCATCAGGCCTCCTTCCCGAAGTAGTCGCCGGTCTCGGCGCGGACACCGCGAGCCCAGTCGGCGGCGGTCATCAGCTTCCGTCCGTTGGGCTGCACCTCGCCGAGCTGGACCGGGTCGCTGCCGGTCCCGACGTAGACGGCGCTCTTGGTGACCTCGAGCTCGCCGGGGTACATCCGGGGCGCGCCGGTGATGATCGTGACCGGTCCGAGCTTGATGCGCTCGCCGGCGTGCGTCGACCACGCACCCGGATCGGGAGTGCAGGCCCGGATCCGGCGGTCGACACCCATCGCCGGCTCGGTCCAGTCCACGCGCGCGTCCTCGACCAGGATCTTCGGCGCGAAGCTGACCCCGTCCTCCGGCTGTTCGCGCGCCTCCAGCGAGCCGTCCTCGATGCCGTCCAGGGTGCTGACCAACAGCCCCGCTCCCCCTTCGGCGAGCTTGCCGAGCAGGTCTCCGGCAGTGTCGGTCGGGCGGACCAGCTGCGTCATCAACCCGTACGTCGGACCCGCATCGAGCTCCTTGACGATCTTGAAGGTGGTCGCTCCCGAAACCTCGTCGCCGGCCCAGATCGCGTGCTGCACCGGAGCTGCGCCCCGCCACGACGGAAGCACCGAGAAGTGCAGGTTCACCCAGCCATGCAAGGGAATGTCGAGCGCCGACTGCGGCAACAGCGCGCCGTACGCGACGACGGGACAGCAGTCCGGCCGCAACTCCCGGAGCTGTTCCTGGAAGTCCGGCTCGCGTGGGTGGACCGGCTTGAGCACCGGGATCCCGAGCTCCTCGGCGCGCAGGCCCACCGGTGAGGCCACCAGCTTGCGTCCCCGGCCCGAGGGCGCGTCCGGGCGGGTGACCACGCCGACCAGCTCGTGCCCGGATGCGACGATCGCCTCGAGCGCGGGCAGTGCCGGCTCGGGGGTGCCAGCGAAGACGAGCCGCATCAGAAACCGAGCCCGTTCGTCGCGTGCGGTGAGAGTTTCACGACCGGGCCGTCGCTGCCGAACCACTCGGACTCGCGGATCGTCTTCATCGCAGCCTTGCGGGCCTCGCGATCGAGGCGGTCGATGAACAAGATCCCGTCGAGGTGGTCGGTCTCGTGCTGGATCGCGCGTGAGAGCAGCTCAGACCCCTCGACCTTCACCGGGTCGCCGAACATGTTGAACCCGTGAGCCACCACGGTCAGTGCCCGCTTGCAGTCGATGCTCAGCCCGGGGATGGACAGGCAGCCCTCGGCGCCGTCCTGGATCTCCTCGGAGAGGCTCAGCTCGGGGTTGACCAGGTGCCCGATCTCACCCTCGATGTTCCAGGTGAAGACCCGCAGGCCGACGCCGATCTGGGGCGCGGCCAGGCCGGCGCCCGGAGCGTCGAGCATCGTCTCGGCCAGGTCGGCGACGAGCCGGTGCAGCTCCTTGTCGAAGTCGACGACCGGGGCTGCGGGCGTGCGCAGTACTGGATCGCCGAAGAGCCTGATCGGCCTGATGGACAACGCTTCAACTCCTGCTGGTCTGGTGGAGCGGCCAGTCTAGAGATGATCAGGCCTTGAACTGCAGCGACTCCTCTGTCACCTTGCCGTGCCGGAGCGCGACCAGGTCGAAGAAGTAGTTCTGCGGGACCCGCCACGGCCCGGTCGTGCCGGCCGCGGGGAAGCTGCCGATCGACCGCTGCACGTAGCCCGAGGTCAGGCCCATCAGTGGCTGGGTCTCGACACCCTCGCCGCGCACGGGCACGACGGAGCGGGCCTTCTTCTTCCGCAGCGTCTTGAGCACCCGGACGACGTACTCGGAGATCAGGTCGGCCTTCAACGTCCACGAGGCGTTGGTGTAGCCGACGACGTAGGCGAAGTTCGGCACGCCCTCGAGCATCGAGCCCTTGTAGGCAACGCGGTCCGAGAGCGTCACCTTCTCGCCGTCGACGACGATGTCCATGCCGCCGAAGGCAAGCAGGTTCAGACCGGTGGCCGTGACCACGATGTCCGCCTCGATGACCTGACCGTTGGTGAGCTTGATGCCGTCGGCGACGAAGGTGTCGATGACACCGGTCTCGATCGATGCCTGACCCTTGCGGATCACCCGGAAGAGGTCACCGTCCGGCACCACGCAAAGGCGCTGGTCCCACGGGTTGTAGGCCGGGTTGAAGTGCGTGTCGACGTCGTAGTCCTTGGGCAGCTGCCTGGCCGTCACGGCGCGGATGCCCCTGCGGACGAGCTTCGGGCGGCGCTGGCTGATCTGGTAGAGCCCGGCCTGCATCGACACGTTGCGCCAGCGGGTGACACCGGCCGAGACCTTCTCGGGCAACACCCGCTGCAGCGCCTTCTCCAGCGGGTCGGTGCTCGGCAGGGAGAGGACGTACGTCGGCGAACGCTGCAGCATCGTCACATGACCGGCCGTGCCCGCCATCGCGGGAACCATCGTGATCGCGGTCGCGCCAGACCCGATGATGACCACCCGCTTGTCCTCGTAGTCGAGGTCTTCGGGCCACTGCTGCGGATGCAGCACCTGGCCCTGGAAGTCGGCGATGCCCGGGAAGTCCGGAGTGAACGGCTCGTCGTAGTTGTAGTAGCCCGTGCAGTTCCACAAGAAGTTCGCCGTGATCGAACCCTCGACCGCCTGGCCGTCGGGGCTGGTGGTCACGAAGTCGATGGTCCAGGTCGCGGTCGCACTGTCCCACGCGGACGTCAGCACCTTGTGCCCGAACCGGATGTTCTGGGGTACGCCGTACTCATCGGCGGTCTCCTCGACGTACTTCTTGATCGACGGGCCGTCGGCGAGGATCTTGTTCTCCCGCCACGGCCGGAAGCGATAGCCGAGCGTGTGCATGTCGGAGTCGCTGCGCACCCCGGGGTAGCGGAACAGGTCCCAGGTGCCGCCGATCGCCTCACGGCCCTCGAGGATGGCGTAGGTCAGCTCGGGCAGGCCCATTTTCAGGTGTGCTGCCGCGCCGATGCCGGACAGACCGGCTCCGATGATCAGCACAGAAACGTGATCGGGCTTCTTCGTGGGTGACATGACGCCTCCTTGCGTTGCGAAGAGACTATTGAACGTCCGTCAATTAGCAAAGACCCTGTGGCTCACATCTCAGGATCAGTCGAGCGAGGCCGGGTCGATCTCGACCCGGACGTGCGGCAGCTTTCGGGCGGACCGCTGCGACTGCAGCTCGCTGAGCGCGGCCGAGAGCTCCGGGCCGGCGGCACGCGGCACGCGGACGACGAATCTGGCCGCCTCCTCGTCGCCGTACACCGGGACCGGGCCGAGGATCTCGACGCCCTCAGGCGCATCGAGTGCCTCGATCGCCGGCTCGAGGTCGGCCAGCGGGCCGGTCATCGTGGCCACGCGCGAGGCGGGTGGCAGGTGTGCGGACTGCCGCTCGAGGATCTCGCGGCGGGCGAATCCGGCCGGATCCCAGCGGACCAGCGCCTGGATGGCCGCAGCGGTCGGCTCCCCCACCACCAGCACCCGACCCCCCTCGGAGACCGGCCTGACCATGGCCGCCGCGTTGGCCCACCGCCGAAGCGCCTCCTCGGCGGCACGCAGGTCGGAGCGGGCGAGCAGCAGCCACGTGTCGAGCAGCAGGACAGCCGAGTATCCCGTTGCCGGCAAGGGCTCTGCGCCGGGGGTTGCCACCACGATCGCCGGCTTGTCCGGCACCTCCGCGAGCACCTTGTCCCCCGACGAGGTCAGCACGGGCACTCCGGGAAAGGCGCGGCCGATCTCCTCCGCCGTACGGCGATCGCCCAGCACCGGCGCTCGCAGACCCTGACCACCGCACTGCGCGCACTTCCAGCCGATCGCGGGCGTTGCGCACCAGGCACACTCGGGCGGGCGACCGGCGGAGACCACCCGCAGAGGGCCCTGGCAGTTCGCACAGGTGGCCGGAGTCCGGCACCGGTCACACGCCAGCCGGGTCAGATAGCCCGATCGCGGCGTCTGCAGCAGCACCGGACCCGTCTCCAGCGCGACCCGGATCGTGTCGAAGGCCTCGCGGGGAAGCCGTGCCGAGCCGGCTCGCACGTCGCGTTCGAAGGCGAAGTCGCTGTCCCCGGTCACGCTGACGGCGACCCGTTCGCGGATGGTGTCCCTCGGCGCGGCGACCTCGACCGCCCAGCCGGTGCGGAGCAGGTACTCCGCTTCGACGCTGCGCGCGTGCCCTCCGACGATCGCGGCGCCACCGGTCGCCTGGGCGCGGATCAGCAGCACCTCGCGGGTGTGCGGATAGGGCGCCCGCGGTTCGGCATACAGGTCGTCGCCGTCGTCCCAGATCGCCACCAGGCCCAGGTCGTGGACGGGAGCGAAGGCGGCTGCGCGGGTGCCGATCACGATCCGCACCGAGCCACGCGAGACCGCCAGGAAGGAGGCGTAGCGGTTGGCCGGGCCCTGGTCGGCGGTGAGCACGACGTGCCGTCCGGCGCCGAGGCGTGCGGTCAGGGCAGCGTCGAGCCGGGCCACGTCGCGATGGTCCGGCACGCACACGAGCGCACCCCGTCCGGAGGCGGCGGTTGCGATTGCGGCCTCGGTCAGCAGCACGGCCCAGTCGTCGCCGGGCAGGGCGGTCCACACGGCGCGGGGAGACTCACCTCCGGCCAGCCGGTCGAGGAGGCCAGTGCCTCCGGCGTACGGCTG
Source organism: Marmoricola sp. (assembly GCA_025965195.1). Taxonomy (GTDB): domain Bacteria; phylum Actinomycetota; class Actinomycetes; order Propionibacteriales; family Nocardioidaceae; genus Marmoricola. Next base: position 44,459 of record JAOPXK010000128.1, read on the forward strand.
CCAGCCGGAGGCGTCCGGCTCGGTCTGGATCGGCTCGGCGGCCGCTGGCGGTTGCCTCTCGGTGGTCGCGTGCCGTGCGGGGACCGCGAGACGCAGTACGTCGGACCGGGTGCCGGCGTACCGCGCAGCGACCTCGCCGGTGAGCGCGGCGATCTCGGGCGAGAGCACCGGCTCGGCGCTGACCACGCGACGCAACGGCTGCAGCTGGCCGGTGTGCTCCGAGGTCGCGGCCCGTTCGATGACGAACCCGTCGACGTCCTGGCCGGCGAACCGCACCTTCACCCGCGCGCCCGGCACGGCCGCCTCGGCCATCGTTGCGGGCACCGCATAGTCGAACGGCCGGTCCAGGTGGGCCAGGGGTACGTCGACCAGCACCCGCGCCACCGGATGGTCTTCGGTGAGTGCGGCCGGCTTCCTCGCACTGGGAGGTCGTGCGGCCCGCGCTCGGGAACGCGCAAGGGCGGGGATCAGCTCAAGCTGATCCCCGCCCTCGTGCTCAGTCATGCGGCAACTCTCGCAGGAGAGACGGACACCCTCGCCGCCGTACCCCCATCGCCGTCACTTCCCGTGCCCTTTCGGCGCTTCCCGTGCGTTGTTTCGAGCGGGAAGCGATGAATTCACTAGGTACCCAGTGAATTCGCGGGCCTCAGACGCCGGCGGCCTTCTTGAGGTCGTCGACGCGGTCGGTCCTCTCCCAGGTGAAGTCGGGGAGCTCGCGACCGAAGTGGCCGTAGGCCGCAGTCTGTGCGTAGATCGGGCGGAGCAGGTCGAGGTCGCGGATGATTGCGGCCGGGCGCAGGTCGAAGACCTCCATGACGGCCTTCTGGATCGCGTCGACCGGGACTGTCTCGGTGCCGAAGGTCTCGATGAAGACACCCACCGGGTGCGCCTTGCCGATCGCGTAGGCAACCTGGACCTCACAGCGACGGGCCAGGCCCGCGGCAACGACGTTCTTGGCGACCCAGCGGGTGGCGTACGCCGCGGAGCGGTCCACCTTCGACGGGTCCTTGCCGGAGAACGCACCGCCACCGTGGCGAGCCATGCCGCCGTAGGTGTCGACGATGATCTTGCGACCGGTCAGGCCGGCGTCACCCATCGGGCCGCCGATCTCGAAGCGGCCGGTCGGGTTGACCAGCAGGCGGTAGCCGTCCGAGGGGATGTCGAAGGTCGCGAGCACCGGGTCGACGACGTGCTTGCGTACGTCGGGAGCGAGGAGGCCCTCGAGGTCGATGTCGGCAGCATGCTGGCTGGAGACGACGATCGTGTCGATGCGCAGCGCGCGGTGCTCGTCGTCGTACTCGATGGTGACCTGGGTCTTGCCGTCCGGGCGCAGGTAGGACATCGTCCCGTTCTTGCGGACCTCGGAGAGCTTCTCGGCCAGCCGGTGGGCGATGGTGATCGGCAGCGGCATCAACACGTCAGTGTCGTCGCACGCGTAGCCGAACATCAGGCCCTGGTCGCCGGCGCCTTGCTTGTCGAGCTCGTCCACGGCTTCGCCGGTGCGGGTCTCGTTGGCCGAGTCCACGCCCTGCCCGATGTCGGGCGACTGCGCACCGATGGCGATCTGGACACCGCACGAGTTGCCGTCGAAGCCCTTGGTGGAGGAGTCGTAGCCGATCTCCACGATCTTCTCGCGCACGAGCTGCGCGATCGGGGCGTACGTCGTCGTGGTCACTTCGCCGGCAACGACGACGAGGCCGGTCGTGCACAAGGTCTCGACGGCGACACGGCTCTTCGGGTCGCCGGCGAGCAGCGCGTCGAGAACGGTGTCACTGATCTGGTCAGAGATCTTGTCCGGGTGGCCCTCGGTCACCGACTCCGAGGTAAAGAGACGTCCAGTCACGAAATTTACTCCTGTGAGTCAGGGCCAGATCGTGGCCCATCGAGTACCTCAATGATCGAGAGGAAACTTTAGCCGACCATTCGACAGGTGAGACGGTGTCTCATCAAACCGCCCATCCCGGTCTCAGCCGGTGATCAGGCTTGCAGGGACTCGCTGACGCGGTCCCAGATCACGTGCGCCAGCGCGGTCTTCGAACCCCGGGGAACGCTCACGCTGCTTCCATCCTGGGCGAGCACCACGGCTTCGTTCTCCTCGCTGCCGAACACCTTGCCGCCGGCCACGTCGTTGACGACCAGCAGGTCGCAGCCCTTGCGCCTGAGCTTGGCGAGGGCGTGGTCCATCACCGAACCGTCCGCGTCCCCGGTCTCGGCCGCGAAACCCACCACCACGATGTGGTCGTTGGGGCGGTCCTGGGCCAGGCCCATCAGGATGTCGGGGTTCTGGGTGAGCTTGATGTCCGGGCTGGAGCCGTCTTCGCTCTTCTTGATCTTCGACTCGCTGGGCGCGACCGGGCGGAAGTCCGCCGGCGCGGCCGCCATCACGACGGCATCCGCCGTGGTGCACGCGGCCACCACGGCGTCCTGGAGCTGGGAGGTCGTCTCGACCTTGATCACCTTCGCGCCCGCCGGGTCGGCCAGACCGACGTTGGCAGCGACCAGGGTCACCTCGGCACCGCGCGCGACCGCGGCCCTGGCCAGCGCATAGCCCTGGAGGCCCGACGACCGGTTGCCGATGAACCGGACCGGGTCGAGATACTCCCTGGTGCCACCGGCACTGACCACCACCTGACGGCCGGCGAGGTCCTGCACGTGTGTGCCGCCGCGAGCGAGCACGTCAGCGGCGATCGCGAAGATTTCCGCCGGGTCGGGCAGCCTGCCCTTGCCGGTGTCGACGCCGGTCAGCCGGCCCTCCGCAGGCTCGAGGACCAGGACGCCGCGCTCGCGCAGCGTCGCGACGTTGGCAACGGTGGCGGGGTGCTCCCACATCTCGGTGTGCATCGCGGGCGCGAAGACCACCGGGCAACGGGCCGTGAGCAGGGTGTTCGTGAGCAGGTCGTCGGCCAGCCCGTGGGCGGCCTTGGCGATCAGGTTGGCGGTCGCGGGCGCAACCACGACGAGGTCGGCGGTCTGGCCGATGCGTACGTGCGGCACCTCGTGCACGTTGGCCCAGACCTGTGTGCTCACCGGGTTGCCGGACAGCGCCGCCCAGGTGGGCGCACCGATGAACTCCAGCGCAGCCTCGGTGGGTACGACGGTGACGTCATGGCCGGACTCGGTGAACCGGCGGAGCAGCTCACATGCCTTGTACGCAGCAATCCCGCCGCTCACGCCGAGAACGACGCGAGGGCGGGACTGGTCTGACGAAGTTGGCGCAGAGCCGTCAGCGGCCACTGAGAGGCTCAGCTCAGAGAGCCGGAGCGGCAGCGGCGGCCTCGGCGGCAGCAGCCTCGGCGGCAGGGTCGATGTCCTCGCAGGTGAGCATGTCGGCAGCGATCTCACGCAGTGCGATCGACAGTGGCTTCTCCTGCACGTGGGTGTCGACGAGCGGACCGACGTACTCCAGCAGGCCCTCGCCGAGCTGGGAGTAGTACGCGTTGATCTGCCGCGCACGCTTGGCGCTGTAGAGCACCAGCTTGTACTTGCTGTCGGTCTTGGTCAGCAGGTCGTCGATCGGGGGGTTGGTGATCCCCAGGGCAACGGGCTGAGTACCGGACACGCTCATCGAGCCTCACAGACGATAGGAAAGAAAGATTGGGCCCCGATCACTCGCTCGCAGCAGGGTTGCCGGGAACGCCTTCAGGACCGCATCAAGTCTATCAACTGTTCGGCGGCGGCGTGAATCTCGTGGTTCACGATGGTCGCGTCGAACTCCGCCTCGGCGGCCAGCTCGCCCCGCGCGGTCTCCAGGCGGCGCTCCCGCTCGGCTTCGTCCTCGGTCCCGCGACCGACCAGGCGACGGATCAGCTCGTCCCACGACGGCGGCGCCAGGAACACGAAACGCGCCTCCGGCATCCGCTCGCGGACCTGTCTGGCTCCCTGGAGGTCGATCTCCAGCAGCGCCAGCCGGCCCTGCGCGAGCATCTCCATGACCGGCTTGCGGGGAGTGCCGTACCTCGCACGCTTGTGGACCACGGCCCACTCGAGCAGCTCGTCGCCGGCCACCAGCTCGTCGAACTCCACATCGGAGACGAAGTGGTAGTGCACTCCGTCGATCTCTCCCGGGCGCTGCTTGCGCGTCGTGACGGAGACCGAGATCCAGACCTCGGGGTGGTGCTCACGGACGTACGCCGTGACCGTTCCCTTGCCGACCGCGGTTGGACCGGCGAGGACGGTGAGACGCGAATGCGCTGGCGCTGGAGATGGCTCTGGCTGGGTCACGGCTGGGAGAACTCGGCCACCAGCGCAGCCAGCTGCTTGGCGCCGAGCCCACGCACGCGTCGACTCTCGGAGATCTTCAGTCGCTCCATCACCTGGGCGGCGCGGACCTTGCCCAGCCCCGGCATGGACTGCAGCAGCTCACTGACCCGCATCTTGCCGATCACCTCGTTGTGCTGGCCCTCTTCGAGAACCTCTGCGATCGAAGCCCCCGAGTGCTTGAGGCGGTTCTTCACCTCGGCACGCTCACGTCGTGAAGCGGCGGCCTTGTCGAGCGCGGCATGGCGCTGTTCGGGAGTGAGCGGTGGCAACGCCACTAGATGCCTGCGTTCGAGGGGTCGTGCGTGCGAGCGGCGCTCGTAGGCATCTTGGAACCTCTTGTCGTTTGTTCTGGGGTCGATGGAGCAATCTAGCCACGGCCGGTCCCACGCTGCAACGCGGGACTGCTCAGCTGGCTCAGACGCCCAGGTCGATCTGGCAGACGTCCTTGGCTTCCTGGTCGATCCCGTTGGCCGCGTTGACCACGTCGTCGGAGGAGAGCTGGTCGGCCGCACCGATGATCGCCTTGAGCTTGGCAGCGCTCAGGCCGGTCGGCTTGTCACCGTTGGCGAACGCGGACGGCTTGATCCCGGCACTCTTCAAGGCATCGCTGAGGCCCTCGACCGCCCCGAGGAAGGTCTGCCACTCGTCGCTGAGGTCATCGGGAGCCTTCGCGCCCAGCGACTTGAGCAACGGCAGGTGAGTGACCAACGCGTCCGAGCTGGTGTCCGAAATCATGTCGGCGATCTGGGGCTGGTCCTTCGTGAGTGCCGAGCAGTACCCCTTGATCGGGTCACCACAGCCCGCGAGCGCACCGGCGAGCATCAGGCTCACCGCGATCGCGGTGAGCCGCCTCACGCGCTCGCCACCTTGGCGAACGACTCCGCGGCCTGCTCGGCTGTCGCTCGCAGTGCCGCCGCATCCGGGCCTGCGGAAAGGATCTCCCGCGAGCTCGAGGGCAGCACCTGATGGAGTACGCCGGCGAAGATCCGGCGGACGTCGTCGGGGCCTCCACCCTGCGCTCCGATCCCGGGCACGAGGAGAGGTCCGTTGATCGCGAGATCCTCCCCCGTTTCGCCGATGGTCGCGCCCACGACCGCGCCGAAGGAGCAAAGCGGCTCAGCGCAAGCGTTGAGCCTGGCGATCTCGGCAAGCAACGTGCCGGCGACGGTCAGGCCAGCGTCCGTCCTGGCGTGCTGCACCTGCGGGCCCTCCGGGTTCGAGGTCAGCGCGAGCACGAACACGCCGGCGTCG
>JAOPXK010000004.1 GCA_025965195.1 Marmoricola sp.
CCGGATGGAGCGCATCTCTCCACGACACCGCTCGACATCGCGGCCGCCGCCAACCAGTTCGGGCGCTACGAGTACGCAACCGGTCAGGGGTTCGTGGCCCTTCTGATGCCCGCCACCCTTGCCGGCCTCGCGAAGGCACCCCATGCCGAGCAGGGCGTCGGGATCTATGGCACCGGCGTGACCCAGCTGATTGCGATCCCGCTGGGAGGGGAGGCCCGGACCCTGCGTCAGCAACTTGAGGGGACCCCCGGCGTGCGCACCGTCAACGGCTGTTCGATGCTCCGCGCCGGTCCTCTCGGACTGCTGCTCACCAACCTCCCCGGGAGACGTGACGACTGGCTGATCTCCGGCACGGTCACGGACAAGGCCCTGACCGATGCCGCTGCCGAGCTCGTGACCGGAGCGAGCGTCCAATGATCCAGACCATCGGACTCACCAAGCGTTTCGGCTCCATCGTCGCGGTTGACGGCCTCGACCTCGACGTCCGCGAAGGAGACGTCTACGGGTTCCTCGGAGCGAACGGTTCCGGCAAGACCACGACCGTGCGGATGCTGCTCGGACTGGTGCTGGCGACTGCCGGATCGATGACTGTGCTGGGAAGGTCGATGCCCTCGTCGGGTCGAGAGGTGTTGCCTCAGGTGGGCGCTCTGGTCGAGGCCCCCGCGGCGTACGACGATCTCTCGGGCCGCGCCAACCTTTCTCTCTTCGACTCGATGGGGCCTTCGGCGGGACGCGCCTCGCGTGCGGGCCGCATCGACGACGTCCTGGAACAGGTCGGCCTCGGGGGCATCGACAGGCGCCCGGTCAGGGCCTACTCGCTGGGCATGCGCCAACGGCTGGGACTGGCCAATGCCCTGCTGCGCAAGCCGAAACTGCTGATCCTCGACGAACCGACCAACGGCCTCGACCCTCAGGGCATCCGCGAGATTCGGCAGCTGCTGCTCGAGCTGAACACTCAGGGCACCACGATCTTCCTGTCGAGCCATCTGCTGGCGGAGGTCGAGCAGCTGTGCACGCGTGTCGGCGTCCTCGACCGGGGTCGACTCGTCATCCAGGAGCAGCTCGAGGTGCTGCAGCGTCCGACCGGCAGGCTCTACGTGCGCACCCCCGATGTGGCGCTTGCCCGCGGGCTGCTGGACGGACAGGTCGAGGACCATGATGTCGCCAGCCTGCTGGTCCGTTCCGACGACCCCGCCGGGCTCAACAGCCAGCTGGTCGCGGCCGGCGTCCGGGTCGAGATGCTCACGCCGGAGCGCCACACTCTCGAAGATGTCGTGCTCGAGGCCACCGAGCCCGGCTCCGACCGGGTGGCACGCGCATGATCGCCGTCGAGCTCCGCAAGCTGGTCCGCAGCCGGCGCACCTGGATCACGATCCTGCTGATCGACACCTTGCCGACGCTGGTCGCGGTACTGCTCACGCTCACCGACGTCGGCCCGCGTCCCGGAACGGGCCCGGCCTTCCTGTCCGCCGTGCTCAAGGACGGCACCCTCTTCCCGCTTGCCGCGATCGCGATGGTGCTGCCGCTCTTCTTGCCGGTGGCGGTCGCCGTGACCGCAGGCGAGGCCATTGCCGGCGAGAGCCAGGCAGGCACGCTGCGCTACATGCTGATCCGGCCCGTCGGTCGGACTCGACTGCTCGTCGCCAAGCTCGCGAGCGTGATGGCCTTCGTGCTGCTGACGGTGCTGGTGGTCGCTGTCACGGCGTACGTCGTCGGCACCCTGCTGCTCGGGCACGCCACCGGAGGTTCGTCGACCAGCTTCTCCGGCACCGCGTTGAGCAGCCAGCAGATCCTGCTGCGGACGCTCCTCGCCCTCGGCTACGCGATGTTGTCGATGCTGGGCGTGGCCGCGATCGCGCTGTTCCTCTCGACCGTGGTCCATGCGCCGCTCGCCGCCACGATGGGCACCCTGGCCGCGCTGATCGCATCGACCCTGCTGCTCACGCTCGACGCCGCGAGCTCCCTGCAGCCCTATCTTCCGACGCGCTACTGGTTGTCGTTCGTGGACCTGTTCCGGGACCCGATCCTGTGGCACAACGTGGTGCACGGCGTGGTCCTGCAGGTCATCTACGTCGCGGTGTTCCTGGCGGCGGCCTGGGCCAACTTCATGACGAAGGACATCAAGGACTGACACAGATCGTCGAAGCGGGGACGACCGGACGCGAGCGGCCGAGCTCCTGGATCGTCATTGCGATCACGGTCGGGTCGCGCGGCAGATCGCCATGGGAGACGGTCTCGGACGGGCAGACCGACTGCACCGAGAAGTCGAGCGCCCCCTGCAGCGATGCCGAGTCCGGTGGGACCACGGTCTCGTCGTCGGTCGTCCAGAGCGACACCCACACCGGACCGCTCGGTGTCTCGTCCCGGGCGTTGAGGCCGCGCAGCAGCTCGCTGTTCGTGGCGAGCTGCTTGCACGCGGCCGGGCACCTGTCCGGGGCGACATCGCCGGCCAGCGCGGCGACGTCGGTGCCGTGCTGGGGAGCTCCGAGCGTGACGATGCGGCGAGCCACGCTGCCGCCGCCGAGGTCGTGCACCCAGAGCCGGGCCGTCACGCCGCCGGCCGAGTATCCGACGACGTCCACCGAGCTCGCGTTCGCGGCCTTCATCGCGCGGTCCGCAGCGGCGTCGAGCACGGCTGCCTGCGCGCGCAGGTCCCCGGTCCCGTCCCCCGCGAGCCGGACGACGGTGGCTTCCCGGCCCGCCGTGCGCAACGCAGCCGCCAGGACCTGCAGATCGCCTGTCGATCCGCCGTACCCGGGGACCAGCAGGACCGGCGGCTGCGCGTCCGGCGACACAGGAGTCACAGGTGGGTCCCGGTGTGCCAGGGCAGCTACCACCCCGGTCCCGACGAGCACGAGCACCAGTCCGGCCACGACCAGGACGAAGCGCCGGCGGGCGGGCGACAGGGAGGCGAGCACGACTCGATCCTCTCGCGCCGCTGGGCGAGACAGGCCTAGTCGCACCACTTCTCGACGAGCTTGCGGATCACCTTGAGGTTGCGGTTGGTCGCGACGCCGATGGCCTTCTCGACGGCGGCGTTGCTGCTCTTCGCCTCGTGAAACGGGATGTCGTAGAGCAGGTGCACCGCTCTCCCCCGGACCACGACCCGTTCCTTGTCGGTCGCGGCGCCCTCGATGACCTTGCGCCCGGCAGCGGTCGGCTCGTCCCTCAACAGGCTGACGTAGTGGCCGTACTCCGGCTGCTTCTTCGCGGCAATCTCGTCGGCGTCGGCCAGGACCGTGGCGAGCTCGACCGGCGTGAAGACGATCGTCGGGACCTCCCAGCCGCGATCGGCGAGGAAGAGCTTCTCCAACGCTGCTTCGAGTTTCGCCCGTGAGCGGAGGGGCGAGCTGACCAGCACGTTGCCGGTCTGGATGTGTGTCTCGGCGTCTTCGTAGCCGGCCCCGGCCAGCATCGCGCGCAGCTCTGCCATCGGGTAGGCACGCTTTCCGACGTTCACTGCGCGGAGGAAGGCGATGTACGTAGACATGGACGCACGCTATCGCCGACCCGGCAGAACTTCATCGCGAATGTTCGGCGAAGTGTGCCTTGCGAGCGGCGCGACGGAGGGTGACCAGGATCGCGCGACCGGTGATCGCGACGAGGACGAAGTTCGTCAGCCCACGGACCAGGTCCCAGCCGAGCGACGTGGTGAACGAGAAGACCAGGAACCGATGCAGGTTGGTCCACAGCGGTGCACCTGCGATGAAGGAGATCTGCGTACGCGGCCCGACGCCGTAGGGCCAGAACGACATGTTCATCAGGATCCCGTAGAGCAGGCCGGCCGCAGCGCCGTACGACGCGAGCATCAGCACCTCCCGCTTTCCCGAAAGCCGGGGCAGCAGTCCGGCCCCGAGGCCGACCCAGGCGGCGCCGAGCATCTGGTAGGGCAGCCACGGTCCGACTCCGCCGGTGATCAGCGCGGATCCGAAGAGCGTCGTGGCGCCGAGGACGAACCCGAAGCCGGCGCCGAAGACCCGCCCGCCCAGCACCAGCAGGAAGAACACCGTCTCGATGCCTGCCGTGCCGGCGCCCAGCGGACGCAGCGCCGCCCCGACCGCGGAGAGTACGCCGAGCATCGCGACTGCCTTGGGATCGAGCCCGCCCTCGCTGATCTCGAACAGCACCACGGCAAGGACGATCGGCAGCAACAGCCCGAACACCAGCGGTGCGTTGCCGTTGCTCGCCAGGGCCGAGCCGGACGAGACGAACAACGGCCAGCCGAACGCGGACAGCCCGCCGAGGGAGGCGAGCAGGATCGCGACGGCCGAGCGTGGGTGCAGCGCGATCGCGTTCATCAGTCGAGCTCCGAGCGGACCTCGTCGACCGTCAGCCACGGCCCGGCCACGACCTTCGACACCTGCGGGGCGTACGCCGGGGACGAGGAGACCACTTCTCCGGTCGGACCGTCGGCCACGATCTCTCCGGCGGCCAGCACGATCACCCGGTCCGCCACTTCGGCGACGAACTCGACGTCGTGGGTCGAGAGCAGCACCGCGCGCCCCTTCGCCGCCAGGTCCCGGAGGACTACGGCGAGGACCTTCTTCGCCGGGTAGTCGAGGCCGCGGGTCGGCTCATCGAGGAGCAGCACCTGCGGGTCGGAGGTCAGCTGGATCGCCAGCACGAGGGCGAGTCGCTGGCCCTCGGAGAGGTCGTTGGGATGCAACGTCTCGGAGACACCAGGGACGATCCGGTCCAGCAGGGCCCGACAGGTGCCGGTGGCGACCCCGGCCTCGAGGTCGGCCTGCGCACACTCCTGCGTCACCGTCGGCAGGTAGAGCAGGTCGGACGGCGTCTGCGGGACCAGGCCGACGACGGCTCTCCGCTTGTCGGGCGCCAGCTCCCTTGGGTCTCGCCGGTCGACGATCACCTTGCCCGACGTACGGGCGCCGGAGCCTTGCAGCGCCCACAGCAACGAGGACTTGCCGGCGCCGTTGCGGCCCATCACGGCCGCCACCTCGCCGCCGTTGACGACGAGGTCGATACCGGCGACGGCGACGATGTCCCCATGGCGTACGACAATGCCGTGAGCGTCCAGGACTGGAGTGACGGGTCTGGCCGGGTGCGCAGGAGCCCGACCTTCGAGCCGGCTGCGCAACGAGCCTGCGGAGCGATAGCCGTCCCGCACCGACAATGGCAGCGGTTTCCAGCCGGCCCAGCGACCGAGCTCGACCACGGGCGGAGCGATCGTCGAGGTCTCCATGATCGCGGCCGGCAGCCCCGACTCCACCCGACCGTCGACCACGTGAACCACCCGGTCGGCGTACTGCAGGACCCGTTCGACGCGGTGCTCCGCGATCACGACGGTCACCGCGAGGTCGTGCACGAGACGTGTCACGGCAGCAAGGACTTCCTCGGCTCCGGTCGGGTCGAGCGCGGAGGTCGGCTCGTCGAGCACCAGGACCCGCGGGTGCATGGTGAGCACCGACCCGATCGCGACCCGCTGCTGCTGGCCGCCGGACAGGGTGCGCAGGTCGCGGTTGCGGAGGTCGGCGATGCCGAGCAGGTCGAGGGTCTCCTCGACCCGGCGGCGCATGGTGTCGCCGGGCAGGCCGAGCTGCTCCATGCCGTAGGCGAGCTCCT
>JAOPXK010000026.1 GCA_025965195.1 Marmoricola sp.
GAGGAGAACCTCGAGATCGGCAAGGACCTGCTCGCTAGGTGTGCGGCCGCGCACATCATCCTCGAGGTCGAGATCGGTGTCGTCGGCGGTGAGGAGGACGGTGTCGTCGGTGAGATCGACGAGAAGCTCTACACGACTCCCGAGGACGCGCTCGCGACCGTTGCCGCGCTCGGCGCCGGTGAGAACGGCCGCTACCTGACCGCGCTGACCTTCGGCAACGTGCACGGCGTCTACAAGCCGGGCAACGTCAAGCTGCGGCCCGAGATCCTGAAGAGCGCGCAAGAGGCTGTCGTGGCCAAGCTCGGCCTGGCCGCCGGGTCGAAGCCCTTCGACCTGGTCTTCCACGGCGGATCCGGATCGAGTGAGGCAGACATCGCGGCCGCCGTCAGCTTCGGAGTCGTGAAGATGAATGTCGACACCGACACCCAGTACGCCTTCACCCGTCCGGTCGCCAACCACATGTTCAGCAACTACTCCGGCGTCCTGAAGGTCGACGGCGAGGTCGGGGACAAGAAGGTCTACGACCCGCGTGCGTGGGGCAAGGCCGGCGAAGCGGGTATGGCGGCTCGCGTCGTCGAAGCCTGCGCCAACCTGAGCAGCACCGGCCAGACGATCGGCTGACCCGGGCGCATCGCCCGAACCGTCAGACAGCCGGCGCGAGCGGTGCCTTCGCCGCCGCGGCCTGCGGCCTGACGAAGAAGAGCACTGCCACGACGCCGAGCACCAGCACGGCGGGAGCGACCAGCATTGACTGCGCCATCGCCTGGGCGAACGGGTCGAGCGCGGCCGCGGGCAGCTTGCCGCTGCCACCGGCCTTGCTCGGATCGAAGTTGAGCCCGTGCGATGCGAGTCGCGAGTCCATGAGTACGGCGATGGCCGCCGAGCCGAGCACCGCACCGACCTGACGGGTCGCGTTGACGACGCCTGCGCCCGCACCGGCGAGATGCATCGGCAGGTTGCGCGTCGCGGTCGCGCTGAGCGGAGCCCAGATGCCGGCGCTGCCTGCACCCATCAGCGCCATCGGCAGCAACAGCTGCCAGGTCGCCGACTCCGGGGTCATCTCGTGCGAGAGCCAGACGAAGGAGATCAGGGTCGAGCTGAAGCCGATGGTGGTGATCAGGCGTGGGTGCAGCCGGTCGGTCAGCTTGCCGACGACCGGCGCCAGCAGGATCGACATCAGGGCCATCGGCACCAGCAGCAGCGCCGACTTGATCGGGCTGAGGTCACGGACCAGCTGGGCATAGAGCATCAGCGGGAAGGCCATGGAGGTGAAGGCGAAGCTGATCGCAGACATGCCGACGTTGGCGAGCGAGAAGTTCCGCTCGGCGAACAGGCCGAGCGGCACCAGCGGCTCCCGCCGGTTCTTCGCCTGCCAGAGCACGAACAACCCGAAGATCACGATCCCGGCGACGATCAGCAGCGGCACCGAGATCAAGCCGGTGACCTTGCCCCAGTCGTACTGGTGGCCTTCCTGGATGCCGAAGACCAGCAGGAACATGCCGATGCCACTGAGGGCGACGCCGAGCCAGTCGAACTTGTGCGGGTGGGTTGGCAGCGTCGGCACCAGGCGCCACGCCATCACGAACCCGAGCACGCCGACCGGGACGTTGATGAAGAAGATCCACTCCCAGCCGAGCGAGTCCACCAGGACACCCCCGAGGATCGGTCCTACGAGGAGGGCGACGCCGGCCGTGGCTCCCCACAGTGCCATCGCCTGCCCGCGGCGTTCGGCCGGGAAGATCCGGGTGATGATCGCCATCGTCTGGGGCGTCATCATCGACGCGCCGAGGCCCTGGAACACCCGGGCGATGATCAGGCCCTCGATGCTTCCGGTCAGGCCGCACGCCAGGGACGAGGCGGTGAAGAGGACCAGCCCCAGGAGATACAGCCTCTTCTGGCCGTACCTGTCGCCGAGCCGGCCGGTGATCAGCACAGGGACGGCGTACGCCAGCAGGTAGGCACTGGTCACCCACACCACGGAGTTCACCTGGGCGTGCAGGTCCTCGATGATCGCCGGCGTCGCGACCGTGACGATCGTGGAGTCGACCATGATCATGAAGAACCCGAGGACGAGCGCGCCCAAGGCGGGCCACGGGTCCTTCTCCTCGATCGCGGGGGCAGGTGGAGACGTAATCGGATTGGCCACGAGGACACTCAACACCCTGGCGCTGACATTTACTCCGTGAGTGGCTCATGCGGCGGGCGCGCGTGATGCGGCCCGGAGCTCGGCTCCGACCGAGTTCATGTGGTGCAGCGCGATCCGGTAGGACTCGACCAGCCCGGCCTCGGCGTACTCCACGTCGCGCTCGGCGCAGAACGCCTTCACGATCGGCTGGGCTGCCCGCAGGTTCGGGCACGGCATGCTCGGGAACAGGTGGTGCTCGATCTGGTAGTTCAGACCGCCGAGGGCGACGTCCTTCACGACACTGCCCCGGACGTTGCGTGAGGTCAGCACCTGCTTGCGGAGGAAGTCGGGCTCGGTCCCTCCGCGCAGGGTGGGCATGCCCTTGTGGCTCGGCGCGAACGAGCAACCGAGGTAGAGCCCGAACAGGGCCTGCTGCACGAAGATGAACGCGATCGCCTTGCCCGCAGGGAGCGCCGCGAGGACCAGGCCGAGGTAAGCCACGGCGTGGACGAGGAGCAGGCCACCCTCGAGGCGGCGGCGCTTCAGCTTCGGGTCCAGCACTGCCTGCGCGCTCGACCAGTGCAGGTTGAACGCCTCGAGGCAGAGCAGCGGGAAGAACAGCCACGCCTCGTACTTCGCCACGAACTGCGCCAGTGGCCGCGCGTCCCTGGCCTGCTCCTGCGACCAGACCAGGACGGTCGGTGCGATGTCCGGATCCAGCTCCTCGTGGTTGGGGTTCGCGTGATGCCGGGCGTGCTTGTCCATCCACCAGCCATAGCTCATCCCGACGCCGAGGTTGCCGACCAGCCGGCCCGCGATCTCACTGGGGCGGCGGGTCCGGAACACCTGCCGGTGCGCAATGTCGTGTGCCAGCAGGGCGAGCTGGGCGAACACGACCGCCAGTCCGACCGCGACCAGGAGCTGCCACCACGAGTTTCCGACCACCACGAACGTGGTCCAGGTCGCGACGAGGGCGACAGCGACGGCAGCGAACCGGATGGCGTAGTAGCGCGGTCGCCGTGCCAGGAGCCCGGCGTCATCCACCCGGCGGCGCAGCTCGGCGAAGTCGGAGCCGCCTGTGCGGCGACTGGTGACGGACGGTGCGGGCGTATCGAGGCTCATGCTTCGAGTCTTCGTCGGGACGACCCCACGAACGATGGTGCTCGCACCCGAGATGGGGTGGACCTAGCCCCCCGGTGGACGCCTGGCCCGTCGGTGGACACTGGGGCCATGACCAACCCGATGAGACCCGGCCAGGACCTGATGGCCGGACCACCCGCCACCCACCTTCCCGAGGACCCGGCCGCTGCCGATCTCGCTGCCGGCACCGACGCACATGCCGTGGTCCGCAGCCACCCCGAGTCGCCGCTGGCGTGGGCGACGCTGGCCGAAGCCGCGCTCGCCGACGAGTCCGTGGACGACGTCACGGCCTACGCCTACGCACGGGTCGGCTACCACCGCAGCCTGGATCAGCTCCGTCGCAATGGCTGGAAGGGCACGGGTCCGGTGCCGTGGTCGCACGTGCCGAACCAGGGTTTCCTGCGTGCCCTTGCCGCACTCACCAAGGCGGCCGGCCGGATCGGTGAGTCGGCAGAGGAGGTCCGCTGTGGCGAGTTCCTGCGCGACTCCAGCCCCGAGGCGTACGACGCGCTGATGTGATGGCAGACATGTCGTGGGCGCCGCTCAGGCTGGGAAGCTGGCCGACGCCTGTCGAGCCGATGCCGCGTCTTGGCGCCGCGATCGGGCTGGGTCCGGACGACCTCTGGATCAAGCGCGACGACCTGACCGGCCTCGGCGCAGGCGGCAACAAGGTGCGCAAGCTGGAGTACCTCTGCGGCCAGGCGGCCGCCCTTGGTGCGACCGCGCTGATCACCTCCGGCGCGGCGCAGAGCAACCATGCCCGGATCACCGCTGCGGCGGCTGCCCGGATGGGCGTGAAGTGCACGCTGGTGCTGTGGGGGTCCGCCCCCTCCGCAATGGAGGGCAACCACCTTCTCGACGTACTCGCCGGGGCGGAGCTCGTCTGGGCCGGCGACGAGCCGATGGACGCGGTCATCAGTCGTACCTCGGACCAGCTGCGTGAGCAGGGTGAGGCGCCGTTCGTGGTGCCGTACGGCGGCTCGAGCCCCGACTCGGCGCGTGGCTACATCGACTGTGCAACCGAGCTGCTGGACCAGCTGCCCGGCTTCGACCGGGTGGTGGTGGCCGTTGGCTCCGGCGGGACGATGGCCGGCCTTGTCGCCGGACTCGGCCCGGAGCGGGTGGTCGGGGTCGACACCGGTGCTGTCGCCGACGCCGGCGCGACCGTGACTGGCCTGCTGGCGGCGATGCCCGGCGCGCCAAGCGGCGAGCTGCGCATTCTGGGCGAGTACGTCGGCGAGGGCTACTCGACGATCGGGCCGGCGACCCGGGCGGCCCTCGAGACAACCGCACGCACCGAGGGCATCTTCCTCGACCCGATCTACACCGGCAGGGCGATGGCCGGTCTGCTCGGCCAGGTCGAGAGCGGCGCGATCGCGGCCGGCACCAAGACGGTGTTCCTGCACACCGGCGGTCTTCCCGGCCTGCTGGCCAGAACCGACGTTCTCAGCCTCTAGCCAGATCGCTCAGCAGTAGTAATCTCGTGGCCATGAATCTCGGGTCAGAAACCGGGGGCGACGGCGTCCCACCAGCCAACAAGGGGTTGCTCGCGGCAGCCAGTGTGCTGCTTCTCATCCCGATCGTCGCGTTGATGTGGGTGAGCAGCTACGCGCGGGAGACGCCGAGGCTCGGCGGCATCCCGTTCTTCTTCTGGTACCAGTTCGCGTGGGTCTTCCTGTGCTCGGCGATGACCTGGACGGCGTACAAGCTGGTGCTCGCGGCGCGGCCCAGACCGCCTGCTCGGGGGCCGGGAGAGCAGCGATGATCCCGCTGGACGTGCACAAGGGCGTCAACGGTACGGCGCTGACGGTGCTGATCGTGCTGTTCCTCGTGGTCACCGTGCTGGGCTTCATGGCCAGCCGGTTCCGCCGCTCGGGGGATCTGAACACCCTGGATGAGTGGGGGCTCGGCGGACGTGGCTTCGGGACCTGGGTGACCTGGTTCCTGCTCGGCGGCGACCTCTACACGGCGTACACCTTCGTGGCGGTGCCGGCGGCGATGTTCGCTCTCGGGTCGGTCTCCGGGTTCTTCGCGGTGCCCTACACGATCGTGCTCTACCCGATCATCTTCGTGTTCATGGCCCGGCTCTGGTCGGTCAGCCACCGCAACGGCTACGTCACCTCGGCGGACTTCGTCCGGGGACGCTACGGCTCGCGCGGGCTGTCCCTGGCCGTCGCGGTCACCGGCTTCGTGGCGACAATGCCCTACATCGCGCTCCAGCTCGTCGGCATCCAGGCGGTGCTCGAGGTGGCCGGCGTCGGTAGCGGCGACAACTGGCTCGCCAAGGACCTGCCGCTGTTCATCGCGTTCGTCGTGCTTGCGGCGTACACCTACTCCTCGGGTCTGCGAGCTCCCGCGGTCATCGCGTTCGTCAAGGACACCCTCATCTATCTGGTGATCATCGTCGCGATCATCTACCTGCCCCACAAGTTCGGTGGCTGGAGCCATATCTTCGGCGCCGCGCAGGAGAAGATGAATGCAACCAACCCGGCGACGGGCAAGCCCACCGGAGCGTTCATTCCGGGCTCGGGTCAGATGTGGGCCTACGCCACCCTGGGTCTTGGCTCAGCGATGGCCCTGTTCATGTATCCGCACTCGATCACTGCCTCGCTCTCGTCGAAGAGCCGGAACACGATCAGGCGCAACGCCGCGCTGCTGCCGGCGTACTCCTTCGTGCTGGGGCTGCTCGCGCTTCTCGGCTGGGTGGCGATCGCAGCCAAGACCAACCCGGTCGGGCTGGACGGGAAGCCCAACCCGCAGCTGGTGATCCCGCAGCTCTTCGAGGACGCGTTCCCGAGCTGGTTCGCCGGCGTCGCGTTCGCTGCGATCGCAATCGGCGCACTGGTCCCGGCGGCGATCATGTCGATCGCGGCGGCCAACACGTTCACCCGCAACATCTACAAGGAGTGGGTCAACCCGACGGCGACGCCTGCCCAGGAGGCGAAGATCTCGAAGCTGATGTCGCTGGTGGTGAAGGCTTTCGCGCTGGTGTTCGTGCTGAGTCTGGACAAACAGAACGCGATCAACTTCCAGCTGCTCGGCGGCGTCTGGATCCTGCAGACCTTCCCGGCCATCGTGTTCAGCCTCTACACGCGCTGGTTCCATCGCTGGGCGCTGTTGCTGGGCTGGGCAGCGGGGATGGTCTACGGCACCGTTGCCGCCTACCGGGTCGTGAACCCGGCGACCAACGCGCACTTCGCCGGCTCGCTCGCAGACATCCCCGGGCTCGGCGACATGGGCTACATCGCGATGACGGCCTTTGTGCTCAATGTCGTGGTCTGCGTCGTCGGCACCCTGGTGCTCCGGGCCGCGAAGATCGGCAATGGCTTCGACCAGACCAAGCCGGCCGACTACTTCGCCGACGCCGGTGATCCCCGCGTCGACCACGACCTCGCAGCCGGGCCGGCGTCCGGTGAGCGCGCCGAGGCCTGAGCATCGTGAGACTGCCCTGAGGGAAGACGAACGCCGGAATCGTCCCCTACATCGATTCCGGCGCCGAGCCCGTTGTGCCGATCAGTTCGTCCCGATCGGTTTGTCCCGATCGGTTTGTCCACAGCGGCCCCGCCGGTCCCCCGATCCGAGGGGCGACGCTGTGGAACCTGAGCCCATGATGTCAGCAAACGGCCAGACGCTCGACGCAGGTTGTTGCCAGTGGCCATAAGGTGACACGCATGCCCTCCGCGAAACCATCTCCTCCGACGGCTGGCGGCAACGCCCTGGCCGTGCTCGGCCTCGATCCTGTGACCGAGACGACCTACCGAGCGGTGATCCGGCACGCCGGCGCGCTGCGGTCGACCGTTGCCACGGCGCTGGGCGTGCCGGTCGAGGAGCTTCCTGAAGTGCTGGCGTCACTGATCGAGCTCGACCTGGTGCAGCTCGGCGGCGACTTCGTCGAGGCCGCTCCGCCCGACGTGGCGCTCGGCCGGCTGCTGGCCGCGGAGGTCAAGCGCTATCGCGAGACCGGTGACCAGCTCCACGCGCTTCGTGAGCTGATGCCGGTGCTGCGCCGCGAGCACGTCGCCGAGCGTGGACCGGCGGGGGACCGGATCGCCGGCGATGTGATCGCCGGCGGCGACATCGTCCGTCTCTGGCGCGATCTGGCCCAGGAGAGTGACGGCGAGATCCTGCAGTTCCGTTCCGACCAGTGGCGACTGCCGACGAGTCCCGCGATGGACGCCCTTGCCGCGGAGCTGCTTGCCGCGGGTCGAGCCTTCCGGTCGCTCTATCCGGCGATTGCCCTCACCGAAGCGCACGACGTGTTGCGGAACCGGACCGCCGAGGGCGAGCAGATCCGGATGGTGGCCCACCTCCCGGCACGCATCGTCGTCTTCGGTACGACCGCGGCGATGGTGCCGCAGGACTGGGGCATCAACAACGAACGCAGGGTCGTCGTACGGCAACCGGCGCTGGTGGCCGCGCTCGGCTTCCTCTTCGAGCAGATGTGGGAGCGCGGAGTCGTCGTGCCTGGAATGCCCGGTGGCGAGTGGAGCCCCGCCGCCGCGCGAACCTTGCTCCTCGACCGGATGTCGCGGGGCGAGAAGGACGAGCAGATCGCCCGCGCCCTCGGGGTCAGCCTGCGGACGGTCCGGCGGCGGATCGCGGACCTCCAGGAGCAGCTCGGCGTGAGCTCGCGGTTCCAGACCGGCGTTGAGGCCGTACGCCGAGGCTGGCTCTAGCTCAGCAGCGAATACGCGGCCGGCTCCACGTGCCAGGTACGCCGGCGCTCGGGCCCGCTGATCTCGCCGTCGGCGCTGAGCCAGAAGTCCTCGCCCGAGACCGACACCTGCTTGGCCCGGCAGCTGACGACGTCGTCTCGCTGGTGGTGCGAACCCCGCAACAGGTTTGCGACGTACCCGACGCGAGCCACGGGGCTGGTCGCGAACGACACGAGCACGTCGAGCTCGCCATCGCCCGGATCGGCGAGGGGCGTCACCCGTGCACCGCCTCCGACGCTGGCGCCGTTGCCGACCGCGACCATCAGCACCGGTCGATCCATGTCGGCGATCACCACTCCGTCGGCCTCGACGCGGACCCGCACCGCCGGTGGTCGGAGGGCGGTGAGGAGGACGCCGACCGGATAGCCGACCAGTCCGAGCACCGACTTCCAGTCCGCACCGCGTCGGCTGGCAAGCGCGCTCGCGCCGAGATGCACGTTGTTGACCACGACCTCGCCGAGCTCGTCGACGACCAGGTCCATCGGCCGCGCACTGCCGTCGAGGACGAGGTTGGCGGCCTCGGTGACGTCGAGCGGAATGCCCGCCGAGCGGGCGAAGTCGTTGCCGGTGCCGAGCGGGAGCAGCCCGAGGGTGCGTCCGTCCAGGTCGTGGCGTCGATGGAGCGCGGCCACCACCGCGTGCAGGCTGCCGTCGCCGCCGGCCACCACGATCCGTCGGGAGCCCGCCCGGTGCAGCACGCCGTCGAGCTCGCCCGGGTTTGCCGTCGTAGCGACCTCGACGTCGGTGCGCTCCCTCAGGACCGCCAGCGCGACCTGCATGGTCGCATCGGCCGCGCTGCCGGCATCGGCGTTGCTGATCAGCAGGAGCGGCTCCACCGGATCACAGTAGTGCCGTCCGCTGTCGGCATCCTGTGGCTTGAGCCGTGTCCGCCGCGCTCGAGCCGTGTCCTCCGGGCTTGAGCCGTGTCCTCCGGTGGTCGAGCTTGTCGAGACCTTGGTAGCGTGGGGCCGCAAGAGCCCCGTGCTGTTGCACGCCGGGCTCTTCGCATTCCTGCGAAGTCCCTGGCAGTCCTCGCATCTACGACACCCGCAGAGGGGTTGCACATGCCCGCGATCGTGGTCCTCGGCGCCCAATGGGGCGATGAAGGCAAAGGCAAGGCGACCGACCTCCTGGGGTCGAGCATCGACTATTGCGTCCGTACGTCAGGCGGCAACAACGCTGGCCACACCATCGTCATCAATGGCGAGAAGTTCGCCACCCACCTGCTGCCCTCGGGCATCCTGACACCGGGCTGCGTCCCGGTGATCGGCAACGGAGTGGTCGTCGACCCGGCTGCGCTCTTCCGCGAGATCGATGCGATCGACGAGCGTGGCGTGGACACCTCCGGGCTGGTGATCAGCGCCAACGCGCACGTGATCGCGTCGTACCACCGGACGATGGACAAGGTCACCGAGCGCTTCCTCGGCAAGAACCAGATCGGTACGACGGGACGCGGCATCGGTCCGACGTACGCCGACAAGATCAGCCGCACCGGCATCCGGATCGCCGACCTGTTCGACGAGTCGATCCTCGAGCAGAAGGTCGAGGCATCCCTCGACCTGAAGAACCAGATCCTCGCGAAGATCTACAACCGCCGGGCGATCACCGTCGAGGAGGTCCTCGAGGACCTGCTCTCGTACGCCGAACGGCTCAAGCCGATGGTTGCGGACACCTCCTTGCTGCTCAACCGCGCACTCGACGAGAACAAGACCGTGCTCTTCGAGGGCGCCCAGGCGACCATGCTCGATGTCGACCACGGCACCTATCCGTTCGTCACGTCCAGCAGCCCGGTCTCCGGCGGGGTCTGCACGGGTGCGGGCATCGGCCCCAAGCGGATCGACCGGATCATCGGGGTCATCAAGGCCTACACGACCCGCGTCGGCGCCGGCCCGTTCCCGACCGAGCTCTTCGACGAGGACGGCGAGAAGCTCTGGAGGATCGGTGGCGAGGTCGGGGTTTCGACCGGTCGCGACCGTCGCTGTGGCTGGTACGACGCCGTGGTCGCGCGCTACTCCGCCCGGATCAACGGGCTGACCGAGTTCTTCCTGACGAAGCTCGACGTGCTCGACTCGTGGGAGCGCATCCCTGTCTGTGTCGGCTACGAGATCGACGGCGTCCGCCACGACGAGATGCCGATGACGCAGACCGAGTTCCACCACGCGAAGCCGATCTATGAGTACTTCGACGGCTGGGGCAAGGACATCTCGGGCTGCCGGTCCTACGACGAGCTGCCCAAGAATGCGCAGGTCTACATCAAGGCGCTCGAGGACATGTCCGGTGCGCCCTTCTGGGCAGTCGGTGTGGGTCCGGGCCGAGAGCAGACCGTCGTCCTCCGGGACATCTGAGCGGCCGACCACTACGGTGCGTCCATGCGGATTCGTCGTACGGCGACAGTGAGCGTGCTCGCCGTCCTGGCCGTGATGCTGATGTCCTTCGGTCAGGCCGCGATCGCCGAGCAGAAGCCGTTCGCCCCGCTGAACCGGCCGGGTCCGAAGCTGAGCGTCAAGACGGCCACGCTGAAGGCGGCGCTGAAGTGCAGCGGTTCATTCACCGCCAACAAGCTCGAACCCGTGCTGCTCAGCCCGGGCACCGGCACCACGCCGGACCAGAACTTCTCCTGGAACTACGAGCGTGCGTTCACCGCACAGCACCGGCCCTGGTGCGCGGTGACGATGCCACATCACGCGCTCGGCGAGATGCAGAGCGCGGGGGAGTACCTCGTCTACGGGATCCGCACGATGCACGCGAAAGCGCATCGCCGGATCGCGATCCTCGGCCACAGCCAGGGCGGCATGTCGATGCGCTGGGCGCTGAGGTTCTGGCCGGACACCCGGCCGATGGTCGACGACGTGATCGGGCTCGCCGGTGACAACCACGGCACCACGGTCGTCAGCGGGCTCTGCAACCCGGGGAAGGGCAAGTGCACGCCCGCCCAGTGGCAGCAGACCAGTACGGCGAACTACGTCAAGGCGATGAACAGCCGGGCCGAGACGTTCGCCGGCATCTCCTACACGGAGGTCTTCAGCCACACCGACGAGGTCGTGCAGCCCAACCTGACCGACCAGGACTCCACGAGCGCGCTGCACACGGGGAAGGGCCGGATCACGAACGTGTCGACCCAGGACATCTGTCCCCTCGACGTCAACGAGCACCTGCTCATCGGCACGATCGACCCGGCGGCGTACGCCCTCTCGATGGACGCGCTCACCCACGACGGGCCCGCGAAGCCCGCACGGATCAGCCGCTCGGTCTGCGCTCAGGTCTACCAGCCCGGCGTCGATCCCCTCGAGGCCAACACCTATCTGCAGATCATCGCCGTACTCCCCGGACTGCTCAGCGTCTCCCTGCCCGGGATCAACCTCGTCGGTGCCCCCGAAGTCTCCAACGAACCCACCCTCCGCTGCTATGTGTACTCCGACCGTTGTCGTTGAGTTGGGCCGCAATCACCGTTGAGTTGTGCTCGCGTCACGGTTCAGTTGTGCCTGCGTGACATTAGGGCCGCAATTGCGGCGCAACTCAACGGTGACCAAGGCCCAACTCAACGACTAGGTTGCGAGGATGCTGGATCCCGAGAGTGCCATTGACCAGATCAACGCGGCGTTCGGAAAGCCGAAGGGCTACCGGACGTTGCACGCCAAGGGTCGGTTCTACACCGGCACGTTCACGGCGACGCCTGAGGCGGGCGACCTCGGCAGCGCCCTGCACCTGCAGGGTCCACCAGTCCCGGTCGTCGTGCGGTGGTCCAACGGCGGCGGCAATCCGCACCACCCCGACGGTGCCACCGACGTACGCGGGATGGCAGTGTCGTTCCGGCTTCCCGATGGCACCGCGACCGACCTGCTCGGCCAGACGGCTCCTCGATTTCCGGTGCGTACGCCGGAGGCCTTCGTCGAGCTCGTGAAGGCAGCGAACAAGCCCTACCTCCTGCCGGTGTTCCTGGCCAGGCACCCGAGTGCGGTGCCCGCGATGATTGCCAATGCCAGGGCGAAGTCGATCGCAGCGCCTGCCAGCTATGCGGACGCGACCTTCTACCCGGTACACGCCTACAAGTGGCTCGCGGCCGACAAGACGGCATCCTGGGTTCGCTACACCTTCGTGCCGCAAGCCGGCGAGAGCCCGGGAGTCTTCACGGGCGCCGACCGGCTGCAGGACGAGATGGCCGCGCGGCTCCAGAGGGGTCCGGTCCGGCACACGATGCGGGTCCAGGTCGCAGGCCCGGCGGATGACCCACACGACCCGATGTCGGTCTGGTCCTCGTCGGCCCGGGTCTTCGATGCCGGCACGATCGAGGTGACCGCCCTCGATCCCGATCGCGAGAAGGACGGCGCGATCTTCGTCTTCGACCCGGCGCGCATCGTCACCGGCATCGAGCTCTCCGGCGACCCGATCCTGCGCTACCGGCCAGGGGCGTACACCGCCTCGGTGAACCGACGGGTCTGAGCGACTCGCAAGTTCAGTAGGATTCGGTCACGTGAAGACCCTCGTGATTGGCCCTGGAGGACGCGAGCACGCGCTTGCCGTCGCCCTCGCCCGGGATCCGGCTGTGAGCGAGGTGCACGTCGCCCCCGGCAACCCGGGAATGGCGGCCATCGCAACCTTGCACCCGGTCGACCCGATGGACGGCGCTGCCGTTGCCGATCTCGCGGTATCGCTCGCCGCGGACCTCGTCGTGATCGGACCCGAAGCACCGCTGACCACCGGGGTCGCCGACGCCGTCCGCGCGCGCGGGATCGCCTGCTTCGGGCCG
This sequence comes from Marmoricola sp., assembly GCA_025965195.1. Taxonomy (GTDB): domain Bacteria; phylum Actinomycetota; class Actinomycetes; order Propionibacteriales; family Nocardioidaceae; genus Marmoricola. The sequence continues at coordinate 12,728 of JAOPXK010000026.1, forward strand.
ACCGCCGAGGCTGCCGTCCTCGAAGGCTCGAAGGCCTTCGCGAAGGACGTGATGGCTGCTGCCGGCGTACCCACTGGCATGGCGCACCTCTGTACGACACCCGAGGAGGTCGTGGCCGCGCTGGACGCCTTCGGAGCTCCGTACGTCGTGAAGGACGACGGCCTCGCCGCAGGCAAGGGCGTCGTCGTCACGAACGACCGCGACGAGGCGATCGCGCACGCGGCAGGTTGCGAGCGGGTGGTGATCGAGGAGTTCCTCGACGGCCCCGAGGTCTCGTTGTTCGCCATCACCGACGGGAAGACCGTCTATCCGCTCCAGCCCGCCCAGGACTTCAAGCGGATCCATGACAACGACGAGGGCCCGAACACCGGCGGGATGGGCGCCTACACGCCGCTCCCGTGGGCCCCGGCCGATCTCGTCGAAGACGTGCTGGCCCGGGTGCTCCAGCCGACCGTCGACGAGCTCGCGCGCAGGGGCACGAGCTTCCAGGGTCTGCTGTACGCCGGACTGGCCCTCACCAAGCGCGGCACGAAGGTCATCGAGTTCAACGCCCGCTTCGGCGACCCCGAGACCCAGGCGCTGCTGTCGCTGCTCGACTCCGGCCTCGGTTCGCTACTGCTCGCCGCCGCGCAGGGTCGACTCGACGAGGTACCGGCCCCGCGCTGGAAGGCCGGTGCCGCTGTCGCGGTGGTGATGGCCTCGGCCGGCTACCCCGAGTCGTCCTCGAAGGGTGACGAGATCACCGGCATCGCGGATGCGGAGGCGCTCGGCGCCACTGTCCTGCATGCCGGCACCGTTAGTTCGTCCGACGGGGCTCTGGTCACCGCCGGGGGCCGGGTCCTGGCTGTCGTCGGACAGGGCGTCGACGTCGCCTCGGCTCGCAAGCTCGCCTACGCCGGAGTCGGTGCCATCAAGTTCGACGGCGCCCAGTTCCGGTCGGACATTGCCGGAGACGTGGTCGCGACAAGCTCGACCACCGGCGCCACCTCGACCACAGAGCAGGGAGTCTGATGACCGTTCCCAACGTCCTCGCCACCAGGTACGCCGGAGCAGACCTCGCCGCGATCTGGTCGCCGGAGCACAAGATCGTGCTCGAACGCGAGCTCTGGATCGCCGTGCTCAAGGCCCAGCGGGACCTCGGGGTCGACGTACCCGAAGGTGTCGTCGAAGCCTATGAAGCCGTTGTGGGCAAGGTGGATCTCGAGTCGATCGCTGCTCGTGAGCGGGTCACCCGCCACGACGTGAAGGCCCGCATCGAAGAGTTCAGTGCACTGGCCGGTCATGAGCACATCCACAAGGGCATGACCTCCCGCGACCTGACCGAGAACGTCGAACAGTTGCAGATCATGGCGTCGCTCAAGGTCGTCCGTCAGCGCGTCGTTGCCACGCTCGCGCGTCTCGGCCGGCTCGCCACCGAGCACGAATCCCTTGTGATGACAGGGCGTTCGCACAACGTGGCCGCGCAGGCGACCACCCTCGGCAAGAGGTTCGCGACGGTCGCCGACGAGATGCTCGTCGGTCTGCAGCGGCTCGACGACCTGATCGGGCGCTACCCGCTCCGGGGGATCAAGGGGCCGATGGGCACGTCCCAGGACATGCTCGATCTGCTCGATGGCTCGACCGCCAACCTTGCCGAGCTCGAGACGCGCGTCGCCCAGCACCTCGGCTTCGACCAGGTGCTGACCAGCGTCGGCCAGGTCTACCCGCGCTCGCTCGACTTCGACGTCGTCTCCGCCCTGGTGCAGATGGTGGCCGGGCCGTCGAACCTGGCCACCACGATCCGGCTGATGGCCGGCATCGAGCTCGTCACCGAAGGCTTCAAGGAGGGCCAGGTTGGCTCATCCGCGATGCCGCACAAGATGAACACGCGATCCTGCGAGCGGGTCAACGGCCTCGCGGTGATCCTGCGAGGTCATCTCTCGATGGTCGGTGAGCTCGCGGGCGACCAGTGGAACGAAGGCGACGTCTCCTGCTCCGTCGTACGCCGGGTTGCCCTGCCGGATGCGTTCTTCGCGACCGACGGCCTCTTCCAGACCTTCCTCACCGTCCTCGACGAGTTCGGTGCGTTCCCGGCCGTGATCCAGCGCGAACTCGACCGCTACCTGCCGTTCCTGACGAGCACCAAGGTGCTGATGACCGCAGTACGCAACGGCGTCGGCCGCGAAGAGGCCCATGAGGCGATCAAGGAGCACGCCGTCGGGGTCGCGCTCGAGATGCGGCAGGGCCTCGACAGGAACGACCTCTTCGAACGACTCGGCAACGACCCGAGGCTGGGTCTCACGACCGACCAGATCGCTGCGCTGGTTGCCGATCCGATCAAGTTCACCGGTGCGGCCGTCGAGCAGGTGCAGGCCGTCGTACGCCGGATCGCGGAGGTCGTCGAGACCGATCCCGCGGCAGCGGCGTACTCCCCAGGTGCGATTCTCTAGCCATGACCCGGTCACCGGCCATCGAGCTCGCACCGAATGTCTGGCGGATTCCCACTCAGGGCAAGGACTACATCAACTCGTTCGCCTTCGTCGATGACGACGGGGTGACGCTGGTCGACTGCGGACTCAAGAAGGCGCCGCCGAAGATCGTGGCCGGGCTCGCGGCGATCGGCAAGCAGCCGAGCGACGTGACCCGCATCGTGCTCACCCACGTGCACCCCGACCATGCCGGCGGTGCGGCCGAGATGGCGCGCCGGACCGGCGCGCCGGTGCTGATCCACCAGGGCGCCGACCGTGACTGGGCCATCGGGGGCGAGGTCATCGGCGGGACGGACACCTCATCGCTCAGCGGCAAGATCTTCGCCCGGCTCGGGAACGGCAGGTTCGAGGCCTTCCAGCCGGGTCCGGCCCTGTCGGACGACGAGGTGCTTCCGGTAGCGGGTGGCCTGCGCGTCGTACACACTCCCGGGCACTCGCCCGGCCACATCTCTTTGCTGCATGAGGAAACCGGCACGATGATCACCGGTGACGCGCTCTTCAACTTCACCTTCATGCGTGGCCTGCGGATCTCGCCGAAGTTCCTCTGCTCCGATTTCGCGATGACCAGGCAGACCGCCCACAAGCTGGCCGAGCTGGACTATGCAGTCGCCGCCTTCACCCACGGGCCCGAGATCACCGAGAGCCCCCGCGAGCAGATCCGGACGTTCCTGAGGACCATCTAGACCGCGTCAGACCAGCGCCGTCCCGCCATGGGTCGCGAGGTGCTTCGCGACGTACGCCAGGTCCGCGCGCCAGATGTCCTCGGGCACGGCGGGAAGGATCTCGTCCCAGTCGACGGCCGGGCTGCCGAGGATGTTGGTCATCCGGGCCGTCCGGGCGATGAAGAAGGCATGCAGGTGCGCGCTGCCGTCGCCGATCTTCTGGACGTGAACTCTCCCGATGTTCGGCATCCGGCTGATGATCCGGTGCAGCCACACGCTGAGCAGGCCGAACTCCGCTGCCATGTCGTCGTCGAGATCCTCGAAATCGAGATGCTCGAGTGGACACAGGTTCACCACCAGGGGCAGGCCACCCGGTTGTCCAGGAGCGCGCACCTCCCAGCGGTCGTTCGCCCAGATGGCCCCTTTGGCCGGAGAGCCGGTGCACGAGCAGTTCCTGTCGCCCTCGCCGTGCCGCGGCGGCTCGTCCGACGGTGGCTCGACCACGCGTGGTCTGAGGCCGGTGCCCTCCCACGGGAAGATGTCCCAGCCGCCCTGCGCCGGCATCGGCAGGTGTCCGTCGACGCCGACCTGGGCGACGACGCGGGCATAGACCTCTTCGGCTGACTCAGGCATGTGCCAAGACTTTCATGCCGTCGACGCGAGACGTTCGAGAAGGTCATCGAGCTTGGCCTCGATGCGCTCGACGTCGGCCTGCGTCGCTGGGCGCTGCCCGCTCCGGAGAGTGGCGATGATCGCGCCGCCGGGCTCGATGCTCACCTTGTCGACGTCTTCGACGCCGCTGGCGCTCTGCCGCCGCAGCGCCACCTCGGCGTCGGCCTGCCGCACTCCCTCCCGGCGAAGCGCGTCGGTGAGCCACCGGCCGCTCACGGCCAGCGTGGTCGGCGTGCCCTCCATCAGCCGGGCGACCGTCTCGTTGCCCCGGATCAGCCGGACCAGTCCGGCGTTGAAGGCGACCAGCACGGTCGCCCCGATGAGCCCGCCGAGGAGCGAGTTGTCCGGACCGATGATCGAGTTCTGGACCACGTTGGAGAGCAGCAGCATCACGATGAGGTCGAAGGAGTTGAGCTGCGCGAGGTCGCGCTTGCCGGCCAGCCTGAGCAGGATGGCGAGCACGAGGTAGACCACGATGGTCCGGATGATCTTGTCGGGCGCCGAGACGCCGAGGTGCACCAAGTCGTTCCACATGCTGCCCATGGTGCACCCATCCGGGACGTTCGCCGCGAGGTGCTCGGATAGTCGAGTCCTCTGCTCGACTATGCTGTGCTGATGGAGACGAGCACGCTGCCCATCCCGTCGTACGACGGTGCGACGGTGGTCGTGCCAGCACCGGGGGCCGGACCGGGCAACTGGACCGGCGCCGCGAGTGCCGTTCTCGAGGATGGCGTGTTCTGGCTGACCTATCGCGTACGTCGGCCGCTGACCGACGGCCGAGGCGTGACGGTGGTGGTGGCGAGCTCGGGGGACGGGGAGCGCTTCCGGACCGTGGCGGAGGTCCATCGTGAGCAGTTCGGCACCGAGTCGTTCGAGCGCCCCGCACTGGTCAAGGTTCCTGGCATCGGCTGGCGTCTCTACCTCTCGTGCGCGACGTACGGCTCGAAGCACTGGTGGGTCGACAGCCTCACCGCGGCAACTCCGGAGGAGCTGCCGACCGGACATCGCCAACTGGTGCTCCCGGGCGACTCGGGGACTGCCGTGAAGGATCCGGTGATCCGCCGCGCGGACGACGGCTGGGACCTCTGGCTCTGTTGCCACCCGCTCGACCGGGTCGGCGACGAGGACCGGATGACCACGCGACACCTGACGAGTCCGGACGGCCTGGCCTGGACCGACCGCGGGGAGGTTCTCGCCGGCCGCCCTCGCTCCTGGGACGCGCGCGGAGCCCGGATCACCGCTGTGATCGGGGAGAGTCCCCTCACGGTGCTGTACGACGGCAGGGCCGATGCCGAGTCGAACTGGCACGAGCGCACCGGGGTTGCCGAGTGGGACGGCTCGCGCTTCCTGTCGGTCGATGACGAGCCGCGAGGAGTGTCGCCGTACTCCGACGGCGCGCTGCGCTATGCGACGGCCGTGGCGCTACCTGACGGCCGGACCAGGTTCTACTTCGAAGCCGCCCGGCCCGACGGCGCTCATGACCTCCTCACCTGCGTGCGCTGACCCGTCGCTCCCGGAACGACCCACGGCTCGCGTTCGACAGCCAGTCGCTGTAGTCCTCACCGGTGATCTTCGTGAGCAGCCGGACGTCGTCGGCGAAGGCTGGCAGGAGTCGCTCACGCTGGTCAGGCGTGAGCAGTGGCCGGTGCACCTCGCGTCCGCTCAGCTGGGCGATCAGCGGAACACTCGCCCGCCGCCAGACCTCCGGTGCTGCGTGGGCGCCGAGTCGGGCGCCGAGTCTCACCAGCGGCCCGAACACCGTTGGCCGCCAGCCGGGCTCTGAATAGTTGCGCGAGTTGTCGTGGGGGATGTCGGCAACGTGGCCCTCGTCGATGCCGAGGAAGCGGCAGGCGCGGTCGACCGTTGCCTGGGGCGAGTCGACGACATCGCGATAGCGGAGCACCAGGATCCGGTCCGGGTCGACGTGCCGGCGGAGATGGGCCAGCTGTTCGCCGTACAGGCCGAGCTCGCGATAGCGCCAGAACGGTGCGTGACCCGACCGGACCCGCTCGTCCTGCAGGTTGAAGGCCTCCTCGAAGTCCGCGACCGGCTCGAGGCCGTCGGACCACAGGTGCATCCAGTTGCTGTAGGCACGGTCGACCGGATCGCGAACCACCGCGATCAGGCGTACGGCGGGCAGCGACTCGCCGATCCTCCGGTGCGCGCCACGGCTCCACAGGTAGAACGGGGTGCTCTCGCCGCGGATCTGGTGGCTGCCCGCGGGCTCGAAGAGCCTGACGTAGTCACGCTTGCGCCAGATCCACTCCTGTTGCGAGTGCGCGTCACCGGGCCCGTTCCAGGCAGGTGGGGGAGCGTCGTCGCAGAGCCAGTACTTCGGCTCCTTCGGACTCGTCACGAACACCTGGGGATGCTGCGCGAGCGCTGAGTGCAGGGCTGTCGTTCCCGCTTTCGGGGCGCCGATGATCAGGAAGTCAGGACGTGGTTCCCGGGTCATCAGCGGTCTCCTCGGATTGATATACGTGTTAGGCACTCTACTAACACTTGTATGAGAGTTGTACTCCCGATCCTGGTCTCGCCCACGGTGCTTGCCAGCCGCCACCGGCCCGACCTTTGTAGGCTTGGGGGTGTGACCCCACCCGCTGACCTCAACATTCCTGCTGCGCCCGGGATCGACGGGGCTGAGCACATCCACTCTGGGAAGGTCCGCGATCTCTACCGCCTTGCCGGTGGACCCTGGGACGGACAGCTGCTCATGGTCGCCAGCGACCGCATCTCCGCCTTCGACTTCGTGCTCGACACGACCATCCCGGGGAAGGGCGAGATCCTCACCCGGATGTCGTCGTGGTGGTTCGACCAGCTCAAGGATCTGGTGCCCAACCATGTCCTCGCGACCGAGGTGCCCGCTGAGGTTTCGGGCCGGGCGGTTATCTGCGAGGAGCTCGCGATGTTCCCGGTCGAGTGTGTCGTTCGCGGTTATCTGACCGGCTCTGGGTTGCTGGACTACCGGGTGAGTGGTGAGGTCTGCGGGATCGCGTTGCCGGCCGGGCTCGAGGATGGCAGCCGGTTGCCGGAGCCGCTGTTCACGCCGGCCACGAAGGCTGCGGTCGGTGACCACGACGAGAACGTCTCGTACGCCGCGGTCGCGGGCGAGGTCGGGGACGAGGCTGCGGCCGAGCTGCGCGAGCTGACGATGAAGGTCTATGCACGGGCGGAGGAGATCGCCCGTGCACGGGGGATCATCCTGGCCGACACGAAATTCGAGTTTGGCCAACGAAAGGACGGCACCACGGTGCTCGCCGATGAAGTGCTCACCCCCGACTCGAGCCGTTTCTGGCCCGCCTCGGACTGGCGACCGGGCCAGGCCCAGCCGTCCTACGACAAGCAGATCGTGCGCAACTGGCTGCTCTCGGCGGAGAGTGGCTGGGACCGGGCGTCGGGGGTAAGGCCGCCGGCACTGCCTCAAGCGGTCGTGGACCGCACCCGGCAGCGGTACGTCGAGGCCTTCGAGCTGCTCACCGGACTGAGCTACTGATGGAGTTCACGGTCACGGTCGAGATGACGCAACCACTCGCGGAGGTCTTCGACTACCTGACGGATCCGCGTCAGCGCCCCGAGTGGCAGGCCTCCCTGCGCTCGGTGAAGCTGCTCGACGAGGGCGAGCCGCGGCTCGGCATGCACTGGCGCGAGACGACCATGATCGGGATCAGCCCCGAGATGGAGATCACCGGCTGGGAGTCCAACAAGTCCTGGTCCGAGAAGGGCCAGTGGGCCGGCGTCACCGGCCATCTCCACCTGATCTTCCTCGCGACCGACAACGGGACCCGGGTGACGGCCAAGGTGCACATCGACGCGAGCGGGCCCTGGACACTGGTCGCCTGGCCGGCCGGCAAGCTCGGTCCAACGGCGATCCGGTCCGACCTGGACCGTGCTTCGCGAATCCTGACGGAGCGAGCTGCCTCGAAGTAGGTTGTCAGCAGCCGAGCCGCAGGAGGCCCCATGTACAACCTGTCGATCTTGCTCGAGGACAGCTCGCGACAGTTCCCTGACCGCGACGCGCTGGTTCTCGGGGACACCCGGCTGACCTACGCGCAGGTGAATGCCGCCGCCAACCAGGTGGCGAATCTCCTTGTCAGCAAAGGGATCGAGCGGGGCGACAAGGTTGCGCTGAGCTGCCCGAACCTGCCGTTCTTCCCGATCATCTACTACGGGATCCTCAAGGCCGGCGCTGTCGTCGTACCCCTGAACGTGCTGAACAAGGGCCGTGAGGTGACCTACTACCTCGACGACTCCGAGGCCAGGGCGTACCTCTGCTTCGAGGGCACTGCCGACCTCGCGATGGGCAAGGAGGGGCACGACGGCTTCTCCAACGCCAAGGCCTGCGAGAACTTCTGGATGGTGATGGCCGACCCGTCCGCACCTTCGAGCATCGAGGGAGCCGAGACCCTTGCCTCAGCTCTCCGGGCACAGCCCACGACTTTCGAGGCCGTGCTCGGCCCCGAGACCGACACAGCAGTCATCCTCTACACGAGCGGCACGACGGGCCAGCCCAAGGGCGCGGAGCTCACCCACGCCAACCTGGTGCTCAACGCCCTGACCTGCAACCGGCTGTTCGGCTCCGCCCCTGGGACCGACGTACACCTCGTGACGCTGCCGCTGTTCCACTCCTTCGGCTCGACCGTGCAGATGAACGCAGGGTTCTCGATGGGCGCGACGCTGGTGCTGGTGCCGCGCTTCGACGCCCAGCAGGTGGTTGCGCTGATGGAGAAGGAGGAGATCACCTTCTTCGCCGGCGTGCCGACGATGTACTGGGGCCTGCTCCACGCGCTGACCCCCGAGGTCGACGTCAAGCGGATCGCCGGCAACCTGCGCCGCGCGGTCGCGGGTGGTTCGAGCCTGCCGGTCGAGATCATCAAACAGGTCAAGGAGAAGTTCGGTGTCGAGATCCTCGAGGGCTACGGCCTCTCGGAGACCTCACCGGTCGCGACGTTCTCCGATCCCGATCGCGACGCGCGTCCCGGCTCGATCGGCGTTCCGATCTGGGGCGTCGAGGCAAAGCTGATCGACGACGACTGGAACACCATCGACGGCGCCGACGAGATCGGCGAGATCGCGATGCGCGGCCACAACATCATGAAGGGCTACCTCAACCGCCCCGAGGCGACTGCTGAGGTGATGCGTGACGGGTGGTTCCGCTCGGGCGACCTGGCCCGCCGCGACGCCGACGGCTACTACTACATCGTCGACCGTTCCAAGGACATGATCATCCGTGGCGGCTTCAACGTGTACCCGCGAGAGGTCGAGGAGGTGCTGATGACCCATCCGGACGTCTCACTGGCCGCGGTCATCGGCGTACCCCATGACAGCCACGGCGAGGAGATCAAGGCGGTCGTCATCCGCAACGAGGGCGCGACGATCACCGAAGCAGAGCTCGTTGCGTGGGGAAAGGACCAAATGGCCTCCTACAAGTACCCTCGCGTGGTGTCCTTTGTCGACAATCTGCCGATGACGGCCACAGGGAAGATTCTCAAGCGCGAGCTCAGCTAGCGCCCGCACAGGGAGATCCAGCACGAACGACAAGCACCGCGGGAGCTCTGGCGGCCCGAGCCACCGGACCAGGAGCGCATCGGCGACCGAGCCCCGACGACGTCGGGTCAAGGAGCGTGCCCACGGTTACAGACGCTCGCTCGGCCTGACCACGCTCGCAGCCGTGATCCCGCTGAGCGTCCTGGCGGTGGCCGCCTGGTTCTACGCGCGGCCGCACCGGACCCAGATCGTCGCGGACCTCGTCGATCCCGCGAAGCTGCTCCGGGTCACGATCGGTCTCGGGGTCGCACTGCTGCTCTGGGTCGCCCTGATCGTCGGCACCTACCGGGGCACCCGGCCGCGGTCGATCGCCTTCAACAGGCGCCTCGCCGGCAACGTGTTCACCAGCCTGCTCTGCCTGGTGGTCGCGGCTCCGCTCGCGCTCGGCGGCTACTACGCCATGGTTCAGCGAGATCTCGTCAAGACGGTCTTCAAGCCGACCGAGAGCACCACCACGCCCCATGTCACGAAGGCCAACCCGTGGGGCAAGCGCAAGCGCGTGAACCTGCTGCTGCTCGGCGGCGACGGCGACACCGACCGCGAGGGCGTCCGGACCGACTCGGTGATCCTGGCCAGCATTGACGTGCGCACAGGCAAGACGATCCTGTTCAGCCTGCCCCGCAACCTGGAGAACGTGCCGTTCCCGGCAAACTCCCCACTCGCCAGGATCTACCCGAATGGCTTCGACGGCGGCGGCGACCCCGCGGAGTGGTTCCTCAACGCGATCTACCGCAACGTCCCGGCCCTCAACCCGGGCGTCCTCGGCAAGACCAGCAACGAGGGCGCCGACGCAGTCAAGCTCGGGGTCTCGGGGTCGCTCGGCATCCCGGTCGACTACTACATGCTGATCAACTTCAAGGGCTTCCAGCGGATCGTCGACGCGATCGGCGGGATCACCGTCAATGTTGACGACCGGGTGCCGATCAACGGCGACGACGACGCCCACATCCCCCCGACCGGCTACATAGAGCCGGGACCGGACCAGCACCTCGACGGCTTCCACGCACTGTGGTTCGCGCGCGGTCGCTACGGGCTCAACGACTACAACCGGATGCAGCGCCAGCGGTGCGCGATCAACGCGATCGTCGCGAAGGCCGATCCGCTCACCCTCCTCCGCCGCTACACGGCGCTGGCGTCGGCGACCAAGAAGATCCTGCGCACCGACATCCCGCAGAAACTGCTTCCGGCCTTCGTCAACCTCACCACGAAGATGAAGGCGCAGCCACTCCGGTCGGTGGTCTTCCAGTACGACGACAACTTCAACCCCAACGACCCCGACTTCGACTACGTGCACGCCACCGTCAAGGCCGCGTTGAAGCCGACGACACCCGGCAGTACGCCGACGAAGTCCGCGACCGGCGGCACGGGGACCACCCAGCCGCCGGACACGACGAAGGTCGGCACTGCGACCGCCGCCGCCGCCGACTGCACCTACCAGCCGAGCCAGGAAGCGCTGAACTACCTGGCGGCACAGAAGTAGCCGCGACAGCCCGTAGAATCGGACCCGTCGATCCCCCCTTTCCCAGGAGTTGCCCCGTGGCCCGTGTCGTCGTCGACGTGATGCCCAAGCCCGAGATCCTCGACCCGCAGGGCAAGGCCGTGCAGGGTGCGCTGCCTCGGCTGGGCTTCGAGGGCGTCACCGAGGTCCGCCAGGGCAAGCGGTTCGAGATCGAGCTCGACGGTGAGGCCACCGACGAGCGGCTTGCCGAGGTCAACAAGATGGCCGAGACGCTGCTCTCCAACCCGGTGATCGAGGACTACAACGTCACGGTCATCTCGTGAGGATCGGGGTCGTCACCTTCCCCGGCTCGCTCGACGATGCGGATGCCCGTCGCGCCGTACGCATGGCTGGCGGGGAGGCCGTCGCGCTGTGGCACGGCGACCATGACCTCAAGGGCGTCGACGGCGTACTCCTTCCGGGCGGGTTTTCCTACGGCGACTACCTCCGCTGTGGCGCCATCGCCCGCTTTGCGCCGGTGATGACCGAGGTCGTCGATGCCGCTCGCGGCGGGATGCCCGTGCTCGGCATCTGCAACGGTTTCCAGATCCTGTGTGAGTCGCACCTGCTGCCCGGCGCGCTGATCCGCAACGACCATCGCAAGTTCGGCTGCCTCGACCAGGTCGTGCGCATCGAGAACAACAAGACCGCCTGGACCACGGCGTACGACGAGGGCGACGAGATCACCATCGTGCTCAAGAACGGCGAGGGTTCCTACGTCGCCGACGAGGCCACCCTCGATCTGCTCGAGGGCGAGGGCCGGGTGGTTGCGCGCTACCTGGGCAACCCCAACGGCTCGCAGCGGGCGATTGCCGGGATCAGCAACGAAGCCGGCAACGTCGTCGGCCTGATGCCGCACCCCGAGCACGCCGTCGAGGACCTCTGCGGCCCCGGCACCGACGGACTCGGCTTCTTCACCTCGGTCCTCACCACCCTCGCCAATTCCCGATAGTCCGCCACGAAAAGCACCGTTTCGGGGTCTCGTACGGTGCTTTTCGTGGCGGACTATCCGTCGATCAGCGCAGTCCCCTGGCCATCGCGGCCCAGGTGGTCGGGGCCGTGATGCCGGTCCTGGGGAGCTTCACCCGGGCCTGGTAGGCAGCCACCGCGTTGATCGTCGGGGTGTTGACGATGCCCTTGATCGGCACCGGGTGCCCCGCCGCCACCAGCGTCCGCTGCAGCCGCCAGGACGCCTCGGATGACGAGCCGTACTTCAGCACCGGTTGCGCACCGTCGCTGAGCAACGAGACCCAGTCGTTCGTCGTCCAGATGTTGCTCACCGGCCGGCCGTGCGCCGCCTGCCACGCCTTCAGCGCCTTGAGCAGCGCTGGGCCGTAGGTCCCGCTCCGCACCTTGCCGCCGAACAGCTTCTTCTCACTCAGCAGGCACTTGAGCGCCTGGACCTGGGCGCCCTGCGTGGTGTGGACCTGCAGCTGGGCGTACGTCGTGAAGTCGATCGGTACGCCGCCGCAGTGCTGTCCCTCGGGCGCCCGGACGAGGCCCTTGCCGAGGTCGACCCAGTTCTTGTCGATGTTGATCGTGACGCCGCCGTACGTCTCGTTGTGCCCGCCCTGGTACTGGTGGGCACGCGCGTGTGGCGACCAGCCGTCGCTGCGGACGTACGTCGAGTTGTCGTCCGCCCGGCCGTTCCAGTCTGCGATCCAGACCTGGTCGGGCATCACGAAGGTGTTGCCGGCGGTCGCCCGGGCATCGTCGAGCATCTTGATGCCCGAGGCGGCACTCGAGTAGGCGCCCGAGATGTACCTGGCCTGGTGCAGCCGGTTGGTCCACGCCTGCAGGAAGTAGCGAGCCGACTGGGTGCAGGCGGTGCTCTTCTTGATGTTGAACGCCTCGAGGTCGTAGAACAGCGTGCTGCCGGGAACGATGCCGAGCGCCTGCGCCGCGGCCACCGCCTTGTCGGCCTCCTTGGCTCCCTGCACCCGGGCGGCGTAGTAGGTGGTGGCCGTACTCGGGTTGATCCGGACCTGGTGGAGGTAGCGCGGGACCGTCGTACAGGATGCCTGCGGGCCGAGCGTGATCGGTAGCAGGTGCCAGCCGGCGGCGAGCTGAGTGCTCACCCAGGTCGTGGTCAGGTTCGGCTGGTTGGTGCAGGCGCGGGAGTCGCCGGAGATGTAGATGCCGACCGCGAAGTACGGCGAGTCCGTCGTCCACCTGTCCATCGCGGCCTGGGTCGGAGCGATGCACTGGTCGAACCCGTAGCCCGTGAAACTGCCCGGAGTGACCGGGTTCGGAGCGTTCTTCTTCGCATCGGCCGGCCCGGTCGCGAGCACGCCGACCACGATCGCGAGCACCACCGCGAGCACTGCGAAGCCAGCGCGGGACCGATGGCCGAGCGCCGGTGGGACGGGGTGCGGCTGGGCAGACAGCGCGGATCGCATGGGAAGCTCCGTGGGTCGAGGACCCCGGAACCATAACCTCACCAGTCACATCAGCAACAGTGGTTCGACCAATTCGTGACCCGACTACGGCGTGTCGGCTTGTAAACACGCCCATCGAGGCCTATTCGCGTGGGTCCATCCGAGGAGGACCTTCCAGCGGGACGATCGGATCGACCGGGTCTTCAGGGTCGGTCGGCTCGGGGGTCGGCGGCTCCTTGGTGTCGCCGGGATCGACGGTCGTCATCACTGCCTCCTGGCCCGAGAAGGACCCAACCCTTCGAACCTATCCACCGGCTGCTCTCGCGTCACGGCGTGACGGCGCGGCCCGGTAGATTGGCGCCGTGCCCGAACGCTCTGCTCTCGACACCGTTTCCGTTGCATCCACCGACCCCGATCGCGAGCAGCCGTGGGCTGAGCTCGGTCTGAAGGCCGACGAGTACGCCCGGATCCGCGAGATCCTCGGCCGCCGTCCGACGAGCTCCGAGCTGGCGATGTACTCCGTGATGTGGAGCGAGCACTGCTCGTACAAGTCGAGCAAGGTGCACCTCAAGCAGTTCGCAGAGATCAACATCGCTGTTCCTCCCGACGCGCCAGGCAAGATGCTCGCCGGCATCGGTGAGAACGCCGGCGTGATCGACATCGGTCAGGGCTACGCGGTCACCTTCAAGGTCGAGTCGCACAACCACCCGTCGTACGTCGAGCCCTACCAGGGTGCGGCCACCGGAGTCGGCGGCATCGTCCGCGACATCCTGGCGATGGGCGCTCGTCCCGTGGCGGTGATGGACCCGCTGCGCTTCGGCCCGCTCGACGCCGCCGACACGCATCGGGTGATGCCCGGGATCGTGGCCGGTGTCGGTGGTTACGGCAACTGCCTCGGGCTGCCGAACATCGGTGGCGAAGCGGTCTTCGACGCGTCGTACGCCGGGAACCCGCTGGTCAACGCGCTCTGTATCGGCGTACTCCGCCATGAGGACCTGCACCTCGCGAAGGCGAGCGGTGTCGGCAACCTGGTGATCCTGTACGGCGCCCGCACCGGCGGCGACGGGATCGGTGGCGTCTCGGTGCTCGCTTCGGAGACCTTTGAGTCCACGGGTCCGGCGAAACGACCGAGTGTGCAGGTAGGCGACCCGTTCCAGGAGAAGCTGCTGATCGAGTGCACGCTGGAGATCTTCGCCGCCGGTCTGGTGGCCGGCATCCAGGACCTCGGTGGTGCCGGGCTCTCGTGTGCGACCTCCGAGCTGGCGTCTGCCGGCGACGGCGGCATGCGCGTCGAGCTCGACAAGGTGCCGCTGCGCGACTCGACGCTCGCGCCCGAAGAGATCCTGATGAGCGAGTCGCAGGAGCGGATGATGGCGGTCGTCGAGCCGGCCGACGTCGATGCGTTCATGGCGATCTGCGCGAAGTGGGACGTCGAGGCCGTGGTCGTCGGCGAGGTCACCGACGGCGACCACCTGCAGATCGACTGGCACGGCCAGCGGGTCGTCGACGTACCTCCTCGCTCGGTGGCGCACGACGGTCCGACGTACGACCGGCCGTTCGCGCGACCGTCGTGGCAGGACGCCCTGCAGGCCGACGGCGCCGAGAAGCTTGCCCGGCCGTCGACCGGTGCCGAGCTCAAGGCGACCCTGCTGCAGCTCGTCGCCAGCCCGAACCTCTGTGACAAGTCGTGGATCACCGACCAGTACGACCGCTACGTGCAGGGCAACACCGTCCTCGCCCAGCCTTCCGACAGCGGCATGATCCGGGTGGACGACGAGACCAACCTCGGTGTCGCGGTGTCGACCGACTGCAACGGCCGGTTCGCCAAGCTCGACCCGTACGCCGGCGCGCAGCTCGCGCTCGTCGAGTCCTACCGCAACGTCGCCGCCGGTGGGGCCGTTCCGCTCGCGATCAGCGACTGCCTGAACTTCGGCTCGCCCGAGGACCCCGATGTGATGTGGCAGTTCGCCGAGGCCTGCCGTGGCCTCAAGGACGCCTGCATCACGCTGGGGATCCCGGTCACCGGCGGCAACGTCAGTCTCTACAACCAGACCGGTCAGACCGCGATCCTGCCGACGCCGGTCGTGGCCGTGCTCGGCGTGATCCAGGACGTCACCCGTCGTACGCCGACCGGCTTCGCCTCCGCAGGCGAGCAGATCTTCCTGCTCGGGTCGACGCAGGAAGAGCTCTCGGGATCGGAGTGGGCGAACGTCGTACACGGACACCTGGGTGGTCTTCCGCCTCGGGTGGATCTGGCGGCCGAGAAGGCGCTTGGGTCGATGCTCGTCGAGGGTGTCGGCCTGCTCACCTCCTCGCACGACCTGTCCGACGGCGGCCTCGCGCAGACGCTGGCCGAGTGCTGCCTCAGGCACGGTGTCGGCGGGTCCGTGCAGCTCGAGGGCGACGCCTTCATCGGCCTCTTCTCCGAGTCGGCCGCCCGGGTCGTGGTGACCGTCAAGCCGGCGGATGCTGACCGGCTGACGGACCTGGCGGCGAGGTACGGCGTACCGCTGACCGCTCTCGGTCAGACCGGCGGCACCGGCTTGGTCGTCGAGGGCTCGTTCGAGATTGCGGTCGAGGACCTGCGGGCCGCCTGGACGGCCACCATCCCTGCCGCCATGGCCTGATGGCCGCGCGACTGACTCCCGCGGACCCGTTGCTGGTGGCCGAGGCTCTCGCGCGCCAGCCGCGAACGCCTGCTGACCTCCGGCTGCTGACCAAGCATTTCCTTGCCCTGCTTGAGGATCGAGCCCCTGGGCACTCGGTCGAGGTGCGCGTCCCGCCGTACGCCGCGGTGCAGGTCATCCCCGGCGTACGCCACACCAGGGGTACGCCGCCGGCCGTGATCGAGACCGACGCCAACACCTGGATCGCCCTCGCGACCGGTGAGCTCAGCTGGGACCAGGCCCACGCCGACGGCTCCGTCCGCGCCAGCGGCGAACGTACCAACCTCACCTCCTACCTCCCCCTCACCTGACCCGTTGACTTGGGTCTCCATCACCGTTGACTTGGGTGCTGGTCACTGTTGAGTTGGGCCCCGGTCACCGTTGACTTGCGCCTCCGGTCCGCAGGTAGGTAATGGAGGCCCAACTCAACCGTGATTTAGACCCAACTCAACGGGTGGCTAAGGTGCAGATCATGAGTGTCGAAGAGCTGCGTGCGCGCGTCCAGGAAGTCATGCCGGGGATCCGTCAGGTGCTGGAGGATCTGGTTCGGATCGAGTCGGTGAGTGCCGACCCCGAGCGGGCCGGCGAGGTCCAGCGGAGCGCCGAAGCTGTCGCAGAGCTGTTCCGCAAGGAGCACTTCGACGACGTCCAGATCCTCAGCGTCGACGGGGGCGCACCAGCCGTCGTTGCACGCAAGGCCGCACCCGAGGGACGGCCGACGGTGCTGCTCTACGCCCACCACGACGTCCAGCCTGTGGGCGACCCTGCCGACTGGAACACCCCGCCGTTCGAGCCGACCGAGGTGGGCGACCGGCTCTACGGCCGTGGCACCGCCGACGACAAGGCCGGCATCGCGGCGCACCTGGCGGCGATCCGGGCGCTCGGCGATGACCTCGACGTCGGACTGACGATGTTCATCGAGGGCGAGGAGGAGATCGGCTCGGACTCGCTGCCGGCGTTCCTCGAGAAGCACCAGGACCTGCTCGAGGCCGATGTCATCGTGATCGCCGACTCCGGCAACTGGGACATCGGCGTACCCGCTCTCACGACCAGCCTCCGCGGCCTCGTCCGCGCCGACATCGAGGTCCGCACGCTCACGCACGCGGTCCACTCCGGCATGTGGGGTGGTCTCGTGCCCGACGCGCTGATGACCCTGACCCGGTTGCTCGCCACGCTCCACACGGACAACGGCGACGTCGCCGTCGAGGGACTGCACAGCGGCCCGGCAGCCGACGTCGACTACCCCGAGGACCGGCTGCGCGCCGAGTCCGGTGCCCTTCCCGGCGTGCACTGGATCGGTGAGGGCAGCGCCGTCGAGCGGCTCTGGACCAAGCCGGCGATCACGATCACCGGCATCGACGCACCGAAGGTCGACGGCGCGAGCAACACCCTGACGCCGGCCGCCCGCGCGAAGATCACCGTCCGGGTCGCGCCCGGCGACAACGCCAAGAACGCCACCGAATGCCTCAAGAGACACCTCGAGGCCCGGGTGCCGTGGGGCGCCGACTTCTCCTTCACCGTCGTCGACACCGGGGAGGCGATTGCCATCAACGCCAGCGGTCCGGCGTACGACGTGGCACGGGATGCCTTCAAGCAGGCCTGGGACGGCGTCGAACCCGTCGACATGGGTGTCGGAGGCTCGATCCCGTTCATCGCCGAGTTCCTGAACGCGTTCCCGAAGGCGAGCGTCCTCGTCACCGGAGTCGAGGACCCGGACACCCGGGCCCATGGCGCCAACGAAGGCCTGCACCTTGCGGAGTTCGAGCGGGTCTGCCTCGCCGAGGCGCTCCTTCTCTCGAACCTCTGACGAGGCAGAGCGATGCGCGTCGGCACCCTGGAGTTCCTGGCGGACCATCGCGCGAGACGCATCGAGGTGCTCACCGACCGGCTGGTCGACACGATCGTCGAGCAGAACCCGGGCTACAAGGCCGCCGCGGTCGTGCCGCTCTCGGACCTCCGGCTGTCCTGCCGCGACAACATCTCGCGCGTGCTCGAACTGTTGGGTACGTCGATCGACGGTGCAGCTCCCGGTGACAACGACCCGAGGTACGACGCCGCCGAGGAGACCGGCCACCGGCGGGCAGCCCAGGGACTGCCCCTGGATGACGTGCTGCGTTCCTTCCGGATCGGAGGCCGGCTGATCTGGGAGGACCTGATCGCGGAGGCACAGACCCTCAACGCGCTCGACGCCGATGGCCTGCGCGAGGTCGGTACCCGGCTCTGGGAGGTCGTCGACAAGACGTCCTCGCAGGTCGCGATGGCCTATCACGCGACCGAGCGCGACCACGTCCGCGCCGACGAGCAGCGCAGCGCGGCCATGTGGGAGGAGCTCCTGAGCGGCCGCGCCCAGGAGCATGCCTTCGCTGTGGTCGCTGCGCAGACCCTCGGGCTGCCACTCCAGGGACCGTTCGTGGCGGCCGCGCTCTCCGTTGCCGCGAACGACATCGAGAGCCGGCTGGAGCGGCGCCGGATCGGATCGGCGTGGCACCGGCGTACCGACTCGGTCGTCGGCGTGCTCGCACTCGGACAGGCCACGCTCGGCGAGGCCATGGAGATCCTCTCGGCGGCGGGAGCCGCTCGGGGCGGCGTCTCCAGCGTGGTGCCGGGCCTCGCCGCGATCGACAGCGCGTTCACCCAGGCCAGCCTCGCCCTGCGCACCCTGACGCCGGGCGAGGCCGGGGTCGTCGCGTTCGACCAGCGCCTGGTCGAAGCGCTGCTGCTCAACTCCTCCGACATCGCTGGCCGGCTGGTGCGGGTCTGGCTCGGACCGGTCCTCGACCTGTCGGAGGCCGACGGGCGGGTGCTGCTCGGGACGCTCCGCGCCTGGGTCGACAGCGGCGGCTCGATGACACGTACGGCGGAACTCGCGAGCTGTCACCGCAACACCGCGATCAACCGCATCGCCCGGGTGAGCGCGCTCATCGGGAGCCACCTCGGCGAGGGCACGGTGCCCGTCGACCTGGTGCTCGCGCTGCGGAGCCTGGAGCTCGACCGGCTGCCCTGACCGGCCTGTGCACTTTGCACAGCCGATGCGGGCGAACAGTGGGCATCGGCACCCTGTCGCCCCGGTGTGAGCCCTGTCACGATTGCCGGTGGGAGGGCAGCAGCCCGGCCGGTTCTCGGGAGCGGGTCGTTCGGGCGTGATCCTGGAAAGGACTGCCCGAATGTCTGAACACACATCGGTGCCCGACGCTGGGCCCGGTTTCATGCCTCGTCGCCGAGGTCAGCTCGGTCGGCGCGGCTTCATGGGGTACCTCATGGCCGGCACGACGCTCGTCGTCGCTGCCGACCTCAGCCTCGGTGGCTCACCGGCCGCTGCCGCGATCCCGTCACTGCCGCAGATCCCGGAGCTCTACGACCTCGAGGACCTGCAGACCGACGCTGCGCGACCGACAGCCCAGCTGATCACGATCACGATGAACACCGACGGCACCGCGTCCTTCCAGCTCCCACGGGCCGAGGTCGGCCAGGGCATCACCACGTCGACCTCGATGATCATCGCCGAGGAGCTCGACCTGCCGCTCGACAAGGTGCACGTCACCCTGGCTCCGGCCCGCCCCGAGCTGTTGTTCAACCAGCTGACCGGCGGTTCCAACACCAGCGTCTCCACCTTCACCCCGATCCGGGTGGCCGCCGCCATCGCCAAGGGCGCGCTGCTCGACGCCGCGGCGATCGAGCTCGGCTCGATCGTCGCGTTGCTGACCTCGAAGGCCGGGGTCGTCTCGGCACCGGACGGCTCATCGGTCACGTACGGCGAGCTGGCCACCAAGGCCGCCAGCCCGACCACCAAGAAGGTCAACGTCACGCTCAAGGCCACATCGAAGTTCAAGGTGATCGGTACGTCGCAAGGCCGGGTCGACGCCCACGACATCGTGACCGGCAGGAAGCAGTTCGCGATGGACCTCCAGGTCCCGGATGCGCTGCCCACGATGGTGTGCCGCCCACCCACCCTCAACGGCTCCCCGAAGTCGATCAACAACGAGGCGGTCGTCAAGGCGATGCCGGGGGTCACCGACATCGCGATGGTCGACACCGGTGTCGCCGTCCGCGCGCAGACCTTCGGTCAGTGCATCGACGCGATCCGGGCCCTCGACGTGGTGTGGAACACGGGCAGCGTCGAGGGAGAGTCGGACGCGACGATCAAGGCCAAGCTGAAAGCAGCCGAGATCCCGCTCGTCGTACCCCAGGTGCCGATCCTGGCCCAGACCGTCGATGCGGATTTCACCTTCATGTTCCGCAGCAGCGCGGCGCTCGAGCCGAACTGCTCGATCGCCGACGTGCGCAAGGACAAGGCGACGGTGTGGGCCGGGCTGAAGTCGCCGATCGTCGCCCAGGGCCACATCGCCGAGGCCGTCGGACTGCCTGTCAGCGCGGTCACGGTCAACGTGATCACGGGCGGCGGGTCCTTCGGGCACAAGCTGTTCGGCGACGCTGCCGTGGAGTCGGCCAAGATCTCCAAGGCGATGGGCAAGCCCGTCAAGCTGATGTGGCACCGGGCCGACGAGCCCCGCCAGGGCCGGGTCCACCCGATGTGCACCTCCCGGATCCGGGCCACGATCCTGGCCGGCCAGGTGCTCACCTTCGAGCAGCGCCACACCAGCGTCTCCACCGACTTCACCCACGGTCTGGGCGAGATGCTCACTTCGCAGGCAGCCGCTCTCCCCGGAGGGCTCGGCAACCTCGGCTTCTCGGAGTCGATCTTCCTGCTCACCCAGGAGCTGCCCTACAACTTCGGGTTGGTCACCCAGCTGCTCAACGAGGTGGATCTCAGCTTCAACACCGGCAGCATGCGCAACATCTACTCACCCGACGTCGCCTGTGCCAACGAGCTGGTCGTCGACCAGCTGGCGAAGAAGCTCGGCCAGGACCCGCTCGCGTTCCGGCTGGCCTACCTGAAGGACCCGCGCGTGAAGGCAGTCCTCCAGAAGGTCGCCGACGTCGGCGGCTGGGGGCGCAAGATGCCGGCGGGCACGGCTCAGGGGATCGCCGTGCACAAGGAGTACAAGGGCGCCACCGCCGTCCTCGTCGAGATCGACTGCCGGCCGGAGACGGTCAACCGCCAGATCCCCAACGCGGTCGCGGGTCCGCGGGTGACCAAGGCGGTCATCGCCGTCGACGCCGGGCTGGTGATCAACCCGCGCGGGCTGGACGCCCAGATGATGGGTGGCGTCTCGGACGGGATCGCGCTCGCGCTGACCAGCAGCGTGCACCTGGTCGACGGGCACTTCCTCGAGGCGAGCTGGGACAACTACTTCTACACGCGACAGTGGAACATCCCGCCTGACTTCGAGTGCATCGTGATGCCGTCGGACTCCCAGCAACCCGGCGGTGCCGGTGAAGCCGGAGTCGCCGCCTCGGTCTCGGCCACCGCATGTGCCTACGCCCGGGCGACGGGCACGATGCCGACGACGTTCCCGATCAACCACGACCAGCTGTCATTCACTCCGAAGCCGTTCATCCCGCCCGTCCCCGAGTCGCCGACCGATGGCCTGAGCCAGACCTACTGAGGAGCAGTTCCATGTCAATGCAAACCTTTCTGCTCAACGGCACGTCGGTGACCGTCGACGTGAACCCCGACGTACGCCTGCTGTGGGTGATCCGCGACATGCTCGGGGTGACAGGCCCGAAGTACGGCTGTGGCATCAACGTCTGCAAGGCGTGTACGTCGCACATCAACGGCAAGGCCTTCAACCCGTGCTCGGTCCGGGTCGGTGACATCAAGCCGACCGACGAGGTGACCACGATCGAGGGACTTCCGGCGACGGTCGGCAAGGACCTGCACCCGATGCAGGAAGCCTGGCTGGAGTTCGACGTCGCGCAGTGCGGCTACTGCCAGCCGGGTCAGATCATGGCCGCGGTCGCCAAGGTCAAGGCCGCTCGCGCGGCAGGCCACGAGATCGGCGATGCCGACTTCGACGAGATCCGGAACGTGTGCCGGTGTGGCACCTACAACCGGATCCGGGAGGCGATCACCGCGGGCGCCAAGAACATGTGAGCGCACCTGGGGCACCACATCTGACGTGATGCCCCAGGTGATGTCCCAGGTGATGTCCCAGGTGATGTCCCGGTGATGTCGCAGGTGTCGTGAGTCCAGCCCGGCGGTTGGGTTCGTCGTAGCGCTGGGTACGCCCGTAGACTTCGACCGTGGCCAGCCCAGCACGCCGCCCCGGAGACGGGCGACTGACGCACGAGCTCGATCCCCAAGACCGTGGACCCCAAGATGCCTGTGGCGTCTTCGGAGTCTGGGCCCCCGGCGAAGACGTCGCCAAACTCAGCTACTTCGGCCTCTACGCCCTCCAGCATCGGGGCCAGGAGTCGGCCGGAATTGCGGTCAGCAACGGCCGTCAGATCCTGGTCTACAAGGACATGGGCCTCGTCTCCCAGGTCTTCGACGAGTCCACGCTCGAGGCCCTGAAGGGCCACGTCGCGATCGGCCATGCGCGCTACTCCACGACCGGGGCGAGCACCTGGCACAACGCCCAGCCGACCTTCCGCCCGACCGCGGATGGCTCGATTGCCCTTGGCCACAACGGGAATCTCACCAACACCCGCGAGCTCGCCCAGATGGTTGCCGACCTCCCGAGCGACAAGGGCGAGCTCGACATCCACGCTCGCAACCTCGAGACCAGCACCAACGACACCTCGCTGGTCACCGCCCTGCTGGCCCACCACCCGGACAAGTCACTCGAGGAGCATGCGGCCGAGCTGCTCCCCAAGGTGAAGGGCGCGTTCTGCTTCACCTGGATGGACGAGAACACGCTCTACGCCGCGCGCGACCCGCAGGGGATCCGCCCGCTGGTGCTCGGCCGGCTCGAGCGCGGCTGGGTGGTTGCCTCCGAGACCGCTGCCCTCGACATCGTCGGTGCGTCGTTCATCCGTGAGATCGAGCCAGGCGAGATGGTCGCCATCGACGAGGACGGCCTGCGCACCCGCCGCTTCGCCGAAGCCGTGCCCAAGGGCTGCCTCTTCGAGTTCGTCTACCTCGCCCGCCCGGACACCCGCATCTCCGGACAGCGCATCCACAGCGTCCGCGTCGAGATCGGCCGCCGCCTCGCGCACGACTTCCCGGCCGACGCCGACCTGGTCATCCCGGTTCCTGAGTCCGGCACCCCCGCCGCGATCGGGTACGCCGAAGCCAGCGGCATCCCCTACGGCACCGGCCTGGTCAAGAACTCCTACGTCGGCCGGACGTTCATCCAGCCCAGTCAGACGATCCGTCAGCTCGGCATCCGGCTGAAGCTGAACCCGCTCCGCGACGTCATCGAGGGCAAGCGGCTCGTGGTCGTCGACGACTCGATCGTCCGCGGCAACACCCAGCGCGCGCTGGTCCGGATGCTCCGCGAAGCCGGCGCCCGCGAGGTGCACGTCCGCATCGCCAGCCCGCCGGTGAAGTGGCCGTGCTTCTACGGCATCGACTTCGCGTCCCGCGCCGAGCTGATCGCCAATGGCCTGACCAGCGACGAGATCCGTTCCTCCATCGACGCCGACTCGCTGGGCTACATCTCGCTCGAGCAGCTCATCGAGGCGACCGCGGTGCCTGCGGACGACCTCTGTCGGGCCTGCTTCGACGGTGTCTACCCGGTCGCGTTGCCCGATTCGGAGCGGGTCGACAAGCACCTGCTCGCTGCGCCCGTGCTGCTCGACGCCGACGGACTGGCTTCGTCCCTTGCCGGCGGCGGCGCTGCCGACGCCCTCGACCGTCCCTGAACCCGATAGAGGATTTGCGATGAGTGGAGCGACGTACGAGGCCGCAGGCGTCTCGATCGAGGCCGGCGAGAAGGCCGTCGAGCTGATGAAGGTCTGGATCGACAAGGCCCGCCGCCCCGAGATGCTCGGCGGCATCGGTGGCTTTGCCGGTCTCTTCGACGCCAGCGCCCTCAAGGCCTATGACCGGCCGATCCTCGCCACGTCGACCGACGGCGTCGGCACCAAGGTCGCGATCGCGCAGGCGATGGACATCCACGACACGATCGGCTTCGACCTGGTCGGGATGGTCGTCGATGACCTGGTCGTGTGTGGGGCCGAGCCGCTCTTCATGACTGACTACATCGCCACCGGGCGCGTCGTACCCGAACGCATCGCGGCCATCGTCAAGGGCATCGCGGAGGCCTGCGTCGAGGCCGGCTGTGCGCTCACCGGTGGGGAGACCGCCGAACACCCGGGGCTGCTGGACCCGAATGAGTACGACGTCGCGGGCGCGGCCACCGGCGTTGTCGAGGCGAGCCAGCTGCTCGGCCCGGGCCGGGTCCGCCCCGGAGACGTCGTCATCGCGATGGCCTCGAGCGGGCTGCACTCCAACGGCTACTCCCTGGTGCGGTACGTACTGCTGGATCAGGCCGGCCGCGACCTCCACGAACACGTCGACGAGCTCGGCCGCACGCTCGGCGAAGAGCTGCTCGAGCCGACCCGGATCTATGCGAAGGCCTGCCTCGACCTGGCCCGCCGGACCGAGACCCATGCGATGTCCCACATCACCGGTGGTGGCCTGGCCTCGAACCTCGAGCGCGTGATGCCGGCCGAGCTGACCGCGACCCTGGACCGCTCGACGTGGACCCTCCCGCCGGTCTTCGGCCTGGTCCGCGACACCGGCAAAGTGGCGACCGCCGACCTCGAGCGCACCCTCAACTGCGGAGTCGGCATGGTCTCGCTGACTTCCCCGGACGACGCCGACAAGGCCATCGCCGTCCTCAACGAGCACGGCGTCGAGGCCTGGGTGGCGGGCTCGGTCAGCGCCGTACAGAGCGGTCAAACCGGTGGCAGCGTCACCCTTGTCGGCGAGCACAGCGTCTGAGGTTCGGCCCGAAACCGGCTCAATCCGGCTTGCGTTGCGCTCGGCGGTGTTCACAACCCGGAGTCGATGTGCGGGAACAACACCCGGGCAGGTACGGTTGGACACACGAAATGACAACAGCAGACCGGCAGATCCCATGCGGAGCCGGCCAAGTGTGCGAGGGGGTCGACCCATGGGGCGCGGCCGTGCGAAAGCGAAGCAGACCAAGGTTGCTCGCGAACTGAAGTACCAGTCCCTCCAGACTGACTTCGGTGCGCTTGCCAAGGAGCTTCACGGAGAACCAGACACACCCGACAGCAGCGCTGTCGATGACGAGGCTGATGAGGAGTACGACCAGTGGTCGGACTACTCCGAGTCGTCTCGCGATTGACCCAACGCACCTGACTCGTCCCTGACCCGTCGTGGGCCCGCAGGCCCATGGCCGGTTGCATCGCGCCTTGTCGCGATGGATACCGTGGACCCATGACTGGACTACCAACCGTTGCCCTTCTCGGGACCGGAATCATGGGTGCCGGGATGGGACACAACATCCTCGGATCGGGTATGCCTCTGCAGGTCTGGAACAGGACCAGCGAGAAGGCCGAGCCACTGGTTGCCGGGGGCGCTACGCCTGCGGCCACTCCCGCTGAAGCCGTCCGCGGCGCCGACGTCATCGTCACGATGCTCGGCAACGCCGACGACGTTGCCTCCGTGATGCGAGAGGCAGCCGACGGTCTCTCGGCGGGGCAGATCTGGCTGCAGACCACGACAGTCGGTGCCGAGCCGCTCGCCGGACTCGTCGGGATCGCCCGTGAGCACGGCCTGGTCCTCCTCGACGCGCCGGTGTCAGGCACTCGCAAGCCTGCCGAGGAAGGTCAGCTCACGATCTTCGTCGCCGGCCCACCTGACGCGCGTCAGGCGGTGCAGCCGGTGCTCGATGCCGTCGGCGGCAAGGTCGTGTGGCTCGAGGACACGGCCGAAGGGGCCGCCGCTAGCCGGCTGAAGCTCGTCGTGAACAACTGGGTGCTCTCGGTGTCGGCGGCTACCGGCGAGACGATCTCGCTCGCCCAGGGCCTCGGCGTTGACCCGCGGGCGTTCCTCGAGGCGATCGCGGGCGGCCCGCTCGACCTGCCCTATCTGCGGGCAAAGGCGAATGCGATCCTGACCGACGACTTCGAGCCCAACTTCAGCGTGGACAACGCGGCCAAGGATGCAGCCCTCATCGCGGATGCAGCGGAGCGAGCCGGCCTTCGGCTCGACCTGGCTGTGGCCACTCGTGACCGGCTGCAGCGGACCTCGCAGCGTGGTCACGGGGACGAAGACCTGGCCGCGGCCTACAAGGCGTCCTGAGGCCATGCGTTTCGTCGTCTACGGGGCTGGTGCTGTCGGCGGAGTGGTCGGAGGACTGCTCCATCGAGCGGGGCACGACGTCCATCTGATCGCCCGCGGCGCCCACCTCGACAAGATCCGCACGGACGGGCTCCGACTGCTTGCGCCCGGCTTCGAGAGCGTCGAGCAGATCCCCGCATCTGCGTCCCCTGCCAACCTCACCTGGACGGCCGACGACGTGGTACTGCTGGCCGTGAAGAGCGATGCCACGGCCGGCGTACTCAGCGAGCTGGCGAGGCACGCGCTGCCGGACACCCCGGTGGTCTGCCTGCAGAACGGGGTCGCCAACGAGCCGGCCGCGTTGCGCTGGTTCGCCAACGTGTACGGCGTCTGCGTGTTGGCGCCGACCGAGCACCTCGAGCCGGGTGTGGTCGCCGCGAAGTCCGGACCCGTTGCCGCGATCCTCGACATCGGCCGGTTTCCCGGAGGTGTCGACGAGACCGCTCGACGCATCGCCGCCGCGTTCGAGAGCGCCGGGATCATCTCGGTGCCACGGCCGGACATCATGCGCTGGAAGTACCGCAAGCTGGTGATGAACCTGACCAATGCGATCGACGCGGCCTGCGCGCCCGGTGACGACGCCCAGGCGCTGCGCAGCCGACTCCGTGACGAGGGCGAGGCAGTGCTGGCGGCCGCAGGCATCACCGTCGCGACGGTGGAGGAGGACGAGGTACGCCGTGGCGACATCCTCAAGGTGCCGGCCGCCGGATCGGACCGACCAGCTCAGGGCGGCTCGTCGTCCTACCAGAGCCTGGCTCGGGGCACCGGGTCCATCGAGAGCGACTGGCTCAACGGCGAGATCGTCCGGATCGCGCGCACGCAGGGAGCCGACGCACCGGTCAACGACCTGGCCCGCCGGCACGCCAACGCGATGGCAGCGGGGCACGTCGCACCCCGGACGCTCAGCGCATCGACGATCCTCGCCGAGCTGGACGTTGCGCAGCTAGATCCGGCGTAGCCGCCCGATGTCGTGGATCCGTTGCTCGGCAAGGCGATCTGCGGCAACGGCAGGGGGAACCTTCTCGGCCGTTGCCAGCCGGAACACCTCACGGGTGGTCTCGTAGATCTTCGAGGCCCGCTGCTTAGCACGGTCGAACGAGAAGCCCTCCAGCTCGTCGGCGACCTGGATCAGCCCGCCCGCATTCACGCAGTAGTCCGGCGCGTAGAGGATCCCGCGCTCATCGAGCAGCTTCTCGACCCCGGGGTGGGCGAGCTGGTTGTTCGCGGCCCCGCAGACGATCTTCGCGGACAACGTGTCGACGACGACGTCGGTGAGGGCATCGCCGAGCGCACACGGGGCATAGACGTCCAGCGGCAGGGCGACGAGCGCGTCGGTCGACGGCACGCTGCGCACCTCGGGATGGGCAGTCGTGACCCGGCGTACGGCGGCGTCGGAGACGTCCGTGATCACCACGGAGGCGCCATCCTCGACCAGGTGCTCGACCAGATGATGACCGACCTTGCCGACACCGGCGACACCGACTGTGCGGCCGCGCAGCGTCGCCTCGCCCCAGCTGGTCTCGGCTGCGGCGCGCATGCCCTGGAAGACGCCGTACGCCGTGAGGACGGAGGAGTCTCCGGCGCCGCCGTGGGCGACCGTCCGGCCCGTCACGTAGGCGCACTCGCGGGCGATCTGGTCCATGTCGCAGGAGTTCGTACCCACGTCGCACGCGGTGTAGTAGCGGCCGTGCAGCGACTCGACGAACCGGCCGTAGGCCCGGAGCAGGCCTTCGGACTTCAGGGTCGCCGGGTCACCGATGATGACGGCCTTGCCGCCGCCGAGGTCGAGCCCGGCTAGGGCAGCCTTGTAGGACATCCCGCGCGAAAGGTTGAGTACGTCGCGAAGGGCCGCTGCCTCGCTGGCGTAGGGGAAGAACCGGGTGCCGCCGAGAGCGGGCCCGAGGGCGGTGGAGTGGATGGCGATGATCGCCTTGAGGCCGGTGCGGTCGTCGGCGGCGAACACGACCTGCTCATGACCGGCGAAGCTGTCAAAAACGGTGCTCTGGAGCGAGCTTTCGAAGGCGGTCACGGTGGTGACCTTTCTGCTTGACGAGCCAGGGATGGCGGCACGTGTGGTGGTGGGCACCCATTGGGTGGGGGTGCCCTGGACCAACCATACGAGTGTCCGGACACCGCCGAGTGTCCACGCCCGATTTGATGCGCTTCACAACGAGTCGTCCCGAGTGGCACACTCGAGGCAGTCGTACCTCGGGGCATTGGCGTTTGAACGTCGATGCATGACAAGCAAGGGGGGCCGCATGGGAATGCGTCCATCTGAATCAGAAGCACTACTGACTCCGGCCGAGGTCGCCGCGCTTTTCCGCGTCGACCCGAAGACCGTCACGCGCTGGGCGCAGTCCGGAAAGCTGAGCTCCATCCGGACGCTCGGTGGACACCGGCGCTACCGCGAGTCCGAGGTCAACGAGCTGCTCGGCCGGACCATCCCGGCGCAGCGCAACGGCGAGGACAGCTAGCGGCCTGGCCGACTACCTCCAATCGGCGAACGACCCGCTTCTGCCGCTGCCTTCGGCGAACCGGGTCGCTCCGCCGGTTGCCTCCTGCCGCAGGGCCGCCATGCCGTGGTGCAGCTCGCCGTCCATCGCGCCGGCCTCATCGAGACCCCATTGCTCGAGGGCGCTGAGCCGGTCGCTGCGCAGGCAGGTCTGCGGGAACTTCGCCAGCTGCTCGGCGAGTGCCAGCGCCTCGACCAGGGCAGCGCCGGGCTCGACGACCCGGTTCACCAGGCCCATCCGCTCGGCCTCCTGCGCCCCGACCGGTCGTCCGGTCAGGATCATGTCCAGCGCCCGGGACTGACCGATCAGCCGCGGCAGCCGAACCGTCCCCCCGTCGATCAGGGGGACGCCCCAGCGTCGGCAGAACACTCCGAGCACGGCATCGCGAGCAGCCACCCGCAGGTCCGCCCAGATCGCGAGCTCCAGCCCGCCAGCGACCGCGTGGCCCTCGATCGCCGCGATCACCGGCTTGCCGAGCCTCAGCCGGGTCGGCCCCATCGGACCGTCGCCGTCGGCCTCGACGCGGTTTCCCCGGCCCTCGCTGACGGCCAGGAGATCGGCGCCGGCGCAGAACGCTCCGCCCGCTCCGGTCAGGACGGCGACGCTCGCCTCTGGATCGGCGTCGAATGCGCGGAAGGCGTCGGCCAGCAGTTCCGCCGTACGACGGTCAACGGCGTTGCGTACCTCGGGTCGGTTGATCGTGATCGTGACGACCGGGCCGGACTGCTCGACGACGACGGTGCTGGCAGTGCTCATCGGACGGCTCTTCTCATCTCAGCTGGGTGGTCACGGCGTACGCGATCCCGAAGGTGACAGCCAGCATCACCAGCACGCCGAGCGCCAGCAACAGCGGGCGTCCGGAGCGGGTCGGCCCCGACGAAACCAGGTCGGGTGTCTTCGACGCGGAGTCCACGACCGCGCGGGGCCCTCCGGTGGTCGAGCGCCCTCCGGTGGTCGCGCGCCCTCCGGTGGTCGAGCTTGTCGAGACCATCCGCGGAGCCAGCAGGGTGTGCTCGGGATCGGCGGCGGCCGCCAGCGCCCGGGTGAACGCCTCGATGTCGGGCCAGCGGTCAGCGGGATCGGGTGCCAGCGCCCGGAGGAGTACGTCGTCCATGGCCGGCGGCACATCGGCGAGCGAGGACGGCGGGGGCGGCGCGACCGGGTCGATCAGGCCGGCGAGACCGTCGTCGCGGACCGTACGGCCGGTGAGCATCCGGTAGGCCACGGCCGCCAGCGCGTGGGTGTCGGCGCGGGTGGACAGGCCGATGCCGGTGGCCTGCTCGGGAGCCATGTAGGCCGGCGTACCGACGACCTGGGTGAGACCGCTGGCCTGAAGCATCGCCTTGGCCACCCCGAGGTCCGCCACGAGGAGTCGAGGGACACCGTTGCCGTTCGAGCGCAGCAGCAGGTTGTGCGGCTTCACATCGCGGTGGATCACGCCCTGCGCGTGCAGGACTGCCAGGCCCTCCCCGGCCTGGCTGATCAGGTTCACGATCTCCTCGAGACTCGGCTGCGGGTCGTTCTCGAGGCGGGCCGCGATCGAGCCGAGGTCGGCGTACGTCATCACGAAGTACGGGGTTCCGTCCGCCTCGCCGATGTCGTAGACGCGAACCACGTGGTCGGAGTCGGCGCGGCGGAGGATGCGAGCCTCTTCGAGGAACCGGTCGCGTACGTCGAGCCGCTGCGACCAGTTGTCCGCCAGTGCCTTGACCGCGACATCGGAGTCGAGCTCGTTGTCGTGATAGAGCCAGACGGTCGCGAAGCCCCCGGCGCCGATGCGCTCGACCCGGCGCAGGCGGCCGAGACTCTCCGGGAGGGACACGTTCCGTATTGTGCCGCAGGCGCGCCCCTGGGCCCGGGAGGCGAGCAGTGACCCGGGATTCGACGGCCTGCTGCGTGGGGTCTGGGTGGGTAAGGTGCGAGTGAGGTGCCATCGATCGAGGGGGAGCGGGGGGAACAGTGCAGCACGCCGACCCGGACTCACTGGAGGCGCTCGCAACCAGGGCCGCGACGGGTGACCAGGCTGCGCTCGAGGACCTGCTGGCCCAGATCCAGCCGCGCATCCAGCGGATCGTCGGCCGGATGCTGCTGCACCCGCAGGACGCCGAGGAGGCGACCCAGGACGCGATGCTCTCCGTCGCGAAGAACATCACCAAGTTCGAGGGACGCAGCAAGTTCACGACCTGGTTGCACGCGGTTGCGAGCAACAGCGCGCGATCGACGTACCGCTCCCTGAAGCGGCGCGCGGCCGAACTGCCCACCGACGACTTCCCGATCACGGCGGACCCCCGCACCACCTCGGTGATCGCCGGCAGCCGGCTCGATCTCCTGGAGGCGCTGGAGGTGCTCGGCTCACGCAACCCGGAGCTGGTGGAGCCACTGGTGCTTCGTGACGTGAACGGACTCGACTACAACGAGATCGCCAGGTTGCTCGACACCCCGCTCGGCACGATCAAGTCGCGCATCCACAACGCCAGGCGGCTCGTCCGGCCGTTGCTCGCCGCGACCGACTAGTTGCTGGTTCCGACCGTCAGCAGCTCCTTGCGGGTGACCACCCGATTGCACGCGCCTTGGAGGTCACAGCGGTCCACCCAGGTCCCGCTCCGGCTGGCATTCGGGTCGGTGGCGTTGGAGCCGTAGACGTAGAGGTGCGCGTTGTCGCCCCACTCGGCGCCGAGCGTGTGAGCGGGAGTGTCGAACTCACCGACCAGCTTGCTCGGTCCGTCCGAGGCGTCGATCACCGCGAGGTGCGTGACGCCCTTGGCGGAGTCGCCGGGAGGGGCGACGAGCAGCCGGGTGCCGTCCGGGCTGAACACCGGCAGCATGACGTCGGCGTTCCAGTCGCAGGTGTCCCACGCGACGCTGTTGGCCTTGAGGAAGGTCGACTGCAGGTGCAGGCAGTTGTCGGTGCCCGAGTCGCCGCCGGACTTGTCCACCTGTCCGACGAGGTAGGAACCGCCAGGCGAGAGCTGCATGCCCTGGAAGCCCTGCCCGGCCTGGGTCGTGCTGCCCGAGACGGGATCCCAGCGCTTGAGCACGTCGGGGTCGCCGAACAGCTGTGAGATGAGGACGTCGGTGCCGGCGAACCCGGCATAGCTGCCTGCGTCGGTGTCCTGGTTCCACTTGGCGATCACCTCGCCGGCCGGCACGGTCATCACCTCGGTCGTGTTGGTGTTGTAGTCGTGGCCGACGACCTCGGTGCCGCGGGCGTTGAGGTCGCCGAGGCCGGCGAGCATCCCGATCTTGTGGGTCTCGCCGGAGGTGCTGACCACCCACAGCTGGTACGACGGCTCCTGTGGGCTGGTGCGCTCGTCGATGAGGTAGCCGGTCTTCAGCCGGAGCACCCGGGCGATGTTGGTCGGGCCACTGAAGTCGATGACCTGGGTGCCGTCGTGGATCTGACGGGTGCTCGCCCAGAGCAGCGGCTCGTTGGTCTGGTCTGGAGTCGGGGTGTCACTCGGGGTGGTCACCGGAGTCTGGTTCGTCGGGTCGCCCGCCGGCTTCGAGGGGCCGGCGTTCTGACCCGCGTTGACCGTCGCGAACACGACGCCGCCCGTCGTACCGAGGACTGCGGCGACGCTCAACGCGATCACGGCAAAGCGGTTCATGGCATCCCCCTCATCGGCCCATTCTTGCTGGTACCCATCTGATGGCCGATCGGCGACTTTTGTTCCGGGCCGTTCCTGGATCTATTCCGGGTCGGTTCTGGGTGATCGGAGTGGCCGAGGCCACCCGACCAACCTGCGCGTTTCGCCCTTGTGGCCCCCTGATCCGGGACAGAATGCCCAAGCCGACCTGCTCGTCTCGCCGGTCGGCATCAGCACGTTCCCGCTCTCGGTGGGTACGACGAACGAGTCAGGCCGCTCTCCTATGCCCCGAGCTTCGTCCGCGATGACCCGCGGTTCCAGCAATGTCTCGACCTCGCATGCGGGCTGGTCGCGCCGCGCAGCCGAACTGCTGTTGGCGCTCAGCCTGCTGATCGGCGCGGGTGTCTTCGACGGCGCCGGCGCGACCGTCGGTCCGGCAGCCCCGGCCGTCCAGGGCTGGTGCATCCTGGGGATCTGCATCCCGCCTCCGCCTCCGCCCACCCCTGTCACCCCGCCTCCGGCGCCGAGCACCGACGCCACCCATCCGTTCCCGGCCGCCGGCTGGACGCTGAAGACGTCGACCGACCCGCGGGACGAGTGGTACGAACCGCACGCTCTCAAGGGCAGCGTCTATGTGATCGGCGACTCGATCACGGCCGGAGCCAGCGCCCGCCTGCACGCGCTGCACCCGACGTGGCAGATCAACGGCGTCATCGGGCGCAACGTCCACACCCTTCCGACCATGCTGCAGTACCGGCTGAACAACGGCCCGCGCCTGTCAAAGGTCGTGCTGGCCCTCGGCACGAACGCCGATGCCGCGTGGACCGAGGCCGACTTCGCCAGGGTCGCCCGGATGGTTCCGTCCAGCACCAAGGTCATCTTCGTCTCGACCTTCAGGAACCCGAAGAGCTGGCCGGCGACGATGCCCTACTACGAGCGGGCTGCGATCCAGGGCCCCTACTCGCACTGGATGAACCACGTCGCGTCGGGTCGCGCCCACACCTGTGTCGTCCCGTGGCGGCAATGGGCGACCAAGCACCCCCAGATGCTCAGTGATGGCACCCATCCGACCAGTCCGGCCAAGGTGGTCTGGGCACATTTGGTCTCGACCACCGTCACGCACTGCTCCTGAATGCGCGCGCCGACCGGTCGTTGCCGTGGGATCGTGGGCGGATGACGGTGACCGGGCTGCTGCTCGCGGCGGGTGCGGGCACCAGGCTCGGCAAGCCGAAGTCCCTTCTGGTGCACCCCTCCGGTCAGTCCTTCATCGGGTCGGCCGTGAATGCCCTTCGCGAAGGTGGCTGTGCCGACGTGACGGTCGTCCTCGGTGCCGCCCGCGAGGCCGCGGCGTCGATGGTGGCGGGCGCGGACGTGGTTATCGCCGAGAGCTGGGAGGTGGGCATGGGGGAGTCCCTGAAGGCCGGCCTGCTCGCCCTGGGCCCGTCCGACGCGTCCGCGGCGCTCGTGCTGCTGGTTGACCTTCCGGATGTCGGCACTGCGGTGATCCAGCGGGTGCTGGGCACTGCCCCCGTCGGACCCGGATCACTTGCGCGGGCCTCCTTCGACGGGGTTCCGGGACATCCGGTCCTGCTCGGCCGGGACCACTGGGAGGCGGTCAGCGGTTCGGCGTACGGCGATCGCGGCGCACGCGACTACCTGGGCTCACACGACGTACTCCTTGTCGAGTGCGGCGATCTGGCGTCCGGTCGCGACATCGACACCCCCGAGGACGAGCGCCGCTACCGCGGGCCGAACGAGCCGAGCTAGCTCCTAGTCGAGCGCCCCGTACCGGTCGAGATGGATCGCCTGCTCGAGTGGACGCTTCCGGCGCCAGCCGTGTCGTTCGAGATCCGGCGTCGTCCGGAGTTCGGAGACCGGTCCGATGCAGAGCCACGCGATCGGGCGCACGCCGGCAGGCACGTGCAGCAGGTCGGCGAGGAACTGCTCGCGATAGAACGAGACCCAGCCGACTCCGATCCCCTCGGCGGTCGCCGCGAGCCAGAGGTTCTGGATCGCCAGGCAGGTCGAGTACAGCCCGGCATCGGCGATCGCGTGCCGGCCGAGGACTGCGGGACCGCCACGGGACGCGTCATAGGTCACCGCGATGCCGAGGCTCGACTCGAGCACGCCCTCGACCTTGATCCGGGAGAACGTCTCGGCGCGCTCGCCCTCGAGTGACGCGGCGAACACCTCGCGTTCGGTCCGCACGTGCTCGACGAACCGGCCGCGCAGGTCGTGGTCGCGGACCAGCACGAAGTCCCAGGGCTGGCTGTGCCCCACGCTCGGCGCGGCGTGCGCAGCCCCCAGGATGCGCAGCAACGCGTCCTCGGCGATCGGCTCGCCGGTGAACTCCGCGCGGACGTCGCGCCGGCTGTGGATGGCGTCGTACAGGGTGGACATGGGCATGGGGGTTGAAATCGGCACAGCACTTGAAATCGGCACAGCGGCTCCCGCGGTCAGCGCCGTCGAGACCGGATGGTCAAGGCGGCGTACGTTGCGAGGCCGGTCTTCGGACTTCCCGTCGACATCGCCGATCGCCTTCCCAGGCCGGTGAGCCCAGTGGCTGCGCCGAAGCGCGTGACCGGCGACTCGGGGTCACCGCAGCGGGCCCTGCGCCGGAGTCTCACCGGCTTCCCGATTCTCCCCAGGACGGGGCACCTCGCAGGTCATGCCGTCACCGAGCCTAGGCGGTCACGTTCGAGAACCTGGCCGCTGGGTACCCGTTCGACGAGCGCACGCTGCGCCGGTGCCCAGCCGAACCGGGGAACGACCAGGAGGAATCATGCGCATTGGAACTGTCATCGTGGTGGTCTGGCTCGTCATCGGAGCCATCGCGGCCGGACAGCGACACTACTTCTCGGGTGACAACGCGAGCTGTGCGAAGGTCGGGAGGATCGCTCTCACGATCATCGCCGGTCCGCTCAACTATGTGGGCGCGAACCCGAAGGTCACCTGCAAGACACCCCAGCCCAGTAAATGATGCTGTGGTGACGGAGATCTCGGCTGGGCGGGAGGCCGCGACCAGCCGCTGGGTGCGGGGGTTCGCTCGTGCCGGGCTGGTGGCTCGCGGTGTCAACTACCTGCTGCTGGGGCTGCTCGCCTGGCAGATCGCCTTCGGCAGAGCCGGCCGTCATGCCGTCCGCGTGGGGGCGCTCCGTGAGGTCGCAACACATCGCGGTGGACTGGTCGTGCTGTGGCTGCTCGCGGTTGGGTTCGGCGCGATGACGATCTGGCGTCTCACCGAGGCGGCGTACGGCCGAGCCGGGCCTGACGGCCGGAAGCCGCTGAAGCGACTGACCTCGCTGGCCGGTGCGATCGGCTACGGTGCGTTGGCCACCGGGACCACCAGCTTTCTGCTCGGGAACAGCAGCCAGTCCTCGGGCAACCGTCAGTCCAAGGCGCTGACCGCCCGGTTCATGAGCCACCCCGGCGGCCGGTGGCTCGTCCTGCTGGTCGGTCTGGTTGTCATCGGCGTCGGCCTCGCACTCGTGGTGGGCGGGCTGCGCAAGACGTTCTTGAAGAACTTGAGCCGTGCGCGGATGAGCCCTCGCGCCCGGCCGGTCGTCGAGTTGCTGGGCATGGTGGGGATCAGCGCCCGTGGGATCGCCTTCGGCGCTGTCGGCGTGTTCCTGGCCGTGGCGGCCATCACCTTTGATCCGAAGAGGGCGCAAGGCCTCGACGGCGCCTTGTACAAGCTGGCCACGACGCGGCTCGGGCCCTGGCTGCTCGTGGCGGTGGCGGCAGGCCTGGTGATGTTCGGTTGCTACTCGTTCTGCGAAGCGCGCTGGCGCAACGTCACGCCCGGCTAGCCCGGGTGTCTCACGCCGGTCGTGGGAACCAAACAGCCGCAGGCCAGAAGAACTCTCTGGCCTGCGGCTTTTGCTTGTGGTCAGGGGCGGGGTCGAACCGCCGACCTTCCACTTTTCAGGCGGACGCTCGTACCGACTGAGCTACCTGCCCGAGCGAGGCATCACCTTACCCGAGCGTCGCGCGGGTCACGAAAGCGAGCGTCCGCGGTGGACCAGACCCAGCGCCGCATGCGGGCTCTCGACGAACCTCGA
>JAOPXK010000166.1 GCA_025965195.1 Marmoricola sp.
CGGCGGCTCCCGGCTGGAGGGGAGACGTCTCGAACTGAGGGACCGGTGCGCGTCACGCGAAGCGAAAGCTGGGGGATTCCTGTGAGAGCACAAAGGTTACATTCAGGTAACGGCCCTAGCGTTAATCGAATGCGACGCCTTACTGGACTTGACGGATTGCGGGGAATTGCCGCCTTAATTGTGGTGATTTATCACACCTCGCTCGTCGCAGAGCCGTATCTGAACACGCACCGCGTCGGTGACGCATGGTGGTGGATCAGCGCCAGTCCGCTCAAGTTCCTCACGGCTGGCCCCGAATTCGTGCTCGTGTTCTTCATCCTCAGCGGTCTCGTTGTCGCGCTTCCCGCGCTGCGAGAGGGATTCGGCTGGACGAAGTATTACGCCGCTCGGCTCATCCGTCTCTACGTGCCGGTGTGGGCGGCCCTCGCCGTATCCGCACTTCTCGTGCTCAGTCTTCCGCGTAACTCGTCGATGGTCGCGAAAGGGTCGTGGATGGCGACCTCCAACGCCACCTCGGCCACATCATCGACCCTGTTCAGCCAGGCCGGGCTTACCCGTGCCAGCTACAACCTGGACAACGTCATGTGGTCGCTCCGTTGGGAGATCGTCTTCTCCATCGCGCTTCCCCTCTTTATTCTGCTGGCCGCCCGCATCGGGCGCTTCTGGGTTCCGGCGATCGGCGTCGCTGCCTCGCTGTACACGGTGGGAACCTTCGCGAACAATGCGCAACTGACCTACCTTCCGCTGTTCCTCGCGGGAACGCTCGCCGCAGTCCACATCGAGGAGATCACGACGTGGGCGCGAAAGCGCAGCGGTCGATTCTGGACTCTCACGGCGTCCGCCTCCGCATTGCTCATCGTGCTCGGACCGATCGTTGGTCGACTCCCGGGCGCGGGAGCGCTCGCGACGTTCGCCACCGGCGCCGCTGCGTTCGGCGCGGTTGGGCTTGTGCTCAGCGTGATCGGTTCGCCGACGCTGGACAGCGCCCTGTCGGCGCGCGTACCGCAGTTCTTCGGGAAGATCTCCTTCAGCCTGTACCTCGTTCACGTTCCTCTGCTTACCGTCGTCACGTACCTTGTCGGCGACTCTGCGTGGATCCTCATCGCCGCGCTGGTCCCGCCGCTCGCGGTCGCCACGGGTTGGGGCTTCTACCTCGCGGTGGAGCGTCCGTCGCAGAAGGCGGCGAAGAGTATCGGCGCCGCTGCCGGACGCGCCGTGCGCATCCGTCGTCCTGCGCGCGAATGGCACTCGCTGGTCGTCGCGAGCCCGATCCGTCACTGGTAGCGCGGGCTCCGCGGCTCTAAGGAATCGTGGGCGAACCGTGATCTCTGAGCTGCCGACGACCGGCGGTCACGCAGTATCGCTCGGTAAGATCGAATCGAACCTTTGTCAATGAAACGGCGGATCGGGAGCACCTCTCCGATGGCCGTCGATACGGTCGGAACACATGTCGAGCACGTCATCCTCCTCGGTCGAACAACCAGATGAACCCGCAGTAGCGGTTGAATCGGCCGACGTCGAGACCCCTCTGCCTCCGGAACCGGTCTCGCGTCCGGTTCGGATGCTGCGCCGCTACACCTCGATACTGAAGCGGTATCGCGACCGACTGGGTCGCGCAGTGAAACACGAAATCTATGCGTACTGGCGTCGCCAGCCCGTTCGTCCGTCGACGGTTCTCTACGAGTCCTTCGCCGGAAACGGGATGCTCTGCAACCCTGAGGCGATCTTCCGCGAGTTGCTCGGGTCACCGGAATTCGCGGACTTCTCGCACGTCTGGTCGCTGAGCGACTTTGCCGCCTACCGGTCGACGATCCGGGAGTTCGCCGGCAACCCACGCGTGAAATTCGTTCGAACCCGCTCCGTCGCCTATCACCGCGCAATGGCGACGAGTCAATACCTCGTGAATAACGCCACGTTCCCTCCCGAATTCGGCAAGCGCGAGGGCCAGGTGTACCTGAATACCTGGCACGGCACGCCTCTGAAGCAGATGGGCTACGACATCGGGGAGCAGGCGTCGCGGGTGGCCAACGTCATCCGGAATTTCCTGCAGGCAGACTACCTGCTCGCGGCCAACCGCTTCATGGCCGACCAGATGTATGAGAGCGCGTACCTGCTTCGGGAGATCTACACCGGGAGGATCGTGGAGGAGGGATACCCGCGCATCGATCGCCAGTTCCTCGACGACGCCGGCGCCGCCGCCGCTCGTGCCCGACTCGAGAGCACGGGCGTCGAAATCGGCGACCGGAAGATCATCCTCTACGCACCGACGTGGAAGGGCACCAACTTCAACCGCCCCGAGGATGATGCCACCGAACTGATCGAACGCGTCACCGAGCTGACCTCGCTGATCGACAGCGAGAAGTACGTCGTCCTTTTGAAGACCCACCAGGCGGTTCACCGATTCGCCGCGCATCTGCCGGCGGTGCGGAGCTATCTCGTGCCCAACGAGATCCCCACCAACCTGGTGCTCGGCGCGACGGACATTCTCGTGACTGATTATTCGAGCATTTTCTTCGACTTTCTTGCGACCGATCGGCCGATCGCGTTTCTCACACCCGACATCGCCGACTACTCGGGATATCGCGGGCTTTACCTCGAG